>JBPCMA010000059.1:0-9287 GCA_051002715.1 Caulobacteraceae bacterium
GTCATCGGGCGCGGTCTTGGGGTCTATCGGCGCGGCGCCGCCTCTTGGCGAGGCGACGGTGATCGCCACCCCCACCTCGGCCAGAGCGGTGTAGGGAACGGCGTATTCCTCCAGCCCCAGGCCGGTGGGGTGGCCGGCCCCGAGGGTATCAACGCTGGTGACGACGATGAGGGCGTTCCTGGGCGCCTCCGCGTGTGGGCTGGCTTCCTGTTGAATGCGGCACCGCCCGCGGCGTTTCGATCGGGTTTCCTCACCACATCCGCACCCGGTCGGCGGGGGCGAGGTAGAGGGCCTGGCCCGGCCGGGCGCCGAAGGCGGGATACCAGGCGTCGATGTTGCGCGCGGTGTCGGCGCGGTATTCGGCCGGGGCGTGGCCGTCGGTGAGGATCTGGCGGCGCAGCGCCGCCTCGCGCGATTTCGAGCGCCAGCTCTGGGCGAAGGCCAGGAAGAACTGCTGGTCGCCGGTGAGGCCGTTCACGACCGGCGCCGGCCGCCCGTTCAGGGAATGGACATAGGCGTCGTAGGCGACGGCAAGGCCGGCCACGTCGGCGATGTTCTCGCTCAAGGTCTGGCGGCCGTTGACGGCCAGGTCGGGGAAGGGCCGATAGGCGTCGAACTCGCGGACCAGGGCGCCGGCCGAGGCCTCGAAGTGGGCGAAATCACCCGGCGTCCACCAGTCGCGCAGCTTGCCCGTGGCGTCGAACAAGGCCCCCTGGTCGTCGAAGCTGTGGCTGATCTCATGGCCGATGGTGGCCCCGATCGCCCCATAGTTCACCGCCGCCGGCGCCGCCGGGTCGAAATCGGGCGCCTGCAGGATGGCGGCGGGGAAGTTGAGCGCGTTCATGGCCGGCAGGTTGACCGCGTTGACCGTCTGCGGCGTCATCACCCATTCGCCGCGGTCCACCGGCGCGCCGAGCTTGGCGAGGTTGCGGCGATATTCGAAAAGGCCGGCCCGCCGCCAATTGGCCAGGGCGCCCGGGCCGACCTCCAGGCCGGCGTAGCTTCGCCATTTGTCGGGATAGCCGACCCCGACCTCGAGGGCGGCGAGCTTGGCCTTGGCCTCGACCTTGGTTTCCGGGGCCATCCAGGTCAGGGCGTCGATGCGCCGGCCGAAGGCGGCGATCAGGCCCTCGACCAGCGCCTCGATCTTGGCCTTGGCCAGCGGCGGAAAATAGCGGTCGACGTAGAGCCGGCCCACCGCCTCGCCAAGCGCCGCGTTGGTGGCGTCCACCGCCCGGCGCCAGCGCGGGCTGAGCGCCGCCGTCCCCGACAGCACCTTGCCGTAGAAGTCGAAATCCTCGTCGACGAAGGCCTTGGGCAGGACCGGCGCGGCGCGGTCGATGGCGTGGAAGGTCAAATAATCCTTCCAGGTCGCCAGCGGGACGCTCCCGACCAGGGCGGCGGCGCCGGTGACGGCGCTGGGCTGCCAGACCACGAAGCGCTTCTGGTTTTTGAGGCCGGCGGCGGCGAAATAGGCGCGCCAGTCAAGGCCCGGCGCGCGGGCCGGAAAATCAGCCGCCGCCCAGTGATTGTCGCCCTTTCTCACGTCCTCGCTGTCGGCCCGGCCGACGGGGGTGGCGGCGATGCGCCGCTCCAGTGCGAAGATCGCCGCCGCCTTGGCCGGCGCGCCGGCGATCCCGGCCAGGGTCAACACCTTGGCGATGTGGGCCCGATAGGCGGCGCGGATCGCCTCCATGCGCGGCGACGCATCGAGATAGTAGTCGCGGTCGGGCATGCTCAGGCCGCCCTGCAGCAGGAACGGCGCGTATTGGCTCGGGTCGTCCAGATCTTGCGCCACCCACAGGCCGAACAGACGTTCGGTGTGCAGGTTGGTGGCGTTGAGGATGTCCACGTCGGCGCGCAGTTCGGCGCCCAGCGCCGCCGCCAGGGCCGTCTTGTCGGCGATGGCGGCGATGCGGGAAAGGGTGGGCGCGAGCGGGGCCAACCCCGCCGCCTCGATGGCCCCCTCGTCCATGAAGGCGGCGTAGTAGTCGGCGACCTTGCGCGCCTCGGAAGCCGCCGACGGCCTGGCCGCCGCCGTCTCCTGGATCAGGTCGGCGACCCGCCGGTCGGTGCGCTGGGCCATGATCGCCCCCACGCCCCAGCGGGCGCGGTCGGGTGGAATCTGGGTGGCCTTCACCCACCCTCCGTTGGCGTAGGCGAAGAAGTCCTGACCGGGCGCCACGGCGCCGTCCATGCCGGCCAAGTCGACTCCCGGCGGCGGCGGCGGACTGGGCGGCGTTGGGCTGGGCGGGGGAGCGGCGGCCAGCGCGGCGAGGCCGGCCAGGGCGAGCGCCAGGGGCGGCAAGCGGCGTGAAAGAGCCATGGGATGTGCGCCTCCACAAGGATCGCGGTCGATGGCGAGCTTTAGATCATGGGCCGGCGAGCGCAAGGCGGGCCGCGCCAGCGGCGGCCTCTTGACGGCGCGCCCGTTGCGGCGAAGGTTGATGTCCGATCGCCAACGGGAGACCGACATGCGCCATATCCTGATCGCCGCGGCCCTCGCCGCGGCCTTTTCGATCGCCGGGGCCGCCTCATCGGCGCCGGCGTCCGCCTTCATCGCCGCCGCGGTGGCGGATGCGCACCGCCCGGCCGCCGACGCCGCCCGCGACGGCGCCCGCAAACCGGCCGAGATGCTCGCCTTCGCCGGGGTCAAGCCCGGCGACAAGGTGCTGGAGATCCTGCCGGGCGGCGGCTATTTCACCCGCCTGCTCAGCAAGGCGGTGGGGCCGGGCGGCCATGTCTGGGCCGCCGTCCCAGATCCCAAGTCGAAATTCGCCGAGCCGGCCGCCGCCCCCATCGCCGCCGACCCGGCCTACGCCAACGTCTCGGTCATCACCATCGGGCCGGCCGCGATGACCGCCCTGCCGCCGCTGGACCTCATCTGGACCTCGCAGAACTACCACGACCTCCACCTCACCGAGGCCCACACCGACGTGCCGGCGCTGGACAAACTGTGGCTGGGCATTCTCAAGCCCGGCGGGACGTTGATCGTCATCGATCACGTCGCCCTGCCCGGATCGCCGGCGACCGCCACCGCCGACAAGCTGCACCGGATCGACCCGGCCGTGGTCCGCCAGGAGGTGGAGGGGGCCGGCTTCAAGTTCGACGGTCAGTCGGACGCCCTGCGCAATCCGGCCGACCCGCACACCGCCATCGTCTTCGACCCCTCGATCCGCGGCAAGACCGACCAGTTCGCTTTCCGCTTCCGCAAGCCGTGAGGCGGAACGATCGTCCGGCGGCGCGCATCGCCGCTTGCTTTTAGGCGGCGACGCGGACTATGGCTGCGCTCGGCGTCGTCGGACGTGAACGGCTCGGCGGGAACCTTTCAGGGTCCGTCGGGCTTTCCGCTTTCGCGTGGTTGACGCCACTTCATCACCTCAAGGGACACCATAACCATGACCTCCGAAGTTCTCCGCAAACTGCTGGTGGCCGGCGCCGCCGTGGCCGCCCTCTCCGTCGCCGCCTGCCAGAAACCGGCCGACAAGGCCGCCGACGCCGCCAATGACGCCGCCAACAGCGCCGCCGCCGCCGCCGCCGACGCCAACGCCGCCTCCGCCTCGACCAACGCCATGGCCCCGGCCGACGCCAACGCGCCCGCTCCGGCCGACGCCTCGACCGCGGCCAACGCCGCGGCCAGCGCCAGCGACAACGCCGCCGACGCCGCCAAGTCGTCCTCCGACGCCGCCAAGGCTGCCAAGGACGCCGCCAAGCAGTAGATCAGGCCGCCTCACGGCGACCGGAATTTTCAGGAAGGGCCGCCTCATGAGGCGGCCCTTTTTGCTTGGCGCTTTAGGTCAATGCCTCAACCGGCGGGCCAGGGCGGTGACCTCGTCGTCCAGGGCGCGGCGGCGCTTGATCGGCCGGAACGAATCGGCCGGCCGGACCGGATCGCCGACATGGAAGGTGGCGATGAAATTGGCCAGCGGGCCGAGGGTCACCGGCTCGATGGGGGTCAGCCGGCAGTGGCCGCAGGCGCGCAGGGCTTCCAGCGCCGCGCCGACGCTTCCCTCGCTTTGCAGCGCCTCGCGCATGGTCTGGAGCGAACAGCCCAGCCAATGAGCCAGCAGGCGCAGCCGGATCGACGCGATGGCCGCCCGCGAGGCCTCCGCCGTCGCGCCGGCCGCTTCCAGGGTTAGGTCGCACTCGGTGTCGAAGCCGGCCGAGCGGTTGTTCATGTTGGCCGAGCCGACGCGCAGCAGCACATCGTCGACGATGGCCAGCTTGGCGTGGACGATGATGATGCGGCCACGCGTCGTCACCGGGCTGTAGATGTGGAACCGGCCATGGGCGTCGGCTGTTTTGAGCCGCTTGATGAAGTTGGAGCGAGTGCGGTCCATGGTCATCTGGTCGAACCAGCTGGGCGAATGCCGGGTGGAGACGAGGATCACCTCGGGACCGTCGGGCTCCTCGAGCCGCGCGGCCAGGGCCTCGGCGACGATGGGCGAGGTGAAATACTGGTTCTCCAGATAGATGCAGCGCCGGGCCGCCGCGATGGAGGCGAGGCTGAGCGCCTTGGTCTCTTCCAGCTGCGGCCATCCCCGCCAGGCGCCGGCGGTGCGCGACAGGCCCACGGCGATATCGTGGAAGTCGGGGGTTACACAGTCGGGCCAGGCCCACGGCGCCGTCGGCTCGGGCGCGGCAAGAATCTCGCCTGTGGCGCGGCGCCAGCGCTCGCGGAAGAGATCGCCCAGGGCCATGGCTGGCGCCCCGTCGACCAGGGCCATCACCTCGTGACGGGAATTGAACCATTTGTTGTCGGATGGCGTCTTCTCCCGGCGCGGGTCGTCGTCGAGATGGGCGGGCGTGTCCCAGCGATCGGGCCCGATGTCGCCGCCGCCGCAGAAGGCCACCGCGTCGTCGATGACGATCATCTTCTGGTGGTGGCAGGCGCCGGCCGGCAGCTTGCTGTCGAGAACGAATTTGACCTTCGAGCCCGCGAAGCATTTGCGGTCGCGGGCGGGAAAGAAGTTCTGCGTCGCCGCCACCGGCAGGGCCGAGTTCCAGCACAGCAGCCGCACGTCCAGGGCCGGGTTTCCGTTCGCCATCGCCTTGAGGAACGGGCCGAAGCGGTCGCTGTCGGGGCCGGTGGATCCGGGACCCGGGTCGAACAGGGTGTCGTCCTCGAACGCCCAGTTCAACAGGTGGATCGAACGGCGCGCCTTTTGCATGGCCGCCTTGGCGGCGGTGAAATAGTCGGCCATGTCGATGATGAAGGCGGCGCGGCCGGCGGTCTCGAGCTGCCAGCAGACGCCGGGCGATCGCAGGATCACCGGCGCGACCGGCCAGGCGGCGGCGGGGGGGCGGCTGGAGCGGCCGGCGCGGCGATCGCGGGCGCGGCTTCGCACAGGGCCTTGAGCGAGGCCAGATACTCCGCGTTGCCCTGCCGCAGGAAGCCGTAGAGGCGGTCGTAACGGTCGCCCGCTCCGTAGCCCGCGCCGGACAGGGTCACCAGGGTCTGGCTGTCGCTCAGCGGATCGAGGGTGACGATCTGGACGATGGTCGGATAGAGGTCCGCGCCCGGCAAGCCCGGCGGTGCGCTGATGTTGCGCAGGACAAGCAGGCGGCCGGGCAGATAGGTGATGATCCGCTGGCGGATGGTCTGCGGCCCGCCCAGGGTGGCCTTGGCGTCGTAGCTTTCCTCGATCGTCCCGCCGCCGCGCAGGTCGACATGGACGAGAGGCGCGTTCCAGGCCCGGATCGTCGCCTCGTCGGTGAAGGCCTTCCACGCGCAGTCCGCCGGCGCCTCGACGACGATCGATTCCTGCAGGACGCGCTCGCCGCTCGGTTCGGTGAACGAACTGTCCTTGACGTGCGGCGGCTCGGCGGCCAGGGCCGGCGCGGCGAGGAGGACGGCGGCGAGACCGGAACAGAGGACGAGCGTTTCGAACCTTAAATTTATCAATGAAATCTAGCCCACCAGATCGTTGTATTCCGGGCGGCGCTTCAGCCACGCCGCCGCGTAGCCGCAGAGCGGCGTGATCGACAACCCCTCTTGGCGGGCCTGCCGGGCGATCGCCTCCATCAGCCGCCCGGCCGCGCCCGAGCCGCGCAGGGCCGGCGGCGCCTCGACGTGGTCGAGGATCAGCCGGCCGTCCTCGCGCCGATAGTCGGCGAAGGCGGTGTGGCCGGCCTCGTCCAGCTCGAATCGGCGGGCGGCCGGGTTGTCGCGGAAGGGCGTCATGGGTTTTCTCGCGAATGATGGCGCGGGCGGGCCATCCAGATAGCTCGGTTTCCGTTTGGGCGAAATTGGAATTAGGCTCCGCGCCGAGCGGGACGGCCCGGAAAAGGCGAGGAGGACGTTTCCATGCAAAGGATGGCCCTGATCGCGGCGTCGGCCCTGGCCCTGGCCGGGTGCGGCAGGGCGGGGGTCGGCGCGCCAACGTCCGGCGCGGGGCGGGCGGCCGTCCAGCCGCCGGCCCGCAAGGCCGGCCTGTGGGAACAGAGCATGACCCGCGACGGCGCGGCCCTGGCGATCGTCGGGCGGGTGCGGGTGTGCGTCGACGCGGCCAGCGAGGCCAGGCTCTCCCTGTTCGGCGGCAGGATGGGCCGGAGCGCCTGCCCCCGCCGGGCCGTCGTCCGCCGGCCGGGCGGCGGCTACGCCTTCGCCTCCACCTGCGACATGGGCGAGGCCGGCGTCACCACGACCAGCGGAACCCTGAGCGGCGATCTGGCGGCGCGCTACCGCATCCACGCCCACAGCGACACCGCCGGCTCCAGCGTCCCGGCCATGAACGGCGGCCACGTCACCGACATCGACGCCACCTGGCTGGGCCCCTGCCCGGCGGGCATGAATCCCGGCGACATGATCCTGGCCAACGGCATGAAGATCAACGCCGGCAAGCTGGCCGGCCTGGCCCAGGCGGTGGGCGGCGGGGGCTGACGGCCGACGCGAGTTTGCGCTAGATGGGCGGCCGGCCGGAACCGGCGCGAGGAGGCGAGAATGACTCAGACACATTGGCTCGAGCGGAGCGCCGGCGGTTTCGGTGATACTCCGGACTGGAGCGCCGGCATCGTTCGCGGCCCCGCCGACGAAACCGTCCTCGGCGCGGCCGCCGCCGCGACCTGCACGTTCGCCGCCGTCGACTTCAAAACTCCAGGCGGCCCCGTGGGCGCCGCCCAAACGGCGAGCGGCGGGTTCAGCCTCAATGTGGCGACCGGCCAGAACGCCTCGGGCGCCATCCAGACGGCCGGCGATCTTCCCGACGCCCACTGGACGGTGAGCCACGCCGACAACTACAAGAACGGCCCGATCGCCTATACGACGGCCCCCGGGAATGCCGACTGGTACGGCGCCTCATTGGGCTCGGACCCATGGTTCGCCAACGGCCCAAATTCCTCATGGATCGCGGCCGATCCGGAGACCGCCGCCAACGGGGCCATGACCTTCACCTTGAAGTTCGACCTGGCCGGCTACAACCCCGCCGACGCGACCCTTTCGGGCGGCCAGACCGCCATCGACGACGTGGGCACGGTCTCTCTCAATGGCCATTCGCTGGGCTCGACACCATACCCGGGTTGGCTTTCTTTCTCTGCGCTTTCCAACGGCGCGGGCGACTTCGTGGCTGGGGTGAACACCCTCGTCATTCAGATCACCAGCAGCGACAACAATCTCGAGGCGGCCCGGCTCGAGGGAACCGTCGTTGACACCACCCCGCTCAGCGGCTTCAGCCTCAATTTGGCGACCGGCCAGAACGCCTCGGGCGCCATCCAGACGGCCGGCGATCTTCCCGACGCCCACTGGACGGTGAGCCACGCCGACAACTACAAGAACGCCCCGATCGCCTACACCGTGGCGCCAGGGGAGGCCGACTGGAGCCCCTATTGGCTGGCCAACGGACCTGGTTCCTCCTGGATCGCGGCCGACCCGAACGCCGGCGACAACGGCGACATGACCTTCACCTACAATTTCGACCTGACTGGCTACAATCCCGCCGACGCGACCCTCGCGGGCGGCCAGTTCGCCGCCGACGATAATGGCGCGGTCTATCTCAATGGCCATGAGATCGGCGCCGATACGTCCCGCAACTGGGAGGTCCTGCATCCGCTGTCCAACGGGGCGGGCGACTTCGTGGCGGGGATGAACACCTTGGTCATTCAGATCACCAACGCCGACAACATCGACGAAGCAGCTAGGCTCGAAGGACTCGTCGTCGATACGGTGATGACGTCTACCCCGATCCGCTGGGCCAAGGCGGTCAATGGAAATTTCGCCACGGCGTCCAACTGGACGGGCGGGGTTGCCCCCGGGGCCGCCAACGACGCCATTTTCGAGCCGAGCGGCGCGGCGTTCACGGTGACGGCTGGCGCCAGCCAGAGCGTCAACAGTATCCAGACCGCCGCCGACGCCACTCTCGACATCACCGGCGGGACCTTCACCGCCGCCTTGGGCACGGGAGGCGGGTCCAACGGCGGGGCGATCGTGGTGGGCGACGGCGCCGCCTTGGCCCTGGGCGGCACGGTGGCGAACATCGGTTCGATCGGCCTCGATAGCGGCGGCGCCGTCACCCGCCTGATCGTCGGCGGGTCGAGCGCCAACCTGATCGGCGGCGGCGCCCTTACGCTGAGCGACAACTTGAACAATCGCATCCTTGCCTCGGCAGCCGGCGCCACGCTGAGGAACATCGACAACACCATCGCCGGGGCCGGAGAGATCGGCGGCGGCGGCCTCGTCTTACGGCTCTCCAACGGCGCGGCGGGGATCATCGACGCGACCGGCGCCGTCGCCCTGGTGATCGCCACGGGGTCGAGCCCGGTGGAAAACGCCGGGCTCATCGAGGGCGCGGGGGCGGGCGGCCTGATCGTCCGCAACACGGCCATCGACAGTTCGAGCGGCGGCGTCATCCTGGCGGGGAACGGCTCACACGTCGCCCTGCAAGGCGCCGACCTGATCGGCGGGACGCTCGAATCGACGGGAAGCGGCCAGATCCTGGTAAGAACCTACACCGCCGGCAATCAACTGGACGGCCGCGCTTCCGCCATCACCAATCAGGCGCGGCTCATTCTGTACGACGGCACGGCGCTGACCCTTCAGGGGGCGATCGCCAACGCCGGCGAGATCGGAATCCAAGGCGCGGGGGCCGATACGCGCGTCGTGGTGGGCGCGGCGGGGGCGACGCTGTCCGGCGGCGGCCTGATCCTCCTTGGCAACGAGGCCGACAACATCATCACTGGCTCCAGCGGCGCGGCCACGCTCACCAATGTCGACAATAGCTTGAACGGGGCCGGGCAGCTGGGCCTGGGATCGTTGACACTGATCAACGAGGCGGACGGCGAGATCGTGGGGT
>JBPCMA010000060.1:0-4118 GCA_051002715.1 Caulobacteraceae bacterium
TGCGGGAAGTTGGCGGTGAAGCCGGACTGGGCGTTGCTCATGATGAAGCAGTTGGGAAAGCCGGCGCTCATCAGGCCGTGCAGGGTGGCCACGCCCCCAGCCCATTTGTCGGCCAGCGACAGGCCGCCGCGACCGTAGATCTCATAGCCGGCGCGGCGGGTATAGCCGGTGCCGACCTCGAAGCCAGTGGCGTAGATCAGGCAGTCCAGGTCGTAGGACCGGCCACCGGCCGTCACGCCGGTCGGGCTGATCGCCTCGACCCCGCGGCCGCCGGTATCGACCAGGGTGACGTTTGCCCGGTTGAAGGCGTCCAAATACTCGTCGTGGAAACACGGCCGCTTGCAGAATTGGTTGTACCAGGGTTTGAGCGCCTCGGCGGTCGCGGGGTCCCGAACAATGGCGTCCACCCGGGCGCGCACCTGTTCCATCTTGCGGAAATCGGCCAGTTGCATGAGGGCGGCCGGGTCATCGACGCTCTCGCCGGCCGCACGTTTCTTGCGCGCCAGGAAGAGAAGGTTGCCGATGATGTCGGTCCAGCCGTCGGCGACCAGATCCTCCTCCTGCACCCCGCCGCTGACCAGGACGTTGAAATTATCCATCCGCTTCTTCTGCCAGCCCGGCGTCAGGCTTGTCGCCCAGTCCCGATCGGTGGGCCGGTTGGCCCGCACGTCGATGGATGAGGGGGTTCGCTGGAAGACGAAGAGGTCTTTCGCGGTCGCCGCCAGATGGGGCACGCACTGGACGGCCGTCGCTCCGGTGCCGATGATCCCCACCCGCTTGTCGGCGAGGCCGGTGAGGTTCCCCGCCGCGTCGCCGCCGGTGTAGGCGTAGTCCCAGCGGCTGGTGTGGAAGGCATGGCCGGCGAAAGTCTCGACGCCTGGAATACCCGGCAGCTTGGGGCGGTTGAGGGGACCGTTGGCCATGACCACGAAGCGCGCCCGCAGGGCGTCGTCATGGTTGGTCGAGACGATCCACCGGCCGGCCGCCTCGTCCCATCTGAGTTGCGTGACCTCGGTCTGAAAGCAGGCGTCGCGGTAGAGGTCGAAATGGCGCCCGATCGCGCGGGCGTGGGCGAGGATCTCGGCGGCGCGCGAATATTTCTCCGTCGGCAGGTAGCCGATCTCTTCAAGGAGCGGCAGATAGATATAGGATTCGATGTCGCAGGCAGCGCCCGGATAGCGGTTCCAGTACCAGGTGCCCCCGAAGTCACCGCCCTTTTCGACGATGCGTATATCGGCGACACCGGCCTCGCGCAGGCGGGCGGCGGCCAGCAGGCCGCCGAAACCGCCGCCGATCACCACCACCTCGACCTCGCCGGTCAAAGGGGGGCGGGAAAAGCCCGGCGCGACGTAGGGATCGCCCAGATAGCGGGCGAATTCACCCGCGATCTCCAGGTATTGATCGTTGCCGTCGGGGCGCAGGCGGCGGTCCCGCTCGGCGCGATACTTCCGGCGCAGGGCCGCCGGGTCGAAGCCCAGATCGTTCCCGGCCGGCGCGGCCTCGAGCGTATCGGCGTCCAGCGCCATGGCTAATTCATCTCCGAAACCGTCGACCGTCATCGGGAGCAGCGAGGTGGATATTGTCAAGTGATCGCGCCTGATCTTCGCGGAGGTCAGGCGCGGGCGAGCCGGGTGAACCCGTCGGCGCTCCATTGATCGCTGCCGACGCCGTGATGGACGGTGAACAGGCCGTCCGGATCGTAGCGCGCTTTTACGGCCGCGAGGCGCGGGTAGTTCGATCCCCAATAGGCCCCTCGCCAGTCGGCGTTGAAATAGTTGCTCTCGGAGAGATAGGAGCCGCCCGCCGGGGCCAGGGGGCGCAGAGCCGCGGTGGCCGCGTCGATCGCCCGCGCCGTGGCTCGGGCATGGGCTTGATCCATCGGCGCGAGGCCCAGGGCCGGATAACGCGCCGGCCCGCCATCGGCGATGATCGCCAGGGCGAAGGCGGTAAGCACGGCCGGATTGACGGCGGTGTTCCGAGCCGCCTCGATCGCCGCCGGCGGCGCGCCGGCCAACCCCTTGTTGAAATGGAGCATGACGGCCGCCTGGCGGCTGGCGGCGAAGAGGCCGTCGGCCAGCCTCGCACGCTGTTCGCCATCCAGCAGGGAGGCCGGAAGCCACAGCGAATCGTAGGCGTAGAGAAAGGCGCCGACCTGTTCCTGGTCTCCCGCCCACCAGGCGTGGTCGGCCGGCGCGCCGGGCCGATCGTCGAACACCACCGACTTGGACCCCGCGCGCCGCTGCGCCTCTGCATCCCACCAGCGGCGCGCCGGGACGGTTCCGACCTCGGCCTTGCTGGTGAAGGTGAAGTCCGCCGGGGAGGCGGCGACCCAATCGAAGAAGGGGCGCCAGGCGCCGGTCGCCTCGGCTTCGGCGAGCCCCGCGCACACCATGGAGATCTTCAGCCGATTGCCCGGCTGGATGGTGATGCTCTCGCCCCAATGGGGATTGAACAGTCTCTCCGCATAGAAGGCGACGAAACGCTCGGTCAGCCGGCGAAAGGCGTCGTCCGATGAAGCCTTGATCGTGGCGCTCGCATAGCCGAAGCGCTCGGGCAGGTCGAAGGTGCGCAGGGTCACGCGGGTGACGACGCCCAGGCTGCCGCCGCCGCCGCCCTTGAGGGCCCAGAAGAGGTCGGGGAATTGGAAGGCGTTAACGGTTCGAATCTGTCCATCGGCGGTGACGATATCGGCTTCCAGCAAGGCCGCCGACGCCGTGCCGAAGCGCTTGGAGAAGTTGCCGAACCCGCCGCTCTGAACGAGGCCCGCCACGCCCACCGTCGTGCAGCCGCCGCCCTGGACATAACGGCCGGCCTTGGTGGTCACCGCATTGTAGACGTCCATCCACATCGCGCCGGCGCCGACGGTGACCGCGGGGACGGGCTTCCGATAATATATCGCGCGGCCTTGGCCGACGAAAGCGTCGTGGAGGGCGATATCGTTCATCGCCCGGGTCCAGATCATCAGGGAATCCGGGGCGTTGGACGTGCCCTGATAGCTGTGGCCGCCGCCCTTGACGACCAGCCGCAGGTTGTGGTCACGGGCGAATTGCACCGCCGCGGCCACGTCCCAGGCAACCTCGGCCGCCACGGCATAGGCGCTGGCGGCCGGCGACCAGGCGTCGAGCCAACCGGACACCTGCGTCCCGCTCGGCTGGTCGCCGATGTAATAGGGATTGGTCAGGTGCGAGAGGGCGTCCCGGCAGGCGTGTTCCTTGGGCTCTGTCCGGCAATCGGCGAACATCGGGCGGGGCTCGATCAGGCGGCCCACCAGCCGGCGCCTCAGTCCCTCCCAGGCGGCGGGTGCGGGCCACGCCGGATCGGTCGGACGCACCCGGCGCGCCGCCTTCGCCGTCGCCGTCGCCGCCAGGATGGGCGCCGCAAACCCCGGCGCGGCGAATGGAACGGCGAGAGCCGCCCGCAGCAGATATCTTCGGTCCATCGGTCGTTCTCCCCGCCGACGGTCGAAAATTAGCGCAAAGACGCTCCGGCGCAACACGTTTCGCCGAAACGAAAATGGCCCCGCGAGGGGCCATTGACGTCGGAGGATTGGGTGCGGGGACAGGATTTGAACCTGTGACCTTCAGGTTATGAGCCTGACGAGCTACCGGGCTGCTCCACCCCGCGTCAAACCGGTGGAGAAAAAAGGCGTGATGAAGGGTCGGGTGGACGCGCATCCTCTTGGTAGACCTGGCGACGACCTACTCTCCCGCGCCTTGAGACGAAGTACCATCGGCCCTGGAGGGCTTAACGACCGAGTTCGGAATGGGATCGGGTGGGGACCCTCCGGAATAGTCACCAGGTCAACGAAGAGGATGCAAAAGAAGACATCAATCGCGAGATTTAACTAGCGTATCTCGCGCGGACAAATCAAGGCGCGCATGAGTTTTAATGAGAACGATCAAGCCTATCGAGCGATTAGTACCAGTAAGCTGCACGCCTCGCGGCGCTTCCACACCTGGCCTATCAACGTGGTGGTCTACCACGGCTCTCGGCGAAGCCTTGTTTTGAGGTAAGTTTCCCGCTTAGATGCTTTCAGCGGTTATCTTGTCCATACTTAGCTACCCTGCTGCGCGGCTGGCGCCACGACAGGTCCACCAGAGGTATGTCCATCCCGGTCC
>JBPCMA010000061.1:0-12522 GCA_051002715.1 Caulobacteraceae bacterium
CCGTCAGGCCGGTACGATCACTTCTCCCTGGAGCTTTATGCGTCATTCCCGCCTCCTTATGTCTAATTATGTAACGTAAATTGGGAGAGGGGGCAAGCGATTTCGTCTAGTTTCGTATATAATTCCCAAAAGAATAACCTCCCGCGTGAGACTTCTTCCTCAGCTTGTTAGGGGTTGGCCACCTCCACCACCTTGTAGGTCAGCGGTCGGCCATCCTCGTCGGTGACGGTGACATATTCGCCCACCACGAAGCGATGGTCGCCCAGGCGATAGACCGGCTCGTCGTCGGCCGCGCCCTCTTCCTCGTAGTCGAAGAACCAGCGCGCTCCGCGCCTCGCCAGGCGCCCGTCGACCGGATCCTCGTCGGGGGCGAAGCGGCGCACCACGCAGGCCTCGCGGGCCTTGGCGTAGGCGGCTCCGTCGAGGCGGCCGTCGGGCGTCAGCGGCGCGCTGAGGGCGTAGCCGCGATGGTCGTCGCCGCCGGCGAATTCGGTGCCGGGATTGCGGGCCAGCCTCATGACGATACGCGAAAGGGACATGGAAACTCCAGGGTCTGGGTCAGTGTGACAGGAAGAGCGACGGGCCGTCGGCATTGAGAAAGGTGCGGGTCGCGCCGCCGAACATGAACTCACGAAGGCGGGCGTGACCGAACGCCCCGGCGACCAGGATATCGGCCCCGGCCGCCTTGGCCGCCTGGATGAGCGCCGGCGCGGCGTCTCCACTATTGGTGAGGGTCTCCACGTGGCAATCGACTTGGCGGGCCGCGAGGAATTCGCGCAACTGCTCCGGGTCGAACTTGCGCGACGAGGCGCCCGGGGCGGCCAGGACGATCACCCGCGCCGCCTTGTGAAGCAGCGGCAGGGCGGTACGCATGGCGCGGCTCGCCTCCTTGCCGCCGTCCCAGGCGATCGCGACCACCCCGCCGACCTTCAGACCGGCCCGGGCCAGCACGGTCGGCCGCTGCTCGCCAGCCACCATCTGCTGGAAGGCGTCCGCCAGAGGGCCCTTGCCGCGCGCCGCCGCGTCGTCGAACACAACCACGTCGGAGAGCCGGCCGTGCATGGCCATGGCGGCCGACACCGGTGATTTCAGCGCCGTGAAACTCTTGCGCCCATAGGGACAGGCGTCGAGCGCCGCCCGCGCCGCCACCTCGCCCTCGGCGCAAGCCTGGCGGATGCTTTCGATCGCGGTGGCCTGCACGCCGCCCATGAAGCCGTCGCCCATCCACGGTATCAGGTCGGCCACGTCGGCCGGCGCGTGGACGGCGGCCAGTTCCGCACCGAACGGTTCGGCCAGGGCGGCGGCGGCGGCCACGATGCGCCCGTCCCCCTCGCCGCCCGACAGAGGCGCCATGATTTTCGCCCAGTCCATCGACAGGTCTCCTCACGCGAAGCGGTCCCCCGCGCATTGATCTTTGTCAAGCGATGGGCCATCTGGCCAAGCCTCACCATGAGAGGAACGGCCCGGTGGCGAAAGGGCTGCACAGCCGACGCTCCAAGGCCGCCGAGCCCCGCGCCTGGCAAAGAATGCTGTCGGGCCGTCGGCTCGACCTGCTCGACCCCTCCCCCATGGACATCGAAATCGAGGACATCGCCCACGGCTTGGCCCGCGTGGCCAGGTGGAACGGCCAGACCACCGGCGCTCATGCCTTCAGCGTGGCCCAGCATTCGGTGGTCGTCGAGGAGATCGCCGCCCACCTTCAGGCGGGCCTCGCCCCGCGCTGGCGCCTAGCAGCCTTGCTGCACGACGCGCCGGAATATGTGATCGGCGACATGATTTCGCCGTTCAAGACGGCCTTGGGCCTGGACTACCGCAATTTCGAGGCGCGCCTGGAAGGGGCGATCCACATCCGCTTCGGCCTGCCGGCGCGCGCGCCCGGCCCGATCACGAACCTGATCAAGGCCGCCGACCGCGCCTGCGCGTTTTTCGAGGCGACCCAGCTGGCCGGCTTCGAGCCGGTCGAGGCCCTGACGCTCTTCGGAACGCCGCCGCGCGGCTACGCCCTGGCCATCGAACCCCTGGCCCCGCCCGAGGCCGAGGCGCGCTACCTTCAGCGCTACCAGATCCTCTCCGAGGCCGCCGGCTACTCTCAGACGGCGGCCGCCTTCGACACCGAATGACCACGCCGGTCGTCATCGGGCTCTCGACGGTGATCGTCGGCCTGCGCGCCGGCGGCGGCTGCGTCCTCACCGTTCGCCCCAGGGACAGCCGGACCGAGCAGGCCTCGACCCTGGAGGGGCTGCCGTTCGGCCCCTTCGACCCCCTCGACCACCGCACGTTCGAACTGGCCCTGCGCGAGTTCGTGACCCGCCAGGCCGGCTTCGAGCTGGGCTATGTGGAACAACTCTACACCTTCGGCGACAAGGGGCGCGACGCCCCGCGCGCCGACGTGGGGGCGGGCCAGGCGCGGGTGATCTCGGTGGGTTATCTCGCCCTTGCCCCGTCGGCGGAAGACACCCGCGCTGAGGGCGCGGCCTGGTCGTCGTGGTCGAGGTTCTTTCCGTGGGAAGACTGGCGGCCCGGCCGGCCGGCCTCGATCGACCAGGCGATCGCGCCGGCGCTGGCCGGATGGTGCGGGAGGTCCGAGGCGCGCCGCGCCCGCGCCAGGCTCCTCTTCGCCCTGGAAGGCGCGCCGTGGAACGAGGAGCGGGTATTGGAGCGCTACGAGCTCCTTTACGGGGCGGGCCTGGCGCCCGAGGCGGCGCGCGACCGCGACCGGGCTCAGGGCGGCGCGCCGGCCGCACCGGCCGCCCTGGCGGCGGTGCTGGGCGAGCCTATGATCTCCGACCACCGGCGCATCCTGGCCACCGGCCTGGGCCGCCTGCGCGGCAAGTTGAAATACCGCCCGGTGGTGTTCGAACTGATGGGCGAGGCCTTCACCCTGTCGGCTCTGCAGCGCGCCGTCGAAGCGATCGCCGGCGTCCCCCTGCACAAGCAGAACTTCCGCCGGGTGGTGGAGCGCACCGCCCTGGTCGAGGGCCTAGGAAGGATGGACGCCGACACCGGCGGCCGGCCGGCCGAACTCTTCCGCTTCCGCCGCGAACTGCTGACGGCGGGGCCGGCGCCGGGCCTGGCTCTGCCGCTCCTGCGGGAGTGAAACGGGCCGAAAGTCTCACCCAGAGCGCCTTAGTCTCGCGAAACGCGGCCATCGGCCGGCTTGGGTGAACCGCGGCTCGCGGCTCGCATTTCACATCGGACTTGATGCGTTCGGACCGCAAGCTCGCGCCTGGGCGTGGCCGACAGGAAAGTAAGGAATCCCAACCATGAAATTCTGGCCGCCCCTGGCATTGGCGTTCGCCCTTACTCTCGCCGGCGCCGCATCGGCGAAAAACATTGTCGAGACGGCCAAGGCTTCGGGCCAGTTCACCATCCTGCTCAAGGCGGCGACGGCGGCTGGCATGGACGCGACCTTGGCCCAGCCGGGTCCCTACACCGTTTTCGCCCCGACCGACGCGGCTTTCAACGCCCTGCCGCCGGGCACGCTCGACATGCTAATGAAGCCGGAAAACAAGGCGATGCTGAAAAAGGTGCTCGGCTATCATACCCTGTTCGGCCGGCTGACCACCCGGGATCTCAAGGCGCCCTTGTCGGCGGCGACCACCACCATGGGCGAGCCGGTCGTCCTGCGGATGAAGGACGGCGCCTGGATGGTCAACGACGCCAACATCACTGGGCCCGACATGGCCGTCGACAATGGCGAAATCCATGTCATCGACAAGGTTCTCATGCCCCCCACGCCGGTCCAACCAGCGACCTGACGACGCCGTTAAACCTCGAGGGATAATCCGATGACCGACGCCGCCCTGCCCGACGCCTATGCAGCCTATCCGGCGGGTTCGCCCGCCGCCGCCGGAGCGCGCATCGAATCCCTCGGCGCCCTGGTCATGCGATGCGGCTTGGCGCTGATCTTCCTGTGGTTCGGCGCGATGAAGTTCACCAGCGTCGAGGCGTCCGGGGTGGCCGGCTTCGTCACCAACAGCCCGCTGATCGGCTGGTGGCGCGCCGCTTTCGGCATCCAGGGAACCAGCGACATCCTGGGCGTCTACGAAATCACCACCGGAATTCTGCTGCTGGCCGGGTTGGTCAAACCGTGGCTGTCGGTGGTCGGCGGGGCCATGGCGGTCCTGACCTTCCTGATCACCCTGTCGTTCTTCTTCTCCACGCCCGGCGTCGCCGAACCCCTGGCCGGCGGCTTTCCGGCCATTTCCGCCAAGCCCGGCCAGTTCCTGCTGAAGGACGTCGGCCTGCTGGGGATTTCGCTGTTCGTCCTGGGCGCATCGCTGATCAAGGCGCGGACTGGCCAGCCGCGCGGCGAATTGGGGGCGCGAATCTTCGGCTTTTCCGGCGGGTGGCTGCGCTATGGGCTGGCGCTGATCTTCCTGTGGTTCGGCTGCATGAAATTCACCGCCTACGAGGCGACCGGCATCGCCCCATTCATCGCCAACAGCCCGCTGGTCGGCTGGACGCATGCCGCCCTGGGCATCCAGGGGGCCAGTTATCTGATCGGCGCAATCGAGATCGCCACCGCCGTCCTCCTGGCCGCGCGTCCCGTCGCGCCCCTCGCCTCGGTGGTCGGTGGGGCGATGGCGGCGATCACCTTCCTGATCACCCTCAGCTTCTTCTTCACCACGCCGGGCGTCGGCCAGCCGATGGCGGGCGGCTTTCCGGCCATTTCCTCCGTGCCCGGCCAGTTTCTGCTGAAGGATATCGGCCTGCTGGGGATTTCCATCTGGCTGTTCGGCGAGGCCCTTCTAGGGTGGGTCGGGCGTGGAAGGCCGAAATTTGCCCGCGCCTATGGGTGCGGCGAGCCTGCCGTCTGAACGTCGAATCGCGCCTGCCCGAGCCGATGCCCCGCCGGCGCCGATCCAATCGGCGTCGCCGGCGTTGATGGAGAAACCTTGGCGAAGGACGGCCCTTAGATGAGAACCCTCACCTGCGACGTGGCAATCATCGGCGCGGGCACCGCCGGCCTCGCCGCCCGCCGCGCCGCCGCGCGGGCCGGCGCCAGAACCCTGCTCATCGAAGCCGGCCCTGGGGGCACCACCTGCGCCAGGGTAGGCTGCATGCCCTCGAAGCTGCTGCTGGCGGCGGCCAGGGCCGCTCGCGACATGCGGGACGCCGGCGCCCTTGGCGTCCACGGCAAGCCGCGCATCGACGGGCGGGCGGTGATGGCCCGCGTCCAGGCGCAACGCGACCACTTCGTCGCCGGGGTGCTCGAGGAGGTCGCCGCCATTCCGGCGGGGCGGAAACTGGCCGGCCATGCCCAATTCGCCGGCCCGACGACGCTCACCGTCGACGATCACGCCCGCGTCGAGGCGCGCGCCGTGGTCATCGCCGTCGGCGCCCGGCCGGCCGTGCCGCCGAATCTACGCAACGCCTGCGGCGAGCGGCTCCTGACCCACGAGACCGTGTTCGACCTGGTCGATCTGCCGAAGTCCCTGGCCGTCATCGGCGCCGGGCCGCTGGGGCTCGAACTGGCCGTCGCCTTCGCCAGACTAGGCGTGCGGGTGGCCGTCTTCGATTCAGGCCACGCGGTCGGCGGGGCGCGTGACCCCGAGGTGGCGTCGGCGGCGCGCGCGGCATTTGGCAAGAAGCTTACCTTTCACCTCGGCGTCGAGGTCGAGGCGCGCCGCGATCGCGCCGGCGATGTGGCGATCGCCTGGACGAACGGGGCGGGGAAGAGGCGGCGGGGAACCTTCCCCTATATTCTCGACGCGGCGGGCCGGCCGCCGGCCCTGGAAGGGCTGGACCTGAACACGTCGGGGCTGGAGCTGGGTCCTCGCGGCGTCCCCCTGTTCGACCCGCGGACCCTGCGCTGCGGCCAGAGCGCCGTCTTCATCGCCGGCGACGCCAATAATGCGCGGCCGGTCTTGCACGAGGCCTCGGCCCAGGGCGAACTGGCGGGAGCCAACGCCGCCCGCTATCCGAAGATCGAGCGCCGGCCGCCGGGGGTGGAGTTGAGCGTCGTCTTCACCGACCCGGACCTCGCCTTCATCGGGGGCGGCTTCGATCCGAAGAAGCAGTCGGACTGGGTAATCGGCTGCAACGACGACAATGGCCGCGCTCGCATCGACGGACGCGGCGCCGGCGTCCTGCGCGTCTACGCCCGCCGCGCCGACGGCGTGATCGTCGGCGGCGAACTTTTCGGGCCGGAGGTCGAGCATCTGGCTCACCTCCTGGCCTGGGCCGCCCAGCTCGAAATGACGGTCGGCGCCGTGCTCGACCTGCCCTTCTATCACCCGACGATGGAGGAGAGCCTGCGCTCGTGCCTACGCGACCTGCGGGCCAAACTGGCGTGAGGGCCTTCCCTAGGTTCTGGTCTTTCCCCGCCGTCTTGCCGGCTCTGCTCGCGATCCTTGGCGCCGTGCCCTCCTCCGCCGCCCCGCTCGCGCGTCCGGCGTGGGTCAAGCTTCGCACGGTCCCCTACACCCTCAACAACAAGCAGGACGCCATCGCCTTCGTCTCGCCGGACGTCGGCTGGTACGGCAATGGCCTGGGCCGCATCTACGAGACCACCGACGGCGGCCGCGCATGGCGAGAGATCTTCCGCAAGAGGGGGAGCTATGTGCGGGCCCTGGAATTCATCGACGCCAGGACCGGCTTCATGGGCAATGTGGGGCCGGGCTATTTCCCCGGCGTGACCGACCCCAATCCGCTTTACGTCACCCGGAACGGGGGCTTCACCTGGACGCCCGTCCCCGCGCCCAGAGGCCCCAAGATGGCCGGTGTGTGCGCCATCGACATCCTGCGGGTGAAGGGCCGGGTGGTCGCCATCCGGGCGGCCGGACGGGTTGGCGGCCCGGCGGCGATGATGGAATCCTTCGACGGCGGGCGAACCTGGGCCAGCCGCGACATGAGCCGCCTCACCGGCATGATTCTCGACATCAAGTTCGTTAGCCGCAGCACCGGCTTCATCGCCGGCGCGACCGCCTCCGACGAGCGCCGCTCGCACGCCCAGGTGCTGAAGACCAGCGACGGCGGGCGTACCTGGCGAACCGTCTACCGAAGCCGCCGCCCCATGGAGAACACCTGGAAGTTGGCTTTTCCGACGCCGGACATCGGCTATGTGACAGTGCTCAGCTACGATCCCGATCCCGCCAATGTGCGCCGCTTTGTGGCCAAGACCGAGGACGCTGGCGAAACCTGGCGCGAGTTGCCGGTGGCCGACGACAAGGCGCTGATCGAGTACGGCGTCGCTTTCGTGGACGCGCGACACGGCTGGGTCGGCGGCGATCCCGGGGGCTACGAAACCCGCGACGGCGGCCTTTCCTGGCGACCGGCCCGCATGGGCGTGGCCACGAACAAGATCCGCATTCTGCCCACTCCTGGCGGCGGTCTGAGATTGTTTTCGGTGGGAAAGGCGGTCTGGCGGCTGGATTTGCCGGCGGGAGGCTAGTGCGCTCGGCCGGAACTCGGCGAAGCGCTGGAACGTTGGGCGTCTGTTCACAGGAATGGGAGCGGTAATGTCACGGCTTGAAGGCGAGGTGCCCGGCGAAGCGCCTCCGTTGGGATCGGGCGGTTTTATCGAGGAGGAATCGCGCGATGGTCGGCGCGGGCGACGGCTCTCCCCCGCCACTTGGGTCACGATCGGCCTGGGCGCCGCGCTGATCCTAGTCTTGCTGGGCGTAGCCGTCACGCGTCAATACAACGCCAACGCCGCTGGCGGGAACAGCCCCCCGGCTCAGGCAACTTCCGCCGTCGTCGGCGGAGGCGGAGCTGGCGCCCCCACGGCCGGCGCCGCGCCGGCGCAAAGCGTCACCGACCCAAGCGGCGCGACCGTTTTTCGGCAGACCGACCCCGCGGCGGTCGCCGCTCGCAGCCTTCCCGCGATGGCGACCACCGCGACAGAGCCCGGGGGCGCGAGAGGGCCGACGCAAGGGCCCACGCAATCGGTTTCGCCGGGCCGGTCCGTGATGACGACCCAAGCTCCCGCCGTCACGGGCGGCGTCGCAACCGCCAAGGCGGGGCCTTCGAACGTCGCCGCGACGTATAACACCGCTCCAGGCGTGCCCCAACCGCGCGGCGTCCCGACCCCGCTGATCGGCGCCGTCGCACCCGCGATGGGCGTCAGGGCGACGCCAGGACAGGTCCCGGCCCCTCCCAAGCCGGCTCCGGGTACGGCGCCGCCGTGAACGCCGTGGCGATCACACATGCCGCGTCAAGCGACCCGGCGCTGCGAATTCTCGCCCTCGTCAAGAACGGCGAATCGCGGGCCATCGCGTGAGGCGGGTCGGCGTGCGAAAGCTACCTCACCCGCCGTCGCGAAAGCTCGGATAGAGGCTCATGCCGCCGTCGATGGTGAGGGTCGTTCCGACCAGACAGTCGGCTTCGTCCGAGGCCAGCCAGACAGCGGCTTTAGCCACATCGTCCGCCTCGCCAATATGGCCGTAGGGGATGAGTTTCAGCAGTTTGCGCAGCGCGGCGGGCGTCGACAACGCCGCCTTGTTGATCGGCGTCCGAACGGCGCCCGGCGCGATGGCGTTGACGCGGATTTTTTCCCCCGCCAATTCCTGGGCCATGGTCTCCATGAGCATCTTCACTGCGCCCTTGGCGGCGACGTAGTTGGCGTGGCCGACCTATGGGATCGCCTGGTGGACCGAGCTGACGAACAGCACCTTGCCCAGCGCCGCCGAGCGTTTTGGGTCGAGGCCCGGGCGGCGGAAGCGGCGCACGGCCTCCTGGGCGCACAGGAAGGAACCCGTGAGGTCCAGATCGATAACCGCCCGCCAGTCTTCCAAGGTCAGTTGGGTGAAGGCGCCGTCCTTTTGGCGGCCGGCGTTGGCGACCAGGATATCGACCCCGCCGAAATGCTCGCGGGCGACATCGAACAGGCGTTCGGCGACCTTAGCCTGGGAGACATCGCCCGCGGCGGCCACGGCGCGGCCGCCCTTCTCCACGATGACGTCGGCGAGGGCGTGGGCGGCCTTGGCGTCGTCGTGGTGATTGATCAGAACCGCCGCGCCGGCCTCGGCGTAGGCCTGTGCGATCGCCGCGCCGATGCCCGAGCTGGCGCCGGTGACGATGGCGCGTTGAGCGGCGAGCGGTTTTTGGCTCATCAGTCCGTTTCCCGCGCGGTGGTGACCTTTCCGGCGATCGCGCCGTCCGCGCCCCGCTTCAACTCGCAGTCGACGCGGGCGTTCCCGAAGGTGAGGCCGCGCAGGGCCAGGCGGCTCAGACCGGTGGGAAGGACCGGCCGCTCCATCCGCGCCTCGTCGCCCACCCGGGTCAGGCCGAGCAGAGACGCCAGCATGTAGGGAACGGCGCCGGCCGACCAGGCCTGCATCGGTTCGGCGAAGGGGCAGCGGGCGGGAAAGAGGCCGGGCTCGCGCTTGAACCCCACATAGAATTCAGGAAGCCGGCCCAGGGCGAAATGGCCGCCGGCGTCCGCCACCGCCTGGAAAAGGGTCAGCGCCGCCTCGTCGAGACCGTAGCGGCGCAGACCCGCCACGATCAGCGCGTTGTCGAACGGCCAGACGCAACCCAGGTGATAGTTGAGCGGATTGTAGGCCGCCGCGCCTTCGGAAAGGGTCCTGACGCCCCAGCCGCAATTCATGTCGGGCGCCATCAGACGATCGGCGACGCGCGCCGCCTTGTCCGCATCGGCGATGCCAGACCACAGGGCTTGGCCGGCGTTGGAGGCGACCGCCGTGACCTGCCGCCCGCCCCTTTCGAGCGCCAGGGCGTAGCAGCCCTCGTCCTCCATCCAGAACTCGCGGTTGAAGCGCTCGCGCAGTTTTTTCGCCTGGCCCTCGAGGCGGCCCGCGGCGGCGTCTTCTCCGTTGGCCCGCAACGCCTCGGCGATCAGCGTCTTGGCCAGGTAGACGTAGCCCTGGACTTCGCACAGGGCGATGGGCGATTTGGGAACCCCGCCGTCCTCGCGCGGAATGCCGAAGGTGGAGTCCTTCCACCCCTGGTTGATCGGCCCTTCGGGGGTGTCGCCGCTGTAGTCCAGATAACCGTCGCCGTCGCTGTCGCCGTCCCCGCCCATCCAGGCCAGGGCGGCGTCGACGGCGGGGCGCAGTTCGCGGAAGAGGTCGAGGCTGCCGGTCCATCGCGCGTGCTCGCCGATGAGGATCAGATAGAGTGGCGTCGAATCGACCGAGGTGTAGCTCGGCCGGTGCGGAACCTCCTTCAGCCGGGCCATGGCGCCCAGACGCAGTTCGTGGTGGATCTTTCCCGGTTCCTCGCCCGTTTCGCGGACGCGGCGCCGGCCTTGATAGGTCGCGAACAGGCGCGCCACGCCTTCCGCCGGCCGGGGATCGAAGGCCAGGGTCTGCAGAGCGGCCAGAATGCTGTCGCGCCCGAACGGAGAGACGAACCAGGGCATGCCGCCGGCGATGAAGTTGTCCTCGAGCCCGGTGCGCAGCATGGCCAGATCGCGAAAGGAGCGCTCGGTCACGAGGTTCAGCACCGCGTCGTCGCTCTCCACGCTCACGCCGTCGTAGAAGGCCGGGCTCGGGGGAGGCGCCGCCCGGGGCGCACCGGCCTCGTCCACGGCGAAGGTGACGGTCAGAGACTCGCTCGCCTGGCTCTCCAGGGCGAAGTCGAAATCGGCCACGCGCGCTCCGCGGCGACCGCTCGTTCTGGCGGGCCGCGAAAAGCCGACTTCCGTCCGCCGGGCGACACCGTCCGCGCCCAGGTAATCGAACCCCAGGCCGTTCTTGTCGCCTTTCACCGCGCGCGGCGGGCCGCGTTTGACCGCCTTGGCCCCGCGAAGCTCGAAAATGTCCTCGAACAGGGCGTCGATGGTCAGACTCAGGCGGAAAGTGACCGATTCTGGCGCGAAATTGCGCAGG
Source organism: Caulobacteraceae bacterium (assembly GCA_051002715.1). Lineage (GTDB taxonomy): Bacteria > Pseudomonadota > Alphaproteobacteria > Caulobacterales > Caulobacteraceae > Acaudatibacter. The sequence goes on from JBPCMA010000061.1 coordinate 10,797, forward strand.
GTGAACATGTCGGTGACGGTCAGGCGTTCGCCATCGACGGTCCGCTCCAAGTGAACGCCCAGGCTCTGCACCTCGAGCGGCCGGCCATCCAACTGCTCGACCGCGTCGTTGGTGAGTTCGAGAACCGCCTGGTCCCCCCGCGCCGAACTCGCCATCAAGGTCAGAGGCGGCTTGCCGCCTACGCCGATTTCGTAGGCGCTTAGATAACGGGTGTCGCGATAGAATATCCCAAGGCCCGATCCGCACGCCTTGGTGACACCGCCGTCGGCGCGGCAGACCAGGAACAGGGCGCCCTCCTTGACCAGCACCGGCTGGACGACCTCGGCCATGAATATGTGATCGGTCATGAAGCCTTTCCGAGGTTGGACATGGCCAATGCCCGGTCGCCGATTTGGTTCGCCGGTCCCGCTCGCGTGGCCCGACTTGGTGAGACTGGCGCCGGCGAACGAGATTTTGGCCGTCGCGTGAATGGCCATGGCCAGTGGATTGGCCGGTTGGCGCCGATGTAACTTTCGGCTTGGTTCATGCGTTTGAGGGCCATGGGCCGACATCGGGGCCAGGCAATGGCGGAAGGAAGGACTTTGGCGCCCAGAGACCCTGGCTCGAACGCCGTAGTCGCCTTGATGTCCGACCGCGACGGCTCATGAGTCAGATTCTAGCAAGCGCCACGGTCTCGCCGGCGGCTTGGTACGCGACCTTGCCCGCCCCGGTCCTGGCTTCCCCACCCGACGAGCAAGGGCACGCGCGCCTGCGCCGCTATACCGGCGCTCTGGCGGAAATGCACAAGCCCGCCCTGAGCGACAACCTCTTGTGCATGCATCTCGGGGGCGCCAAGCAGGTGCGGCGCTGGCAGGAGGGTTGCTGGAGCGCCCACGATGTCGAGTTGGGATCTCTTACCGTTTTGGCCGCCGGCCAGGCGAATCGCTGGGTGACCCTCGGGCCGGTCGATTTCGCCCACCTGACCCTGAGCACCGCCCTGCTTCACCAGATCGCCGCCGAGGAATTCGACCGCGAGCCAAGGGCCTGCGAACTGGTCGATGCGGTCGGTGTGCGCGACCCGTTCATCGAGCGTCTGTTCCGACGGCTGCTGGCGGCTCTGGACGAGCGTGGGGCGAACGGGCGTCTCTATCCCGACAGTCTGATGATTGTCCTGACCGCCGCCCTGCTGAGCGACCACTCCACCGGGGTGGCGCGGGGCCCGCCGTCGCGGGCGGTTCGTCAAGGAGGTTTGTCCGGCTGGCGCCTGCGCCGGGTGATCGACTATATGAACGCCGAATTGAAATCCGACATCGCGCTGGCCGAACTGACCTCCCTGACCGGGCTGAGCCGGGCGCAATTCTACCGCGCGTTCAAACGACCCACGGGCCTTAGCCCCCACCGCTATCTGACCCGCCTGCGCCTCGACACGGCCCAGCTTCTTTTGGAAGCTGCCGATTGCGACGTGGCTAGCGTCGCCGCGGCCGTCGGAATCGGGGACGGCGCACGTTTCTCGTCCCTGTTCAAGGCGCGCTTCGGCGTCACTCCCCGCCTCTACCGCCTGTCGCGGGCCTGACCTTCGGCAAGATTGTGGCGCAAGGCCTTGGAAATCGAATCCCGCCCCGGTGAAGGGGCGGGACACGGTCGAAGCGAATTTCGATCGATCAGAGGCCAGAAACGCTTGACCTTCGGGCCGCTATTGCGGCTTGGACATCGAATCGTCACCGCTCATCATCTCGGGATGGGCCTT
>JBPCMA010000062.1:0-33174 GCA_051002715.1 Caulobacteraceae bacterium
CGCCGGTTGTCGGCGATCAGCGCGTCCGGGTCGCCGGGACGGCGCGGTTTCTTGCGCCGGGTCAGCGTGACGCCGGCGACCCGGTTGACGCTGTCGAGAACCTCAAGCACCGAAAAACCTCGACCGTAACCGCAATTGAGGGTGTGACTGACCCTCGGTTCGTCAATCAGGGCGTCCAAAGCGCTGATGTGGGCGGCGGCCAGATCCGCCACGTGGATGTAGTCGCGCACGCCAGTCCCGTCGCGGGTGGCGAAATCGTCGCCGAACACATCGACCCCGTCGCGCTTTCCGCACGCCGCCTCCACGGCCACCTTGACCAGGTGGGTGGCTCCCACGGTGGATTGGCCGGCGCGCCCGGCCGGATCGGCCCCGGCGACGTTGAAATACCTGAGCGCGCAATAGTTCAGGGCATGGGCGGCGGCGACGTCCCGCAACATTGTCTCGGTCATCAGCTTGGACTGGCCGTAAGGGCTGATTGGCGCGGTGGCGCGGTCTTCACTGGTCGGCGTCGAGCGCGGCAGGCCGTAGACCGCGGCGGTCGAGGAAAACACGAAGTGGGTCACGCCGGCCGCCACCGCGCTGGCCAGCAGGGCGCGGCTTTTGACCGTGTTGTTGTGATAGAATTTGAGCGGATTTTCCACCGACTCCGGGACAACGACCGAGCCGGCGAAGTGCATGATGGCGCCGATCCGGTATTCGGCGATCAGCCGCGCCGTCAGGGCTTCGTCGGCGATGTCGCCGCGCGCGAAGGGCGTTTCGGCCGGCACGGCCCAGCGAAATCCCGTAGAAAGGTCGTCGAGCGCCACCACCGGGAAGCCCGCGTCCTGGAGGGCCAGCACGGCGTGACTGCCGATATAGCCCGCCGCGCCCGTCACCAGCACCGCCGGCCGGCGTTCGGATTCGCTCATGGTCGCTTCCAGCCTGTCATGTGGCGCAGGCTCTACCAGAATGGACACGCGGCGGAAAATCGGCCGGCGCCTGAAACGTGATCGCCCATTTCCCAACCGGCGATCGGCGCCAGGAACGTCTTGACAGGGCGCCGGTGGTTCCGCAGGGTCGCGGCCCATCCGTCGTGGAGGAGTCCGTATTCGCCACCACCGGGGCGTCGATCGCCCAGGTCCTCCGCAACGGAATGTCCGGAATGGAGGAGGCAGTGAGCGGCGGTCTGGATTCCATCGTGCTGAATCCGCGCACCCCGCTGATCGACGCGATCTGCGCCACTGTCTGCGGTGAATGGTTCGAGGCCGCCGACCTGTGGTTCGAGGTCTATCAGGATCCGCGATTCCGCCTTCTGGCCGCTCAGTGCGGGGCCGAGGCGTCGCTCTACGCCGGGCTGCTCGACCTGGCGGAGTATTTCTATCTGGGGCTCGGCGATCTGGCCGAAGCGCCCGCGTTCGTGCGCGCCCTGCGCGAGAAAAACGAACCGATACGCCGGGCGAGATTGGAGTATTATGGCCGGCGGCTGGAAGGTCACGCCAAAGGAGCGGTGAGGGGCGGCGAACTGATGCGCCTGCATTTCTATCGGGAGGCGGTGCGGCACTTCCTGGTGCTGGCGCCGGACGAGAGGGATTCGCCGAAAGTCCTCACCCTTCTGGCGCGCGCCTATGCGATGCTGGGCGCGCACGCCAGTCTCATCGCGCTCTATGAGAGCCGGCGGGAGCGCCTGGACGAGGCCGATCTGGCCCACACGGTGGCGCGGGCGCGCCGCCTGCTCGCTCGCCAATCGGACCCCGCGCCGACCAACGTGCACCGATTCCAGAAACAGCACGCGGCGGGCGCACTGTTCATGGCGTGCATAGAAGGCGGTCGCGCGGCCGCCGACGAGGTGCTGTCGGCATGACGGCGCCGATGAAACGCGGGAGCGGCGAGGGCGAGGTTCTTCTGCGCCTTTCCGAGCTGCTGGAAATCTCGTCCAGCCAACCGCCGGCCGAACGCGATCTGACCGCCTTTCATCAGGCGCGGGCCGTTTGTGACGAAGCGATGCTCGACGCGGCCATGGCCGCCCACCTGGCCGGCGTCGAGGTGAACGCCGCCGCCGCGATGCGCCTGCTCGAGCAGGAGGCGGCGCGCGGCTTCTCGCCGTCGGGGCTGCGGCTCGTCGACATCTTCGTTCGGCGTTTCGAGGGCGACGAGCGATTTGCCGACATCCTGTTGCGATTCCAGCTCGCCCTCGCCCAATATGACGCCCTGGTCGCCTCCGCGGAAGGCCTGTTGGGGGCCGGCCCGAAGTCTACCCAAGTGGCCTATCGATTGGTCATCTCGTTGAATCGGGCCGCCAACGCCGGTCACGCCATCGACGAGGGCCTGCACCATCGGGCCGTGGCGCGGTTCCTGGCCGTGGCGCGGGAGACGCCCGAACGGGGCCTGTGGCTGGGCCGCTACTATCGGGAAATGGGCAATACGATCGTGGCCCTGAAACATTACATGGCCGCCTGGGAGGCTCTTCCGCGCACCAGCCGATTCAAGGACGTGGCCTTGCGGGAGGCGTCGGACCTCGCCCTGTCGAGCGACCAATGGGGGCGCGACGCTCCGGTTTTGCTGCGCGCGCGGGAAGTCAATATCGGAGCGAACTCACCGTGGCGGGCGAGGGCCGCCGCCAAGGCGTTCGACTATGTGGCGGCCGGCGCCGAACTGGACGCCCGAGCCAACCTGCCGGGCACCACAACTTATTCGCATCTCTACGCGATGCTCGGCACGCCCGAGATCGCCTTTGACCATCTCATCGACGAAATCCTGCCGGCCAGGGTTCCATACGAGCCGACCAACGCCCTGGTCATGGTGGGCACCTCGCTGGCCGGCGGAGGCATGGAGCGCATTTTCGCCAACAGCTACAGCGCCGTCATGGCCTCGGGCGCCTTCGAACGGGTGCGCATGGCGTTGCTCAACTTCAAGCCGGAGACCGCGTCGGCCTTCTATCTGGCCGAGAGCGGCGCGGACGCCGATGACATCGCCGTCTTGGCGGGCCAGGGCAATCCGCAATTCCCGGTTTCGCTCCTGCCGATCGGCCTGGGCCGTCGGGTATGGGCGGCCTATGAGATCGTCATGCGCGAGAGGCCAAGGGTCATTCACGCCTGGAACGATCTTCCTGGAATCGTCGCGGCCTACGCGGGCTTGCTGGCCGGCTGCCCGCGTATCTTCGTCCATTTCCACCACATGCGGGCGATCAACCTGTCGAGCGACCGCAACCTGGTCCGCTCCTACCCGCACTGTTATCGACGAGCGCTCGAGCGGCCGGAAATCCAGCTTCTGTTTGTCGCCGAGGCCAGCGCCGATGACTACGCGGACTGGTGGTCGGTGGCGCGATCGCCCAAATTCAAAAGGCTTTACAATGGCTTCGCGGAACTCGAAGGCGGTATGCCCGACCGAGACACGGCGCGCGCGGCACTCGATCTGCCGGCCAACGCCCTTGTCGTGGGGACCGCCTTCCGCTTCCACGCCGTGAAGCGACCGCTCCTGTGGATCGAGGCGGCGCTCGCCATTCACCGCAGGCTCCCTGGCGTCGTCTTCGTCATGGTCGGCGGCGGCCCGCTCTGGCAGGAGGCGCGTTCGCGGGTGGCCGCGCTCGGCCTCGACGAGGTGTTTCGTTTTCCCGGCCAGGTGAAGAACGTCGCCGACTATCTGGTCACCTTCGATCTCTTTATGCTGACATCGCTGAGTGAAGGCCTACCCAATTCGCTGGTCGAGGCCCAGCTGGCCGGCGTGCCGGTGCTATCCACCGATGTGGGCGGGGCGCGCGAAACCTTCCGCCCGGGTGTGACCGGCCGCTTGGCGCCCGCCGCGACCCCCGAAGCCCTGGCGGAGGCCGCCGTCGGGTGCCTGACCGATGAAGCGTGGCGATCAGCCGCGAAAGAAAAAGCGCGAGATGGCGCGCTGCGCGCCTTCGGCATCGAACGCTACATGGAGAACCTGTTGGCCCTCTACGGCGACGGACCCGAACGCGCTCCGGAGAAGCCGTGACAGCTGGCGCGCGTTTCCTGATCATGATGCCCTGGGGAAGGGTAGGCAGCAACCTGCTGTTCAACAGCATCGGCCAGATTGTCGGGCCGATCCCCCGGAAGTTCGCCAACGAGAACTTCAACACGCTGCGCGACGCCGACGCGCAGCTTGCCTGGGCGCGCGCCTTCTATGACGGCGAGGACAGGCCACCGCTGGTCGGCTGCAAGCAGAACGTCCTTTCGGTCGGCGATCCGGCCCGGCTGAGCGATCTGCTGGCCGAGCTTTCGGTGTCGCTCATCCGCTTGCGCCGCCACAACATCGTCAAGGTCGCCGTTTCGCTCCTTCGGGCCCAGATATACGCCGCGCAGAGCCGGGCGCGGACCGGCGTGGCGGTTTGGGGCGTGCGCAGCGATTCCGAGCCTCTGGGGCCGACGCCCCTGAATACGGCGCAATTCATCGAAGTGGCGGCGCGCGCCAATGAGGCCGATGCGATGCTCGCCCGGTTCGCGCCCGCCACGCCCACCTTGGACGTGGAGTACGGGCAGTTGCGGGACGGCGGCGTCGGCCTCGCCGAACAGGTATGCGATTGGCTGGGCCTGCCGGTGTCGCGCCAGGCGCGGCCGTATTTCACGAAGGCGACCCCCGACGATCTGGCGAGCGCCGTGCCCAACCTCGCCAGCTTGCGCGAGGCGCTGGCCGCCTCGCCGCTGCGCGAGCTCGACTGGATGTTCGACGCCTGACCGACCGTCGGCCCGGTCGCCGGTCACGCGGGGCCGGGCGAAGGGGGCAGGTCAAGCGCTTCGACGCAGGCCCAATCGTACAGCTCGAAGGCGTCCTGCGGATCGCGTTCGAGGGGCGCGCGCGAGCGCACGGCGGTCCGGCCGCCGGTATCGCGTCCGACGCCCGGTCCCGTGGGGTGGGCCGCAACCAACAGTCGGCCGCCCCCGGGGGGGAGCGGGCGATCGAGGGTGAGTTCCAGTACGCGCGGGTCGCCGGCGCTGACGGTGAGGGCGGTGACGCGCGGCGGCGCCGGGGCGTCCCGATATTCCAAACCATAGCCGCCCCCCGGCCCGAGGTCGGAGACGTTCACCCGCGCATCGTCGCGCTCCACAACGATTTCGCGTTCATAGCTCACCCGCAGGCGGCGCGCGTCGGCCCACGCCAAGCCCTCGACGCGCAAGGGCCGCCTTCCCTCTCCGAAAACATCGTCGAACACATAGCGGCCAAATTGCAAACCGACCCGCCGCAGGCTGCGATTGGTCACATGCGCGAAATCGCCCGGCCCGGCGGTGGCCCAATAAACCGGCCCGACGCAGCGGCACAGCGGATCGGCATCGGCCAAGGCTAGTTGCGCCCAGGCCACCTTGGCGGTCGAGCAGCCATCGGTCTGGGGTGAGCGGCGATCCAGGCCGGCGGTCTGGTAGGCGTGCAGGAGGACCGGCCGCCGCTGACCGGTGAGGTGGCCGATGGCCGCGCCGGCCTCACGGCGCACCCGGCGCCAGCCGTGCGCGAACGCCTCTCCGGAGGTCCCCAACTGGGCGTCGGTTTCGCCATGGGCGGCGATGATCGACACCACCGCCAGGCGCTTGCCTTGACCTTCGAGGAGTCGCGCCGCCTGGCCCACCTGAGCGAGCATCCAGTCGTAGACCATGGCGCCGGGCAACAGGCCGTCGTCGGGGATCAGGCCGCCGGCCAGCGTCGAACCTCCCCTGGCCGCCGTGATCATCAATAGCGGAATCCGCCGCCCCACCTTGTCCATGAGCGCCCGTTCGACGGCGTCGGCGCATCCCGACAAAGGGCGTTCGCGCTGGCGATCGCCGCCCGCCCATTCGTGCAGGTCGATCAGGCGGGCGGTGTAGTCGGGGCGTGGCCGGGGCGAGGCGTCAAGCTGCAGGGCGTAGCCGGGGTGCTCCGCCGTCGGCGTGGCCAGGGGGTCGGCGCGGTCGCGATTGCCGCCTTGCATCCAAGATTGGCCAAGGCCGACGATGCACAGGACGACATCGTCGGCCAAAAGATCGGCGACCGCCCCTTCGTCGGCGAGGTTCGCGTTCGCCGAGTTCAACGGGCTTCTCCGCGCATCCGTCTTAACAGTTCTTTTCCGATCCCAGGATGCTTGACCTATAGTGCGGCGAGCGGCGATGGGGCAATCACGGACGCGGGCGGAGACGCGGCGAGATGAACATCGAGAGGCGATCGGCCCGTCTGACGCCATTTCCGGTCCCCGGACTGCGGGACGAATGGTTGCCGGCGGTGTTCGGTCGTTTCGATGAGGTCGCGCGAGCCGCCGCCGAACCGTTCAGGGACGAGCCGCACTGGGCGCGCCAAGCCAAAGCCGGATTCTTTCTGGCTCTCGTTGAGCGGTTCGACACCGGCCTCTACCACGAGATCCAGGCCGCTCATCTTGCGGCCGAGGCGATCGGCAAGGACGGCAACCGATTGAAATATCTGGATACGCCCACCTGGGCGGGGGGAAAATTCGATCACGCCCTTCGCCTGGGGCTGCACAGATCCGCGCCGCTGCGCATTCTCGATCTGGGCGCCGGTCCCGGCCACTTTCAGATGGTGGCCGAATATTTCGGCCATGAGACCCTGGGCCTCGATATACCATTTGGGCCCGGGGCGACCCCCCCGGCGGCGCCCGGTCCCCGGCGGCACGTCTACGACGACTTGTGCGATTTCTTCGGCGTTCGCAAGACCGATCACCGGATAGGCGCCCGCATCGCGCTGCCCGCTCTTTCCGGGCGTTTCGACCTAATCACCTCGTTCATGACCTGCTTTTCGACCCACGCCAAGGGCGGCGGGCCATGGACGGTGGGGGATTGGACCTTCTTGCTCGCGGATCTGCGCGACAACGTCCTCGCCGAAGGAGGGCAAATCTATCTGAACCTGACGCCGGGCGTCTACGACGACCGGAGCTGGGCGTTCCTCAAGAGTGTCGGCGGCGAGGTGATCGAGAAAAGCCGGACGCTCTCGATAGCCCGATCGGCCATCGGAGCCCTTTAGCCGGGGTGGTCAGTAGGCGTTGGGGTCGGTGGCCGGTTCGTCGACGGTGAAGACGATATCCTCCTCGCCGGTGAGGTCTTCCTCCTCTTTGCCGCCTTTTTTGTCCTTGCCCTTCTGGGCCTGGAAGCTCTTTTCGAAGATGAAGCCCGCGCCGTCGTTCACCCAGACCTCGGTGGTTCGCCCCAGGATGCTGGTGCGCTCGGCTTCGGCGATCGCCGCGGCGACCGCGGTGTCGCGATCGGGATACTCGCCGAACTTGAGCGGCCCCAACAGGACGACCCATTTGGGCTTGCGGAACAGCCCGACATCGCGCTTGACCCAATAGATCTGGCTAGGCATGCGGCGCGCTCCCTGGCGTGATCGGCGCTGGCTCTTTCATGATCGCCTCGTAGAGCCCCTCGCCCACGACCGGCATGAAAGACGGCGCGTAATGATAGGTGTCCGCCCCGCCGCCTTCAAGCGCGGCCGCCCGCCCGGCCCGGGCCACGATGGGGGTGGGATCGTAGAACTCGCGGCCCAGGGCCGCGGCGGCAAGCTCGAGCAGGTCGCGCAGCACCACGCGCTTGGCGATCTGCTCGCCCGGATCCTCGGAGATGTTGAAGTGGGGCACGAATATCCAGCGCTTGGATGGCTGGAAGATCACCTCGCCAAGTTCCGCCTGATAGGTCTCCGCGTCCAACGGAATGCTGCGCAAGGCGGAAAGGATTTCCTCGGTCGCCGGGCCGGGCCGCTTGCCCCTCGCCGCCAGCGACGCCAGGGCAGCCCGCGCCCTTTCGGGGTCCGGCGCCACCGCCGTCAGGTTTCGATGCCAGTCGAGCACCTCCAGGCCCGCGCCGCGCACGAACTGCTGGGAAAAATAGTCCTGATTGAAGGTGTAATAACCGCACCTCAGGTAGTCCAAACCCGACATCTCGACCATGAACGTGGTGCAGCTTTCGACCAGATTGGGCAGCCGGTCGTCGAGAAGGGGGACCTTGTCCTGGCGCAGGATGTAAGGGGAGAAGGGCTCGGGAATCTCCAGGCGCCCGCGGCAAAAGGCGATGTGTTGCACCGCCTCGGCCGGCGTGTGGGTGAAGCTGTTGAATGCCGACCACTTGAATGCGCCGCGCCCCGAACGCGCGACCTCCTTGAGCGGGTCGTGGACCCGGCAACTGCCGATCACGCCGACCCGCTCGGTCGGGCCGCCTGGCCGCGCGAAGTCGATAACAAGCATCCGTCGTCCCCTAGCTGGCCGCGCGTCCGCCCGCCCAGGCGGCGATGGACGTTGGACTCGTCGCCGTCAAGCGCAAGGCCTCATGGCGCGGCGGAGGCGGTCTGCGCGGCGGCATAGCGGGCCAGATTCTCCTTGCGGCTGATCTTGCCGCTGGAGGTCTTCACCAGCCGGCCCTCTTCGAGCAGCTCCACCGCCCGGGGCGTGACGTTGAAGATCGAATGGACGAGGCCGATCACTTCGCGGCGAACCGCCTCGTCGGCTCTGGCCGAGGCGCGCGCCCGCTCGGCCATGATCACCAGGGTCTCGCTGCCGATCCTGGGGTCGAACCAGGCCAGCGCCACCGCGCGGCCCGGCTTCAGGCCGGGGACGCCGTTGATCTGCGCCTCAACCTCATGGGCGTAGAGGTTTCGCCCGTTGACGATGATCAGGTCGTCCATCCGGCCCAGCACATAGAGCCGGCCGTCGCGAACAAATCCCAGGTCCCGCGAAAAATAGACTCCGCCGCGCAGGCGTTCGGCGGTGCGGGCAAGGTCACGGTTGTAGCCGGAAAACAGGAAGGCCCCGGCGATGCCCAGCTCGCCGATCCGCCCCGCCTCGATGATCTCGCCCGCCTCGTCGTGGACGGTGAGATCGAGGCCCTCGATGACGCGTCCGGTCTCGATGAGTTCGACGCCCTGCCCGGCCGGGACCGCGGCGGGGACGCACCCCCGGTCGAGACTGGCCGGATCGACCCAGATGCGGGCGGGCAGGGCGACGGCGCCGCCGCCTCTCATCCCGGTCTGGGCGACGGCGAACACGGTTTCGGCCATGGCGTAGCAGCACTGGAGCTGGTCGGGGCGCACCCCGGACGGGGCGAAGGCGGCGGCGAAGCGATCGAAGGTGGCGGCCTTGCATGGCTCCGAACAGTTGATGAACGCCCGCATGCCCGACAGGTCCCATCGGTCGGCCCGGCGCGCCACCGTCGCGGCTAAGTGTTCGAAGGCGAAGTTCGGCAGCCAGGTGAGGGTGCCGCGTCGTTTGACCATTTGTTCGAACAAGGTGTCGGGCCGGCCGATCCAGTGAAAGGGGTCGAGGTGAACGACCGGCGTGGCGAAATAGGCCGGCAGGATCAGACAGGCGATCAGGCCCATGTCGTGATAGAGCGGCAGCCAGGAGACGATCACATCGTCGCCCGCCAGCGAGATCGCCGCCGCGTAACTTTCGACCTGCCGGGCGATGGCCGCGAAGCTCAGCGCCACGCCCTTTTTCAATCCGGTGGTGCCGGAGCTGTGCTGCAGAAGCCCGATGCGATCCTCCGCAACCAGGCGGGCCGCGAGCGGGGCGGCCGGCAAGGCTTCGATCAGCACCAGGGCCGCGCCTTCCAGCGATAATCCCGCCGCCCGCATTTCCCCCAGCGTGGCCGCGTCGGTGATCACGGCGGCGGGCCGAATCTGCGTGAGCAGCGCCTGATGCGATCGCCAATAGAGGCTTGGATCCTGGCGAGGCGAACTGCACGGCATGAAGGCGGGCGTGAGGCCGGTCAGCATGGCGCCGAAGAAGGCGCCATAAAGCTCCGGCACATGGCGCAGGAAGATCAGCACCTGATCGCCCGGCTTAAGGGCCGCCGTCTCGTAGGCGCCGCCGAACCTGCCGCAATCGGCCTCCAGGTCGCGCCAGGAAATCGTCGTCTCGCCGCCGTCGCCGACCTGCCGGCAGAACACTTCGTCCGGCCGCTCCTGGAAATGACGCAGGATGGCCCGCTGGTAGCGGGCGTCTTCGCCGCTCACCGAAGGGTCAGCTTTCCGCATAGATCTCGCCCAACCGCGCGACCGCCGCGTCCAGGCTGAAGGCCGTCGCGGTCCATTTCACGCCGGCCGCCCCGAAGCGTTCGCGCCGTCCCGCGTCGCGCGTAAGCGCGGTCATGGCGCCGGCGATTCTATCGACCGGCCCCTCGTCGATCACCAGCGCCGTCTCGTTCTCAAGCACGGTTTCGGGCGCGCCGCCGACGCGCATGGTGGCCACCGCCACGCCCAGCGCCTGGGCCTCGATCAGCACATTGGGCAGCCCTTCGGTCACCGACGACAAAAACAGGATATCCATGGCATTCATCCACGGTTCGACGGGAATTTGGCGGCCGACCAACCGGATGCGGTCGCCGAGCCCCGCCGCCTCGACGCGCGCCCGCAACTCGGCCCGCATGGGACCCTCGCCCACCAGAACGCCGCGGATGCGCGGATCGCTCTCCGCCAAGTGGATGACCGTCTCCAACCAAAGCTCGGGGCGTTTCTCGAACGAGCAACGCATGACCCCGCCGATCACCACGTCATCGGGGCCCGCGCCGAGCTCCCGCCGCACGCGCGCGGTGAGTTCCGGATCGGCCCGCGCGGCGAGTTCATCGAACACGAACCCGTTGTGAAGCGTCTGAATGCGCCCCGGTTCGATCCCCAGCCAGTCGGCGTAGTCGCGAGCGCCGTTAAGCGAATTGTTGAGCATGGTCGTGCCCGGATAGCGCAACAAGGCGTGATAGCCCGCCATCAGATAGGGTCTGGCCCTTTGCCGCTCGATCGGCCGGGTGCTGCGAGTCGACAGCACGATGTGCGGAACGCCGGCCAGCATGGCGGCGGCTCCGCCCGCCACCACGATGGCGTCCTGCCAGAGGTGAACCACCCGCGGCCGGCGCTGGACGATCAGGGTGTAGAGAGGCAGGGCGACGTTGGCCACTTCGGTGGGCAGGGCCGACAGCAGGCTGATCTCGGCGCGCCGGCCGGTCGACGTCGCCATGAGTTCGCGGACCGCGCCTTCGCCTCGCATGTCGACCAGGGTTGATACCGGGACGCCGCTCGCCCGCACCGCCGACAAGAAGAAATCGCGCCCGGCGAGCGGATTGGGGTCCTGGACCACAAGTTCCGGATGAAGAGCCTCGGGCGCGGCGGCCAAGCCCCGCACGGTCAACGCCACCTGCCGCTCCGATCCGCCAGCGGCCAGGGAACTGGTGACGTGCAAGGCGAGCGGCTCGGCCTCGTCGAACCGCCGTCGGATCGCCACGCGGCTCATGCGATCGAAGATGGCGTCGGGAAACCGGTCGTTCTCCGCCCCGGCGACCGGATGGGCGTCGACGTAGTGAAGCGCCCGGGCCACCCGCGCGAAGGTCAGCGCGGCGCGGGCGTGACTGGCCTCGAGATCCTGCAGGGCCAGAAGGTGGGGCCAGGCGCGGCGATAGAGGCCGCGGCTTTCCCACAGTCGGGCGGCGACCAACCTAGCCGCACCCGACTGGGGATCGTCGGCGACGGCGCGTTCGGCATGATCGACGGCCTCGTCGCCGCGGTCGGCGGATTCGAGGATTTCGGCCATGGCGATCAGGTCGCCCGTCGTCTCGCCCTGGAACGTGGCGCGGGCGCGGTTAACCAGAGTGGCGGCGCGCCCGGCTTCGTTCAGGATGAGCAGGTTCGACATCGCCCCGGTCCAGGCCGCGACGTTGGCGGGGTTGAGTTCGATTGTCTCGAGCAGCACCGTCACCGCCTCGCGTCGCTCGCCCAGGCGGATCAGCAGGTTGGCCTTCTGCCGCAAGGTCGCTTGGTCGGCAGGCCGCAAGGCTAGAAGCCGATCGGCGACGGCCAGCATCTGATCGGGCGGCAGTTGCCGGGCGATTCCGGCGGTTAGGCGGCGTGACAGGATGGCGGGGTCGCGCGGCGCCAGGGCCTCGGCGTCGGCGAGCACCAGGTCCATGGCCTCGTAGTCGCCGAGACTGCCATGGAGATCAGCCAGATCGCGGCGAAGATCGACATCCGCGGGATGGTCGGCCAGACCTTGACGATACTCCGCCAGGGCGGTGGCGCGGTCGCCCCTCGCCAGGGCCAGGCGGGCCCGTAAGCCGATGACCAGCGCCGTGCGCCCGACGCGGCCTTCGTGGCGGGCAAGCACCGAAGCCGCCTCTTCCACCTTGCCCTCGGCCAACCCGTGGCGAACCAGATGGCGCGCCGCTTCCTCGTTGGCGTTGTCGTCGTTGAATACGGCTCCATACTGGGCGGCCGCGTCGGCTGGCCGCCCATCACCGGCGGCGATGCGGGCGCGGAACACCCGCGCCGACCTTCTTCCGCTCTCGTCCGCGCTGGCCTCCAGCTCGCGCCATAGGCGGTCGGCCTCGTTCCAGCGCCTTTCCCGATAGGCGATCGTGGCGGCCAGACGAGCCAGGGCCGAGTCGCCCGGATGCCGCGCCTGGCCGTACCTCACCCATTCGGCCGCCCTCTCGTAATCGCCGCCCTGGAACAGAATCTGGGCGACGTCCGAAACAAAGGCCGCCGATTGGTCGGCCGGCTTGTGCATGAGCGCGGCGCTCGCGGTCGCCACCGCCTCGCGGGCGCCCTCGGCGACCAGCAATTCCAGGCGAAGGCGCCGCCAGCCCGCGCCGATCGGCTCGGCATCGAGCAGAGCGGTCACGAATTCCACGGCGGCGCCGGGCGGCCCGCCGCGCGCCATGGCCCGCGCCAGGGCGACCTTGGCCGACCGGTCCCCGGGCTTGGCTTCGCTCAATGCACGCCGGTAGTGGACGAGATTGGGCCAGTCCTCGTTTCGCGCGGCGAATTCCGCCGCCAGTTCGATCGGTGCGGTCGCCTCGGGGGCTTGTTCAATGATTTCGTCCACCATCGCCCGAACATCGTCGGCGCCGCCTTCGCGGATCGCCGCGATGACGCGGTCGAGGCGCCGCCCGACCGACGCTTCCGCCCCGAGTTGTTCTTGGAAGCGGGAATTTTGCAGGGCTCGGCCGGCCATGAAAGCGGAATCGGCCCGTTCCGCGTCGCCGGAAGGGAAGAGGCGCTCGTCGAGCGTGGCGGCGAGGCGGGTGAGGGCCGGCGTGTCGCCATGGGCCGCCCGGGCCCTCGCCACCCAGTCGCGGGCCAGCCCGAACGCCTCGTAGCCGGCGAGAATCTCGGCGACGTCGGTCATGAACTCGACGCTTTCACCGCCCGGCGAGCGGGCCAGTTCCTGGCACTGCCTGGCGACCGCCTCCTGATCGCCGGCGGCAAGCAGGATTTCGAGGCGCAACCGGCGAAATCCGCCGCCGACCGGAGCGCCTTCCAACAGGCGGTCGACCATGTCGAGGGCGGCCGAGGTCGCCTTGGCCAGGGCCAGGGCGCGGATGAGCCCGATCTTGGCGGCGCGATCGCCCGGTCGGGCGGCGGTGAGGGCGGCGCGATAGCGGACGAGGCCGGCCCAGTCGCCGGTCCTCGCGGCGAATTCCGCCGCCAGTTCGATCGGCGTGGCGGCGTCCGGCGTCCATTCGATGATTTCGTCGATCAGCGCGCGGACTTCGGCCTTGTCGCCGTTTCCGATCGCCAGCATGACGCGGTCGAGGCGGCGGGCGACCCACTCCTCCGGCCCGAGGTTCTTGTCCGGGCGCGACCGCCACCGGCTCGCCGCGACGCTCGCCGTCGCCAAGGAATCAGCCGGCCAGGCGCAGGACCGGCGCCTGGCCCATCACGTTGATGTCCAGCGGCCCGTCCTCGCGCCGGTCGATGAAAGTCTGGTGCCACAGTTCGAGGCACAATAGCCCCCACAGGCGGGTGCCGTGGTCTTCATGCTCGTTCAGATGTTTGTCGAGCAGCAAAGCGACATAACGCGGGCTGATCAGGCCGCGCTCGCGGAAGCGCTGGCTGGTCAGGGTTTCGACCATGAAGTCACGGATTTCGAAGCGCATCCAGTGCTTCACCGGCACCGAAAACCCCTGTTTGCGGCGGTAGAGAATCTCGGCGGGCAGATAGGGCTCCATGGCCAGCTTCAACAGCGCCTTGGTCTCCAGAACGCCGTCGCGTTCGAACACCCGCCGGTCCTGCGGCAGGCTGGCCGCCCAGTCGGCGAGCTGGTAATCCAGGAACGGGCTGCGTCCCTCCAGCGAGACCGCCATGGTGGCGATGTCGGCCTTCACATTGAGGTCATCGGCCAGATAGCCATCGACCTCCACTCGGGCGGCCAGATCCATGGCGTCGGCCGGAGTGGCGCCCTCGAGACGCAGGCCAAGCCGGTCGACCGACGTGGTGAGCAGGTGTTCGGCCAGGGCCGGCCCATAGCCGCCCTGTTTATGCTCTTCCCTGAACGAGCCGATCCACCGGCCGTAGTGGTCGCGCAGCAGGGTCGCTTCGCCGGGCAGCACCGGCTCGTAGGGCAGCCTGGGCCGCACCCCCTCGCGCCAACGCTCGACGAAGGTCTTGAAACGCAGGTAGCGGCTGTAGCCCAGGAAGAACTCGTCGCCCCCGTCGCCGGTGAGGGCCACCGTCACGTGTTTGCGAATTTCCCGCGCCAGAGCGAAGGTCACCAGCGCCGAGGAGTCGGCGTATGGCTCGCCGTAGTGCCAGATCAGCCTCGGCAGTTCCGACACCAGGTCGTAGCCCATCGTGAAGGCGCGGTGATCGGTCTGATAGCGTTCGGCCACCTTGAGGGCGAAGGGCGTCTCGTCGAAGCCGGCGATGTCGAAGCCCACCGAGAAGGTCTTCACCGGCTGGCTCGACATCGTCGCCATCCGCGCCACCACCGCCGAGGAATCCACGCCGCCGGACAGGAAGGCACCCAGCGGCACGTCGGCGATCATCCGGCAGGCGACCGCGTCGTCCAGCCTCTCCACCAGCTCGCGGGCCAGATCGGCGTGGGAACGCGCGCCGTTGCGGGGGTCTATCGCCGCGAGCCTCCAGTAGCGCTCCAGACGAGGCGGCTGGCCGCGCTGGACGACCATGTAGTGGGCCGGCGGCACCTTGCGCACGCCAACGAACGCCGATTCCTCGCCGATGCAATAGTGATAGGTCATGTAGTCGTGGATCACCGCCAGGTCGATGCGGCGCTCGAAACCGGGCCAAGTCAGCATCGACTTGATCTCGGAGGCGAACAGGAACTCGTCATCGCCTTCGTGATAGTAGAGCGGCTTCTTGCCCAGGCGGTCGCGGGCCAGAACCAGCGACTGCCGGGTCTCGTCCCACAGCGCGAAGGCGAACATGCCGCGCAGGCGCGCGATCATCGCCTCGCCCCACATCCGCCAGCCGTGCAGCAGCACCTCGGTGTCGCTGGTCGTGCGGAAGACGCAGCCGCCGCTCTCCAGTTCGGCGCGCAGCTCGCGGAAATTGTAGATTTCGCCGTTGAACACCACCCACAGACGTTCGTCGGCCGTGCTCATCGGCTGCGAGGCGCGGGGGTTGAGATCGATGATCGCCAGGCGCCGATGGCCCAGGCCGCACGGCCCGACCACCCTGACGCCATCCGCGTCCGGCCCGCGATGGGCCACTTGGCGGGTCATCACCTCGACTCGGGCGGCCATGACCTCGTTGGGGAGAGCGCCGGTGAGGTCCAGGGCGCCGGCGATTCCGCACATCTCGATCGATCCCTTCAGAACTGATGCGGCGGAGATTAACCCATCGCCGCGTCGTCGTCGAAACAAGACCCCGCACTTAGGGCCTCGGCGGCGCCATCTCCAGGCCCCGCGTCACCCGCGGCGACGGCCCCTTCGATCCGCGCGCGCGGCCGGCCGATCGCGCGCGCCAGCCCGTCGGCGTAGTCCGCCGCGTTCGGCTCGAGCCGGGTAAGCCGCGCGAAAGCCCGGGCCGCTTCCAGCATATCCCCCGCCAGTTCGGCCTCGAACGCCTCGACAGTCAGCCAGGAGCGCAGCCTGAGGCGCCGAAGTTCGCCCTCGGCGTCCAAGGCGCCCAGGGCGCCGGCTTCGCCCAGCATCGCCGCGGCGGAGTCGATGTCCGCCTTGTCGGCGGCCCGGTCGGCGAGCGTTCGCGCCCGTGCCGGGTCGGCCGCGTGGAGCTGTCGCCAGGCTTCGCCGATGGCGTCATGGGCCCCCAGGATCGACAGCGCGGTGAGTTTCAGGCCCAGGGCCTCGGCGTGCCCGTCCGCCCGCGCCAGGACTTCATCGCCGGCTTCCAGGGCGGCCGCCCCGTCGCCGGCGCGCGCCGCGAGCCGGGCGATCTGCAGCCAGGGCTCGGGATCGTCGGGCGTGGTTTCGGCCAAGGCGCGCCAGCCGCCGATCACATCGACGTCCGCCGGCGGCGACCGAGTGAGGGCGCGCAGGGCGCGGCGATGGGTGGGCCGAAGCTTCAGAAGGCGCGCGGCGTAAGCCGAAGCCTCGGCGTCGCGCTTGGCGGCGGCCAGCAGGCCCACCAGATCGGACAGGCCCGTCGCCGTCAGCGGCTTGGCGCGATCCGCCGCCTGGAGATTTTCGATGGCGGCGCCGTCGGCGGCGAGGGAAGGGGCGTGGGCGGGCAAGGGCTGCTCTTCGCGTCAGGCCCCGGCCCCGCCGGCCGGCGCGGGCTCCGCCTCGGCGGGAGCGAATTGCCGCAACAGGGTGGCCGCCTCGGCCAGATCGGGGTCCAGCCGCAAAGCCTCGCCGGCCGCCTCCGCGCCCTCGGCGTTCAGCTTCAGCCAGGCGCAGCACCGCGCGATCTGCAGGCGATAGTGGGCCTCGCCGGGGGCCATGGCGGCCAGTTTGGCCCACACCTCCATGGCCCGCGCGTGGCGCCTGGCCGGCATCAGCTTGCGGCCGAGAAAGAGCAGAACCTCCGCGTGGCCCGGGTCCAGCCGCAGGTAGCCTTCCGCCGCCTCGATGAAATCGGCGTCGTCGTTCTTGAACCGGTCGCGAAGCGCGATGAACATGGCCCGTTTGATGGCGGCGGACATCGCCTCGATATCCGCCTCCGGCGCGCCGCATCCGGCCGCGGCGGCGCAGGCGTTCCAGGCGTCATCGAGGCGATTTTCGCGCAAGGCGTCGCGGGCCCGCCGGACAAGGCTTTGGCGGGCGTTGAGGATCGATCTCTCCGCCTCGGCGCGGTGGGCGTCGGCCGGGTCGGCGATCAGCGCTGCTACCTGGGCGTAGGTCCGGGCCGCCTCGACGAGGCGGTCGGCGCGCTCGAGCGCCCGGCCCAGGTTAAGCTGGATCCAAGTGTTCTTGGGGGCCAGGGCGGCGGCGCGCGACAGGTGGCCGGCCGCGGTCGCCGGATCGCCGGCCAGGGTCAGGCGGCCAAGGCAAAACAAGGCTTCCACCATGGTCGGGTCAATCTCGACCACCCGCCGCGCCGCCTCGAGCGCCGTCGGCTCGTCGTCGGCCTTGAGCGCCTCGCGCATGGCCGTCACCGCCGGCGCGCTCAGGCGCCACAGGCCGGCGCCGGCGTCGAAAAGGCTCGGGTCGGCCACTCGCGCCGCGCCGAACAGCATGGCGGCGAGATCCTCTTCCTGGGCGACTTCGTGGGCCAGCGCCTTTCGCAGCCACCCTTTCGCCCGCCCCTCGGCAAAGCTCGCCAGGGTCTCGTCGAGCGGGTCAAGCGCCCGCAGGCGGGTGAGGGTGGCCGCCAGGGCGCCCGCCTGTTCGGGCCGGTTCATTCCCGCCATGAAACGCCGCGCGCGTTCGGGCTCCAGGCGGTGGAGCGACGCCATCAGATCGTCCAGCCCGTCCAGGCGGCCCGCCCGCAGGCGCCCGTCGATGGCCAGGCGCAGAGCCTCGGCATGGTCGGGCGATCCGCGAAGCTGGATGTCGGCGTAGAAGGCCTGGGTCTCCCATTGGCCGCGCCGCCCGCCGATCCGCGCCACCTGCAGGGCCGCCTCCGGGTCGCCGGGATTGACCTCGCAGAGTTGGCGCCAGAAGCGGTCGGCGCGGTCCCAGTCCTGGCGCTGGTTGCAGATGCGGCCGGCCAGCTTGAGCGCTTCCTGGTTGCCGGGGTCGGCCTCGATCACCCGGCGGGCGGTCATCAGGGCGCCGTCGGCGTCGCCGGCCGAAAACTGGCCGCGCATCAAAAACAGCAGCGATTTCAGGTGAGCGGTGTGATGGGGCGCGCAGACCGCCTCGGCAATCAGCAGGACCGCGCCCGGCACGTCGCCGCCGCGATATTTGGCGACGCCCTGGATTTCGCGCAGGGCGGGCTCGGCGAGGTCGGCCGGCGAATAGCCGCCCAGCCATTCGCTTAAGGAGGCCAGATCGGCCCCGAAGGCCTTCTCCCTCAGCTCCAGCAGCGATTGGGGATCGGCCATCTCGCCCTGATTGCTCCGCCGCCCCGCGCGCCGACGCGGCTCTTAGCACGGGCGGCGTTTTGACTGTCAATCAAGGCGCTCTCGCGGCGACCGAAACCGCGAATTGGATCAGGGGTCCGGCGAAGATCGACATGAACGGTTCTGTGTAGTGACGCAAATCCGCCTTCAACGCGAAGGCGACCCCCGCATCTTCGACCAGCCTGTGGGGCTCGAAGACTGGCAATCCCAATTCGCGCGCGGCGCCTAGAACCTGGCCGTGGAATTCAGCCGGCCAGCTTATGGGGCGTCCATCGGCCATGTAGGCCCAGGTGAAGGTGACGATGCCGAGCGGCGTTTCCAGCGCCTTGGCCAAGCGGCCCATGCCGTCGCATACGTCACATCGCCCGCCCCTCGCCCCCCGCAGAATCGCGGCGGTGAGTTCGCGGTCGGGTGCGTCGTCGGCGATCAGGGGCACAAGGCCCTCGGCGGCGGCGCGCCGCGCATCGTCGTTCATGGCGACGATTCCCTTGTCGTACCATTGCGAGGAAAGCTGGCGCGCCGCCGGGCCGAGGCGCCTGAAAGGCGCGAGAAGGTTCCAAACCGGGGCGCGGTTGATATGGTAGCCTTCGAACTCGATTTCGTGGGATGTATTGGGCTCGGCGAGAGCCACGTCGCTCGTCTTGATGGGACTGTTGGCCGGAGTCGGGGGGCCTCTGGATGTCCTGTTGCACAGCGTATGCAATTCATCCGGAATCCGTCGCTCGCCCCGGTAGCAGGCGACGGCCTGCAACATTTCCCCGAACGTGTAGGTAAAAAAAGGTGGCCCGGCGATTTTGAAACCGGCCGGCGCTTCGTCCCCGTTCGCTCCAGGATTTCGGCGGCGTTCCTGGAGGGCTCGGCGCAACGGCGCGCGAATGTTGCAACCGCCGAAGACGAGCAATCGAAGATCCGGCATGCCCTCTCTTCCAGTCGCGGCGCCCCTGGGCCTATAACCCGCCGGCGCAGTTGGAGGAAACGCATGGACCGCGACGAAGTTTGGCGCACCATGGTCATCGCGGTTCGCGAGGAGACCGGCGCCCCCGAGGCCGTGGTCGAGCCGGCCATGACCGCCAACCACATTCCCGGCTGGGATTCCCTGGCCCACGTGCGCATCGTCATGAACATGGAGGCGCGCACCGGCGCCGTCATCGAGATGAGCGACACCTACAAGGCCGCCACCGTCGGCGACCTGTGCGACATCGTGCTGCGCAACCTGGAAGGGGCGACGCCGGCCTGAGCATCGCTCTACCGGTCTGCCGGCGCGTCGACGAGCTCGCCGGCCGCCCGCCATCGGAAAGCCGAGGCGGGGACGGCGGCGCGGGCCAGGAACGCCTCCAGAAATTCCCAGGCCGGCGCGTCGAGATTCTTGTGGTGGGTGAGCAACCCGATCGGCTCGCTCCAGCGGCGGTCGCGCCGCCGCGCCCGCAGCTGACGCCACAGCCGCGCGAGGATCGCCGTCGTTCCGCGAAAACGGGCCGGGCGCCAGCGCATGATGTCGATGTGGGTGTTGATCTGGGCCAGGCCGTCGTCGGCCTTGGCGAGGGCGCCATAGAGCGAGACGGCGCGGATCGGCGTGGCGGCCAGGGCCCGCCGCACGTTCGGCGTCAGCACGTTCCACGGCGGCGCATAGATGGGCGCCGCGTCGATGACCTCCGACAGGGCCCGCCACGCCGCGTTCACCGCCGCCGCCACCTCGCCCTCCGGCGCGGCCGGATCGAATTCGGCCGAGAAGCCGCCGCCGCGGTTGCGGTCCACATGGTCGCAGCCATGCTGGATGGCGCGGACCAGGGGGTTGCCGCCCGTCGCCGCCGCCAGGGCCGAAAGGTCGCCGTCCGGGATGACCGCCAAGGCCAGGGGAACCCGCCGCGCCTGCGAAAGCCGCAACAGACGGTCCAGCCCGGCGCTCGGCCGGCGCGCGTCGTCGTCGCGCCACCACAGAAGAGGGGCGTGGCCGGCCCGCCTCCACGCCGCTGTCTCGCCGTCGATCCATCGCCAGGCGATCGCCGCGCCGGTTCGGTCGGTGAAGGGACGGCTGGCCAGTTTGAAAATGCTCGACCAAAGGGCGGGAGATTTCTTTAGACCATCCGCCTCGATCACGCGATTCGCGGCGCCCGGCGCGGCCGTCGGCGCCAAATTAGCCGAAATCCGGGCATTTTGTCGCACATGAAACGGCCAGGTTTCGGCAACGGGTGCGCCTTGCCGGCGTTTGACAAATGTGAGTGGAAAACCCACCCCGCGGTCGGGGCCGCGGGCGTAAGCTTAAGGAACAAGGCTGGGCGCACCGGTCACGTTCTCGCCATCCGACGGGCGCAATTCACCCATAGCCAAGTTTTGGGGGGCTTCGAATCGTAACGGCGCGTCAGTTCGCGCCAGCGTTAGGAGCTTCCACCGATGTTCGAAATTGGCAAAGTGGGATTAGCGGTCGCGGCGGCGCTGGCTCTGGTGGCAGGGTGGTCGGCGGCCGGCCTCGGGCCGGCGCGGGCGGGCATCCCGGTTCTGCCCGCCTATTTCAATCCCGACGACGCCGAGCCGCCCTTGATGTTCATGCGGCAGGCGCCGCCGCCGACCAGCGACAGCGAAAACAAAGGAACCTATGCCTACGGGCCTCTCACGGATTCCATCGCCCAGAACATCGACGATCAGAACCGGTCGAAATGGAGCGGTCACAACTGGGCGTCCATTTGGGCCAATCGAGCCTGGGTGCCGCGGGGACAGGTTCCGATCACGCCCAATCCGTTCTATCCGGCCATCCGGGACTCAAAGGGCAATCCCTACGGGACCGAATTCACCACCTACGCCCGCGCCAACGCCGCCACCAAGGCGGAAGCCCTCTACATCATGGGCGCTTCGGCCTCGGTCTGGCAGGCGCCGTTGAAGGCCGCCGGCGTCAGCTGGATCGCCTGGAACACCCTCAACGCCGACCCCGACGCCTACTTCACGCGGGTCAGCCAGGACGGAAGCACGAAGGTGATCCTCGACAAGATGATCATACCCACCACCGTCGCCGCCTCGGCCTATGGAATGAGAGTTGACTACGAGGTCCAGGACAGCCGCAACTCAAACTATGCTTGGCCTTTTCTCGACGACCTGGGCGCCACGATCCGAAGCTACGGATTGAAGGCATACCTCTATACCAATCCATGGGATAGCGCGTCGACCCAGAAGAACGGTTTCTCTTTTTCGAAAATCGACGATATAAAGGCCAATTTTGACTATATCAGTATCCTGGTGTGGGGTGGAGCAAATCAATGTAGCATGGAAACAAGCTATCCATACGGCGTTCATTTCTTAAAGGGTGTCAGTGGAGTACTGGATTTCAAACAGGTGCTTCTCACGGTTGATTTACTAAACTGTAGCGAGAGTGAAGCGATTCTCATGTATCTGCAGCGAGCCATCGACCACTTTTCAGGCTACGTCATCTGGGACGATGGGGCGGTCGATGGCGGCTCCAAACTTACCGGTTCAAACCTCGTCATCTACGCTTTGTTGCACGGCGTTTGACGGCGGGATCGATCTCGATTGGCGGCGGGTTTGGCAAAGAGCCCGCCGGCTGAATCTCGGCCAGATAGCCCTCGACGAGATCGCGCGTCGCGAAATCCATGCCTGCCGTGAACCGCGCCGCCCATTCGGCATTCACCGCGTCGCCGATGCGCTCGACCGGCATCGGCCGAATTCGCGATCCGGCGGGGCGCCGAGGGAGGCCAAGGGCGTCGCAGATCGCCGTCGGCGCGGTGAAGTCGCCCCCTGCGAAATCCTCATAGATCAGGCGCCGACACGGCCGTCCGCTGCGCTCCGCGTAGAGTCGCAGCCGTTCGACCCCACCGGCGATTATCGATATGTATTCCCCGATCTTCGCTTCGTCATAGGCGGCGACTCCAGCTGGTTTCTGGGTCGAATGCCACTGGAGGGTCTGTTGCGCTTTCACACAGGAAACCGCCTGGGCGACGATGTCACGCCGGCACAGCAGGATGAACGACGTCTTTTTAAGATAGGCATCGAAAAAGCCGCACAATTCCGCGGCGATCACGCCCGGCGGGCCGGCCTTGAAGCTGAACCATGGGTCCTTTCGGCCCTCCACGATTTGCGCCGCCGTGCGCCCCTCGAGTCGCGACGGGTTGAGTGACTCGCGGAGTCGGCCGATGGCGAAGGCGCACTCCAGGTTCCTCGCAAAGTAGGTGCTTCCCGAGCGCGAGGTGAACAGGACGGCGAGACAGCCTTCGATCATCGGCCATGGGGCGCCGTGATTGACGTTGATTCCACGGCCGATTTCCCCCAAACGAGAGTCGGCGAACACTTTAAGCCGCTCCGCCGACTTTTCGGTAATTCCGATCAAAGCGCCGACGCCTGGCGCGGCGGGGTTCGATGGTGGGGAAGTGGGTTTGCGGCCCCGTTTGATTTCGCGGGCGGGTTGCTCGCGGACTAGCTTCCCCGGCAGCGAGGCGCCGCCGCGCTCTTGTCGGCGCAAGGTTTTTTTCTCCGCCCGAACGGCTTGCCGAAGCGCGCGATCCCGCGCCCGCTCTTCCTTTGCCGCCGCCCGAGGGGCGCGGTCATCCAGGGGTTGACTCACGTCGGCGAACTCGGCGTCTAAGTCAGTTTACGAGCCGCCAGGAGGAAGAGATCCGTAAACCAAAGGGTAGATTACCGCGTTGGCTCCAACATTTGGCTGTTGTCCACCCTCTGTTACGTCCGCAAAGAAATAATAGCCGGCAAAATGGTCGATCGTCTGCTGATTGTACATTTGCAATGCATCTTGGCTGGAGCAAAGCCCAAGATCAACCATTATAACGATTTCTCCATATCCCTTTGGTAAAGTCCCGCTTGACCCCTTGAGATAATTTATGCTTGACGTATATGTATTAGAGAATTGATGACAAGAAGAATCCGGAAAAGATGAGAGAGCATAAAGTCCGACATAGTCAAAGTTGCTTTCAATATCGTTTATTGTAGATATAGAAAATCCATTCGGCGTCAGCTCACCTCCATCCCATGGGTTTGTATAAAGGTATGATTTCCGGCCGTAATCCGCAATTATTTTACCGGTTTTACTTAAGAATCCGTGAGCACTACCTATAGTTCTATAGTCCTGCACTTCGTAATCTAACACGACGCCGTAGCTGTTTGTGGATGTATTTGTAGATAATGTCGCTTGCGGAATTACCATTCGATCAATTAATACATATGACTGTCCATCTTTGCTGAAGTTATTCTTAAAATAACTCTGAGGATCACCCTGCGTCGCATCGGCGGCGAGGCTAGACCATGCGACCGCTTCTGACGAGCTGCAAGGGCTCGCGGCACAGATTCCGGCGCTCACAAGTGGGGCTTGCCAGGCAGCTTGACTTGCGCCAAGTAGGTAAAGTACTTCGGCTTTCGTTGCCGCGTCGGCCCTTTGAATCGTCGTGTACTCGGTACGGACATCGGGATCCGCGAGGGGCGGAATATTCTGATAGGCGATAGCTGGATAGATGGGGTTAGCCTTGGGATTGGCGGCGCTATTTTGCACCGATCGATTTGCCCAGACGACTTCCCAGGTGCGTCCGGACCATTTTGTGCAATTTTGTATCGACACGTTTTGCGACGAAGAGTCGGTTATTGGACCGTTTGCGTAGGTCTGATTGGTCTGCGCGTCGTCGATGGGTGGCGGCGCGGCCTGCATGAATACGATCGGGGCTAGCGATTTGGCGTCGTCGGGATTGAAGTATGCCGGCACGGTGCCCCCCGGGCCTTGTCGGTCGCACGGCGCTGCATGAACACTGCACGCGATGGCCGCCGACACCACCAAGGAAAAAAGTCCGAGGCCAAATCGCGCCATTTCAATACTCCCTATCACGAGCAAGTATGATCATGTTGAGAAGGCTCTTATACACGGTTTTTTTTGCGCCATTGGCGATCTTCGTATCACGTCCACGTGAGCCACATTGCGTCGTCATTGCGAACGGCCCGCAAGCTGAATCTCCGCCTGGTAGCGCTCGATGATCTCCCGTGTCTCCGCGTCCATTTCCTCGCGGAAGCGCGCCGCCCATTTCTTGTTGGTGGCGTTGCCGATGGGCTCGACCGGAGAATACTCGATGGCGGAATCGGCGGCGCGGTGGGGCACGCCGAGGGCGTCGCATACCGCCACGGGCGAGGTGAAATCGCCGTCGGCGAAATCCTCGTAGATCAGACGCCGGCATGGCCGTCCGCTTCGCTCGGCGTATAGCCGCAGCCGCTCGACGCCGCCGGCTATGAGCCCGACGGATTTGGCAATGTCGGCCTCGTTATAGGCGGCGCGGCCCCTCGGCGTCCCGCTGGAGGTTGAGTGGTAGATGCCGGTCTGCATGGCCTTCACGCGGGAAACCGCCTGGGCGACGATATCGCGCCGCAGCAGCAGGATGAACGAGGTCACCGGCAGGTAGGCGTCGAAGACGCCGCATATCTCCGCCGCGATCACGCTGTGGCCGCCGGCCTTGAAACTGAACCAGCCGCCTTCGCGGTCCGCCACCAGATCGGCCGCCGGCCGGCCCGCCAGCTTGGGCGGTTTGAGCGCCTCGCGCAGTTGACCGATGTCGAACGCCATTTCCAGTTCGCGGGCCAGGCAGGTGCTGCCCGATCGCGAGGTGAAGAGGACGGCCAGGCACCCTTCGAGCCTCGGCCACGGGGCCAGTCGGATCACGCCGAGCTTGCGGCGGGTTTCCTCGATCTGGGTGTCGGTGAATACCGCCAGCCGTTCGGCCAGCCGTTCGGGCTCGGTGATCGCGCAAGGGGCGTCGGTGGCGGCGGCGTAGGTCAAGGGCTGGGGGGCGGGCTTGCGCCGCGCCTTGGTTCGGCGGCCGGCCGGCTTCTCCGCCCCCCGGCCGGCCAAGACGCGGTCGCGTTCCTGTTGGCGCAGGGCCCTTTTCTCCGCCCGCGCGGCTTGCCGCAGGGCGCGCGTCCGCGCGCGCTCTTCCCTGACCGCCTCTTTCGACTCTTCGGCCGCCTCTTCCGACGACGCCAACGGGGTCGCCCGGAGTTCTGCTGCGCTCATGTCCAGCCGCCGCACACCTTGCAAATTTCCCCTACCCCACCTAGCCTCTCTTAAGCGGATCGGCCGGCGGCTGTCCATGCCAGCGCCCGCAGCCTTGCCCCGCCGGCGCCCTCCGGGCTAAGCCTCGCCCCACGCGGATGTGGCGGAACTGGCAGACGCACCGGGTTTAGGTCCCGGCGCCGCGAGGCGTGGAGGTTCGAGTCCTCTCATCCGCACCAGGCCGCCGGCGCCGGCGCGACCCGCCCGCAAAGGCTTGAGAGCCCACCGCCCGCGTGACATAAGGGCGCTTCGTTGCGCGCCGCCGGCCGGGGTTTGGAAATCTTGGCGGCGGCGTTCGCTGTTTAACGCCCGCCGGGCGCTGCCTGGCCCCATCGGGATGAAGTTCATGCAGGTCGTCGACAAGTCCGGGGAAGGTCTCAGCCGCAGCTATGGCGTCCGGGTGCCGGCGGCCGAGCTGGGCGCCCTGCTGGACGCCCGCATCGCCGAGGTCGCCCCGACCCTTAAGCTCAAGGGCTTCCGCCCCGGCCACGTGCCGCCCGGCCACGTCCGGCGCCTCTATGGCAAGGCCCTGATGAGCGAGGTGGTGGAAAAGGCCCTGGGCGAAACCTCCCAGAAGGTGCTGGAGGACCACAAGCTGCGCGTCGCCTCGCGGCCCGACCTCAAGCCGTCGTCGGACATGGAAAAGGTCATCGCCGGGGCCGAGGACCTGGCCTATGACCTCGAGGTCGAGGTGATGCCGGAGTTCGAGCCGGCCGATGTGACGGCCCTGAAACTCACCCGTCTGACCTACAGCCCCAGCCAGGCCGAGGTGGACGCCGCCCTGGCCGAACTCGTGGAGCAGAACCGCACCTACGAGGCGCGCGCCGGCAAGGCCAAGGCCCGCGACGGCGACCAGCTCCTCATCGATTTCGCCGGCCGGGTGGACGGCGAGGCTTTCGAGGGCGGGACGGCCGAGGGCGCCGAGGTGGTGCTGGGCTCCGGCCAGTTCCTTCCCGGCTTCGAGAGCCAGCTGGTCGGCGCGGCGGCGGGCCAGGCCGTGACGGTCAAGGTGGACTTTCCGGCCGACTATCAGGCCGAGGCGCTCAAGGGGAGGGCGGCGGAATTCGCCGTCACGGTCCGGGAGGTGCGCGCCCCCAAGGCCGCCAAGGCCGATGACGCCCTGGCCACGCGGCTGGGCCTGGCCGACCTGGCCGCCCTGACGGGCGCCATCCGGGCCAATCTGGAGGGTGAATACAAGGGCGCCGCGCGCTTCAAGCTCAAGCGCGCCCTGCTCGACGCCCTGGATTCCCGCCACCCCATCGCCCTGCCGTCGCGCATGGTGGAGGCCGAATTCGGCGCCATCTGGCGCCAGGTCGAAAAGGACGCCGCCGAGGGCGAGACCGCGCCCGAGGACGCCGGCAAGAGCGAGGGCGCCTTGCGCGCCGAATACCGCCAGATCGCCGAGCGGCGGGTGCGCCTGGGCCTGGTATTGGCCGAAATCGGTCGGCGCGAGAACCTCACGGTCAGCGACCAGGAGCTGGCCGACGCCATGCGCGCCGAGGCCATGCGCTACGGCGCCCAGGCCCAGCAGGTGTTCGACCTGATGCGCCAGAACCCCGACGTTCAGGCTCAGATGCGCGCGCCCCTCTACGAGGAAAAGGTGGTCGACCTGATCCTCGCCCGCGCTCAGGTGACCGACAAACCGGTCTCGAAGGAAGAACTGCTGAAGGAAGACGAGCCGCCGCCGGCCGTGGCCAAGCCGGCCACGAAGGCCAAGCCAGCGAAGGCGAAAGCGGAAAAGGCGCCGCCACCCGCGCCGAAAGCCAAGCCGAAGGCCGCGAAGGCGAAGGCCAAGTAGGGTCGTCCGACGCCCCCTGCGTCACGCGGGGCAAGAAAGAGCCGCGCGCCACCTCCCTCGCTTCGCGAGGCAGGAGAAGGAAAGGTTCGGCCAGACTTCTCCTCCCCCGCGCCTCTTCGCGGGGGAGGTGGCGCGGCGCCCTCTCGCGCCGTGACGGAGGGGGCGTCGGGCGCCGCCACGGCTCCCGCCCTTGCAACGCCCCGCCCGCGAGGCGATATCAAACGCCAACCAAGGACCCTTGCATGACCGATAGTCCCGCCCATTCCCTCAATCTCGTGCCCATGGTGGTCGAGCAATCCAGCCGCGGCGAGCGGGCCTTCGACATCTTCTCGCGCCTGTTGCGCGAGCGGGTGGTGTTCCTCAACGGGCCGGTCGACGACGGCGTCTCCGCCCTGATCTGCGCCCAGCTTCTCTACCTGGAATCGGAATTCCCCAAGAAGCAGATCGACATGTACATCAATTCACCCGGCGGCATCGTGACCTCGGGCCTGGCCATCTACGACACCATGCAATACGTTCGCTGCCCAGTGGCCACCACCTGCATGGGCATGGCCGCCTCCATGGGCTCCTTCCTGCTCATGGCCGGCGAGCCGGGGCTACGCGTCGCCCTGCCCAACGCCCGCATCATGCTTCACCAGCCGTCGGGCGGCTTTCAGGGCAAGGCCTCGGACATCGAGCGCCACGCCGAGGACATCATCAAGACCAAGCGGCGCCTGAACGAGCTCTACGCCAAGCACACCGGCCGCACCTTCGAGGAGGTCGAACGCACCCTAGATCGCGATCACTTTATGGACGCCGAAGAGGCCAAGGCCTGGGGCATCGTCGATCACATCTACGAAAGCCGCGCCGCCTCGGAGGCGGCGGAGAAGGCGTAGGGCCCCTTGGAGCGCGGGCGTCCCGCCCGCGTCTTTTTAGCAAGGCCAAGGGCGGGCGGGACGCCCGCGCTCCGGGATTCTGGCGGGAGCTGATATAGTCCCGGCGCCGAAGGGGGCGGCGCTCGCATGAACGAACCAGGCGAAACCGTCGCGCCGGCCTTGAGCCTCCTCGATGAACGCCTCGCCGTGGAGGCGATCGTCGCCAAGGCGGTGGGGTGCGAGCTTATCCATGTCGAGAGCCGGGAGATTTTCCGGGCCAACCCGCTTCATCGCCCCCGGCGTTTCGTAAGGCATTCGTTCCGGCGCAACGGCGGCGCCGGAGAGGCCGTCGAGGTTTTCACCAAAGCCGGCGCCCGCCTCTCCCTGTTCTACGAAAACCTGCAGAACTACCTGTCCGGCCTCGATATTCCCGAATTCCGCGTGCCGACCTACTACGGCCTTATTCGCCTTGAGACGGGGGCCGCGAACAGCATCCTCGGCGTCTGGGGATATGTGGCCAGGGACACCTCACGCCGCTTCGGCCAGCAATGGCGGGAAAACCGCGACAGCGTCGTCCGCGCCGCCGCGGCGATGACCGCGCTCAGCGACGATGTCCAGCGCGCGGCGCCCAATATTTCGCGCGATGTCGAATTTCTCCGGCCCTTGGCGCGGGTGGCGGACGAGACGGTGGCCAACTATGCCCGCCGCGGCCTCGACATCTCGGCTCTGGCCCCCGCCGCGAAACGGCTCGCCGCGGTCGAGCCCATCGCGCTCGAGCGGCTCGAATCCCTGGGCGGCTACTTCACCCACAACGACTACCGCGCCGCCAACGTGTTTCTCAATCCCGGCGAAAAGCCGGTGATCCTCGATTGGGATTCCGCCTCACTCGGCCCGCCCGGGGCCACCCTGCGTTCGCTGGCCCGGTTGCCCAGATCCGACCAGAAGCAGGTCGTCGATCTCTATTGCGCTCATCTGGAGGCCCAGGATTTCCACTTCCGGTGGCGGGATGTGCTGTTCACCATGCGGGCGACGGAAATCTTTCACGCCTTGATCCACGCGGCCAGATTTTCGGCCGCCGACGACAGCGTGGCCGAGAGCATCTTCCGCTGGGGCCTCGAGCACGTCGAGGATCTTGCCTGAAGGGCCGCCGGCGCCTTTATGGCCGCTCCCGGAACACCTTCATTCCCGCCTCGTCGGCCAGGGCAAGCATCTCTTCGTCGCCGGCGCTGTCGCCGTAGGCCGCTTCCAGGCGCACGCCCTCGCCGAAGGCCGCCTTGAGGCGAACCGCCTTTTCCGCGCCCCGGCAATTGGGCCCGTCGAAGCCGCCGGCTGCCATGCCCGCCGCGTCGAACGCCAGGCGCGTGCCGATCAACAGGTCCGCGCCCAGGCCGCGGGCGAAGGGGGCGACCACGAATTCCGGCGAGGCGGTGACGATCGCCAGCCGCGCGCCGCGCGATCGCCAAAGCTCCCAGCAACGCACCGCGTCGGGTCGCAGCAGGCCGCGCGAGGCGGCGGCGGCGAAGGCCTGCGCCTCCCTTTCCAGATCGCCCCGCCCCGCGCCCATGAGATATTGGCGCACCACGGCGGCCTTGAGGGCGGTGCGGTCGCGGTCGCGCGCATAGGCCAAGGCCGCCGGCGCGAGGCGGACCATGCCCAGGGCGTGGCGAAGCGGCCCGGCGCGCCAGGCCAGAAAAGCCAGGAAACTGTCCTTCCAGGTCGGCGTCCCGTCGACATCGAAAGCCACCAGCGGGCGAAACGGGCTGTCCTTCCCGCGCGGCGGCGACCCACTTTCCATGATCCGGCCGGCCCCTTAAATGCGTGGGATGGAGGGCGCCCCAAATGCGACACCCCGCCGCCTTAAGCGGCCCCCGCTCCATGATAGGCTTGTGATCCGCGCCCGGATCGGGGAATGTCAAGAAGGAGGCGCTCGCGGCGCCGATCGCGCGGGCTTGGAAAAGGCGGACGCCGGGGGAAGAGTGGGCGTTCGGCGCCGGCGCCGGCCGCCCCAGAGTGAGAAGCGACGATGACCAAAGCCGCGAGCGGCGATAGCAAGAGCACCCTCTACTGCTCTTTTTGCGGCAAGAGCCAGCATGAGGTCCGCAAGCTCATCGCGGGCCCGACCGTGTTCATCTGCGATGAATGCGTCGAACTGTGCATGGACATCATCCGCGAAGAACACAAGATCACCCTCGTCAAGTCCAAGGACGGCGTGCCCACCCCGCGCGAAATCCGCGAAGTGCTCGACGATTACGTGATCGGTCAGGAACACGCCAAGAAGGTCCTCTCGGTCGCCGTCCACAACCACTACAAACGCCTCAACCACGCCCAGAAGAACAACGACGTCGAACTGGCCAAGTCCAACATCCTGCTGATCGGCCCGACCGGGGTGGGCAAGACCCTGCTGGCCCAGACCCTCGCCCGAATCATCGACGTCCCCTTCACCATGGCCGACGCCACCACCCTCACCGAGGCGGGCTATGTGGGCGAGGACGTGGAGAACATCATCCTCAAGCTGCTGCAGTCGGCCGACTACAATGTCGAGCGGGCCCAGCGCGGCATCGTCTACATTGACGAGGTCGACAAGATCAGTCGCAAGTCCGACAACCCCTCGATCACCCGCGACGTCTCCGGCGAGGGGGTGCAGCAGGCCCTCCTGAAAATCATGGAGGGCACCATCGCCTCGGTGCCGCCCCAGGGCGGCCGCAAGCACCCGCAGCAGGAATTCCTGCAGGTGGACACCACCAACATGCTGTTCATCTGCGGCGGCGCCTTCTCGGGGCTGGAAAAGATCATCTCCAGCCGCGGCAAGGGCACGTCGATCGGCTTTTCCGCCAAGGTCGCCGACCCCGACGACCGGCGCACCGGCGAGGTGCTGCGCCAGGTCGAGCCGGACGATCTGCAGCGCTTCGGCCTCATCCCCGAGTTCATCGGTCGCTTGCCGGTGCTGGCCACCCTCGACGACCTCGACGAGGTGGCCCTGGTGCGCATCCTCACCGAGCCCAAGAACGCCCTGGTCAAGCAGTACCAGCGGCTGTTCGACATGGAGAACGTCGGCCTCGCTTTCACCGACGACGCCCTGAAAGCCGTGGCCCGCAAGGCCATCGGCCGCAAGACCGGGGCGCGCGGCCTGCGCTCCATCCTCGAGGCCATCCTGCTGGAGACCATGTTCGACCTGCCGACCCTGCGCGGCGTCGAGGAGGTGGTGGTCAACGCCGAGGTGGTCGAGGGCCGCGGATCGCCCCTGATGATCTACGCCGAAAAGAAGAGCGGGGCGGCGTCGGCCTGAGGGCGCTAAGCAGGCTCACCCAGATTGCGCTCAAGTGCGATCATGATAGAGGACGGCCTATCATGAACGATGCCCCCATCCAGATTCGCAATCCCGAGGTGGTCCGCGCCATTCGCGCGCTGGCTCGGAAGACGGGCCAGCCGATCACCGAAGCGGTCGGCGTGGCGGTCAACGCGGAACTGCGGCGGCAAAAAGTCAAACGCGATGCGGAATTCGAACGCCGGCTCAAAGCCATTCACGAAGCCGCGGAAAAATTCAGGGGCCTGCCGATCGTTGGCCCGTTGCTTACCGACGATGACCTCTATGACGAGGATGGCATGCCCCAATGATGGTGGTGGACGCATCGGCGATCCTCGCCATCACGCTCCTTGAGGAAGACGCGCTCACGTTCAAAGAGGCTCTCGCCGAAAAGCGTGGCGGCGTAATGTCGGCGGTGAACTACTGGGAGGCGCTCGTGCGAATGCAGGGTCTGCACGGATCGGAAGGCCTTGCCCGCACCGATGGCTTGCTAAGCGAAGCGCGGGTGGAGATCGTAGGCGCCGATCCGAGCAGTGCGCGGGCCGCCGCCGCCGCGTTCAGAGGGTTCAAGGCTCGTTCAACCGGCCGATTGAACCTCGGCGACTGTTTCGCTTACGCCCTCGCCGAGAGGGAGGGCGATGGGCTGCTCTTCAAGGGCGACGGCTTCACCAAGACCGACGTCAAGAACGCTCTCGCGCCGGATGGGTAATCGCCTCTTCGACGCCCTCTTCGCCGCCGGCGCCGATGACGCGCCGGCGATCGAGACCGAGGCCAGAACCTTCACTTACGCGGAGCTGAAACGCGAAACCGCCCGCTACGCCAACACCCTCCTCGCCCTTGGCGTCAAGCCAGGCGACCGGGTCGCCGCCCAGGTGGAGAAGTCGGCGGAAAACCTCATCCTCTACCTGGCCACGATACGCGCCGGCGCGGCCTTTCTGCCGCTCAATCCGGCCTACACCGCCGCCGAACTTTCCTTCTTCCTCGCCGACGCCGAGCCGGCCCTCGTCGTCCTCGATCCGGCGCGGCGGGAGGCCGTCGGCGCCATCGCGGCCGGCGCCCGCGTCGAGAGCCTGGACAGAGGCGGGGAGGGGTCCCTCGCCGCCCTGGCGTCCGGCGCCTCGGCGAGGTTCGATACGGTGGAGCGCATCCCCGCCGACCTGGCCGCCATCTGCTACACCTCGGGCACCACCGGGCGCTCCAAGGGCGCCATGCTCAGCCACGAAAACCTCGCCTCCAACGTCGCGACGCTCGCCGATCTGTGGCGTTTCACCGAGGGCGACGTGCTGATCCACGCCCTGCCGACCTTCCATGTGCACGGCCTCTTCGTCGCCACCCACGTCGCCATGCTGGCCGGCGCATCGATGATCCTGCAGCCGCGCTTCGATCCCGAGGCGGTGCTCGCCGCCATGCCCCGCGCCACCGCCTTGATGGGCGTCCCCACCTTCTACACCCGCCTGCTGGCCCAGCCGGGCTTGACCCGCGAGGGCGCCGGGCGAATGAGGCTGTTCATTTCCGGCTCGGCCCCCCTGCTCGCCCAGACCCACCGGGAATGGGCGGGCCGCGCCGGCCACGCCATCCTCGAGCGCTACGGCCTTACCGAGACCGGCATGAACGCCTCCAACCCCTGCGAGGGCGAGCGGCGGGCCGGGACGGTGGGCTTCGCCCTGGCCGGCGTGAAGCTGCGCCTGGTGGACGCCGCCGGCGCGGCCGTCCCGCGCGGCCGGGTCGGCGCCGTCGAGGTCAAGGGCCCCAACGTCTTTGCCGGCTATTGGCGAGCGCCGGAGAAGACCGCCGAGGCCTTCCGGCCGGACGGCTGGTTCATCACCGGCGACCTGGGCGTCATCGACGCGGACGGCTGCCTGGCCATCGTCGGGCGCGCCAAGGACCTGATCATCACCGGCGGCCTCAACGTCTATCCCGGAGAGGTGGAAGCGGCCCTCGACGCCCTGCCGGGGGTGGTGGAAAGCGCCGTCATCGGCCTTGGCCATCCCGACCTCGGCGAAGCGGTGACCGCTGTCGTCG
>JBPCMA010000063.1:0-6508 GCA_051002715.1 Caulobacteraceae bacterium
GACCAGGGGGCGGCAGTTGTCCGTGGCGATCCCGCCGATGGCGACGCAGGGGATGAGCATGGTCTCTTGCCAGATGGAAAGTATGTCCATGTCCGGCCGGTGAAATGTCGCCTTGGTCTGGGTGGGATAGAACGCTCCGAAGGCCACATAGTCGGCGCCCGCCTCGGCCGCCTCCATGGCCAGATGCCGGCTCGCGTGACAGGTGACGCCGACGAGGCGACCCTTGTCCATCAGCCGCCGCGCCTCGGAGATCGACCCGTCGCCCTGGCCGATGTGAACGCCGTCGCAGGGGAGGCGGGCGGCGAGATCGGGGCGGTCGTTGAGGATTAGGGCGACAGCGTGGGCGCGGGCGATGGGCGCCAGCGCCGCCACGGCGGCTTCGATGGAGGCGTCGGGCGCGCCCTTCAGGCGAATCTGCAGCGCCGCCACGCCGCCCGCCGCCAGCGCCGCCTCCAGCATCGCGGCGAAGGCGGCCAGGTCGTCGATCGCCGGCGGGGTGATCAGATAGAGGCGGCGGGAGCGCGGCATGGCGCCCTCATGCCCGCATTCCCGTCACCTCGGCAACAGCGCCTCCAATCCCCAGGCGGTGAGCGCCGTCGCCGCCGCGCTCCCCAGCGCCAGGGCGACGAACCAGGCCACGCGGCGCCACAGCGGGCGGGACGGATCGCCGGGCGCCGGCGGACCTTCAATGATAGCCGGCATCGGCCGCCACCTTGCCGCGGAACAGCCAGTAGACGAAGGCGGTGTAGCCGAGGATCAGCGGCAACATCCCTCCCACCCCAATCAGCAGCAAGCCCAAGGCGTTGTCGGCGTTGGCCGCCGCCCTAAAGCCGATGCGATAGGGCACGATGTCGGGAAAGAAGCTCGCCCCAAGGCCCAGATAGCCCGATAGGAAGATCACCAGGGCGCCCACGAACGGCCAGACGTGCGAGCCTCGACGCAGGCCCAGAAAGACGATCCCCAGGCCCGCCGCCCCGAGCGCGGGGATGGGCAGGAGCGGCCCCAATTTCGCGAGATTCACCCCGGCGCTCGACACGCCCCAGCGCGCCGCCACGCCGGGATAGACCAGCAGGGTCGCCACGCTCACCGCCGCCAGCAGGGCGGCGACGGCGGGCGCCGCGATCCTCGCCCACCGCCGCGCGTCGCCATGCAGGTCATCGGCGGTCTTGACCATCAGCCAGCCGGCCCCCAGCAGGGCGTAGCCGGCCGCCACCCCCACGGCGGTGAGGGCGCTGTAGGGCGTCGCCCAGTCGAACGGCCCGCCGGCGAAGGCCTCTCCCCTTACCCGCACCCCCTGGACGAAGCCGCCGAGGATCGCCCCCTGGGCCAGGGCGGCGAGAAGGGAGCCAAAGCCGAAGGCGAAGGCCCACAAGGTTTTGCCGTGGGTGCGGCCGTGGAGGCGGAACTCGAAGGCCACCCCTCGCAGGATCAGGGCCAGCAGCATGACGATCACCGGCAGGTAGAAGGCTGGCATCAGGATGGCGTAGGCGACCGGGAAGGCGGCGAAGAGGCCCCCGCCGCCCAGAACCAGCCAGGTCTCGTTGCCGTCCCAGTAGGGGGCGATGGTCGCCATCATGGTGTCGCGGTCGCGGGCCGAGCGGGCGAAGGGAAAGAGGATGCCGACGCCGAGGTCGAAGCCGTCCAGGGTCACGTAGAGCAGGACCGCCAGAGCGATCAGGGCGGCCCAGATCAGCGGCAGGTCGAGGGCCATGATCTCTCAAGGCTCCGGCGGCGCGGCGGCCAGGGGGGTTCCGGGCGCCCGCGCCCCGTCGGGCGAAGGCGGGGAGCCCTCGGCCGCCGGCCCGGCCGCGATCAGGCGCAGGATGAAGAGGGCGCCGGCGGTGAAGACGACGGCGTAGATAACGAGGAAGGCGATCAGCGAGGCGGAAACCTCATGGGGGCCGACCGGCGAGACGGCGTCGGCGGTCCGCATGACATGCCAGATCACCCACGGCTGGCGGCCCACCTCGGCCACCGTCCAGCCGGCGATCACCGCGATGAAGCCGGCCGGCCCCATGGCCGTCGCCGCGCGCAGGAACCATCGCGACCGCTCCGGCCCGCCCCGCCACATCAGCCACGCGCCCCATATCCCCAGGCCGATCATGGCCAGCCCCAGGCCGACCATGATCCTAAACGCCCAGAAGACGATGAAGACCGGCGGCTGGTCGGCGCGGGCGAAGGCTTTCAGCCCGGTCACCCGCGCGTTCTGATCGCCGGCGGTGATCAGGCTGCCCAGTTTCGGGATGGAGATCTCCCAGCGGTTGCCCTGCAAGGTTCGGTCCGGCCAGGCGACGACGTGCAAGGCCTGTCCGGCCTGGGTGTCCCAGAACGCCTCGATGGCCGCCAGCTTGCTGGGCTGGCGATGGGCCACGTCCTTGCCTGAGATGTCGCCGATGAGGAGCTGCAGCGGCGCCACCACCAGGCACATGCCGATCGCCATGCGAAGCGCGATGTTCGATTCGGCGACCGCCCGCCCCTTGAGCAGGGCGAAGGCGCTGCCGGCCCCCACCATCAGGGCCGTCGCCAGATAGGCCGCCAGCACCATGTGGGCGAGCCGTTCGGGGAAGGTCGGCGAGAAGATCACCCCGGCCCAGTCCACCGCCCGTAGCGCGCCGCCCGGCAGGATCACCGAGCCGCTCGGAAACTGCATCCAGCTGTTGGCCGAGATGATCCAGAACGCCGAGACCAGGGTCCCCGCCGCCACCAGGCAGGTGGCGGCGAAGTGCAGGCCCGGCCCGACCCGTTTCCAGCCGAGCAGCATGACGCCCAGGAAGCTCGATTCCAGAAAGAAGGCGGTCGACACCTCGAAGGCCATCAGCGGCCCGATCACCGGCGCCGCGGCCCGCGAAAAGACGCTCCAGTTGGTCCCGAACTCATAGCTCATCACCACCCCGGTGACGACGCCCATGCCGAACGAGATGGCGAAGATCTTCAGCCAGAAGAGGTAGAGGGTCTTGAACGCCTCCCGCTTCGTCGCCAGCCACAGGGCTTCGAGCACGGCCAGGAAACTGGCCAGGCCGATGGTGAAGCTGGGGAAGATGATGTGGAAGGCCAGGGTGAAAGCGAACTGCAGGCGGGACAGCAGGAGCGCATCGAAGGCCATGGGGCCAGCCTACGCCTTTTTTGTCGGCGTGGCGCGCCCGGAACTTAAGGCGCCGGCCCGCCGTTGATTGGGCGCGCGGCAAGGTGACCCTCATGCACGGAAAACTTCACGATCGGACCGACAAGCGCGGCGACGCGGCGCGTCATGTGGCCGCCGGGCTGGGCCTCACCCTCGGGGCGGTCCTCATCGCCGCGGTGATCGGTCAGCGCGAACCGCCCGTTTCCGAGGCGCCGCGCGGCGCGGCGTTCAAGCCGCCTAGTCCGGCCCTGGGCATGATCTGGCCGCCGCTCTTCATGGCCATCACCCTCTCCGGCCTTCGCCTGTGGAACGCGCCGGCGAGCGCCGCCCGAACCCGGGCGCTGACCCTATGGACCGCCATCCAGGGCCTCACCGCTCTGTGGATGGCGCTGGGCACCCGGCGCCTGGGCGGCCGGCTCACCGCCGCCGTCGCCACCTTGGGCACGGCCGGCGCCTACGCCCTCGAGGCGCGCAAGATCGACGCCCCCGCCGCCGGCCTCGCCGCCCCCTATTTCGGTTGGATGGGTCTGGCCAACATCCTCACCGAGCGGCTGTGGCGAAAGGGCCCGACGCCCCGCCCCTAGGATCAGCGGTCAGGCCGGTCGCACCACGCCGGGCCGCCCGAGGTCGCACTCCAGCGCCGCCCGCTCCCACCCACCGCCGTCCGCCGCGGCGCCGTAAGTGGAGCTCAGAAAGGCCAGCACCGCCTGGTCGGGATCGGCGGCGGCGCGCGCCACCTCGTAGGGCAGCAGGTATTCGCTCAAGGCTGGGCTGTAAAAGGCGCCGGGCGGCGCGACCTGGGCCGTTCGGAAGCCGGCCGGTTCGGGATAGGCGTAGGCGTAGAAGGCCGGGTAGTCGATCGCCCCGCCGCCCGGCCAGAAGCCGGCGCTGCTGACCTCGTGCGAATAGGCCTCGCGGACCACCGCGTCGGGAAGATGCGGCGCTCCGCCTGGGTGAGGCGGAGCGGGCCGGCCGGAAAACCGGGTCACCGCCAAGTCGAAACTGCCCCAGAAGAAGTGGACCGGGCTGGATTTGCCCAGAAACCCGGTGCGGAACAGCCCAAGGAGGCGATCCGCCTGGAGCAGCACCCGCCAGAAGCGATGGGCGTAATCGGCATCGTAGGGCCGGAGGCGCCGATCTTCCCGAAAGGGAATCGCCTCGGCCATCTCATTGGGCGCGCCGTCGATAGCCACCGGGACCCCTAGATCGCCGAGCGTTTCGAGAACCCTTTGGTAAAAGGTCGCCACCGCCATCGCCTCGAGGCGGATCGATTTCATCCCGCCCCCCGAGGTTCGCACGCGCAGCGCCTGGTCGACGAAGTCGAACTCCAGGTTGAAGCTCCGCCGATCATGGGCGATCGGTCCGGTCCCCAGCCCGCGCGCCGTCACATAGAGCGCGACATGCCAGGAATGATTGAGCCAGGGCGTCCGGGCCAGGCGGACCTTGCCGACGATCTGCGTCCACAGTTGCAGGGTCTCGCAGGTGTCCTTCCAGGCCCCGTAGGGCAGGGCCGGCCACGCGGAATCGTCCGGAACCGTTGTCGTGGGGCTCATTTCGGCGGTCTCCTCATCGGCGACGCGGGTGTGAACCGCCGCCCACCCTTACCTTGGATGGACTAACGCTTCGACCATGCCCCAGTGGAAACCGCCCTTGATCACGGTTGGCTAATGTCTTAGCTAAGAGCGATGATCTTCACCGTCCATCAGGCCAAGACCCAGCTTTCCAAGCTCATCGCCTCCGCCCTGGAGGGCGAGGAAGTGGTCATCGCCCGCGGCGACAAGCCGGTGGTCAAGCTGACGCCGGTCGATGCATTGCCAAAAAAGCGCGTCTTTGGAGCGCTCAAGGGCAAGATCGCCTTTTCGGACTCTTTCTTCGATCCCCTGCCCGACGACGAGCTCGCCCTCTGGAACGGCGAGGGCGATTGAGGTTGCTGCTCGACACCCACGCCCTCATCTGGTTCCTCGAGGGAAACGACCGGCTATCCCATCGGGCGCGCAACGAGATCGAGGCCGCCGGCGCTCAGGTCCACGTCAGCGCCGTTTCGGCCTTTGAAATCACGATCAAATACCGCTCGGGAAAACTGCCAAACGTCGCCGCGCTGGCGGAAAACTTCGTGCGGCTCATGCGCGACTTTGGTTTCGAGGATTTGCCCATATCTCTCCGCCACGCTCAGGCCGCCGGTCTGCTGGCGATCCCGCACAAGGACCCCTTCGACCGCCTGCTGATCGCCCAGGCGCAGATCGAAGGCCTGACCCTCGTCTCCAACGAGGCGATGTTCGACGCCTTCGCGGTTTCGCGCCTTTGGTAGCGGCGGAGCGCGGGCATCCTGCCCGCTCTTTTCATTCGCTGCGATTTGCGGGCTTGGAAGCCCGCGCTCCGGACGACCCTACTCCGCCGCCTGCCGCGTTTCCCCAAAGCGGGGTGACAGTTCCCCCGCCGCGTAGCGCTTCGCCATCGCCGCCATCGGCAGGGACTTGATCTTGTCGGCCCAGCCGGCGGCGCCGAATTCCTCGAACCTCTGGCGGCAGACGGCGCGCATGGCCTCCATGGCGGGCTTGAGATATTTGCGCGGGTCGAACTCGCCGGGGCTTTCGGCGAACACCTTGCGGATGGCGCCGGTCATGGCCATGCGGTTGTCGGTGTCGATGTTGATCTTGCGCACCCCGTGGCGGATGCCGCGCTGGATCTCCGTCACCGGCACCCCCCAGGTCTGGGGCATCTGGCCGCCGTGGCGGTTGATGATGTCCTGCAGTTCCTGCGGCACCGAGGAGGAGCCGTGCATGACCAGATGGGTGTTGGGTAGGCGCCGGTGGATCTCCTCGATCACCCCCATGGCCAGAACCTCGCCGTCCGGCGCGCGGCTGAACTTGTACGCCCCGTGGCTGGTCCCCATGGCGATGGCCAGGGCGTCGACCTGGGTGACCCGGACGAAATCCACCGCCTGATCGGGGTCGGTGAGCAGCTGGTCGTGGCCGAGCGCCCCCTCGAAGCCGTGCCCGTCCTCCTTTTCGCCCATGCCGGTCTCCAGGCTGCCCAGCACCCCCAGCTCGCCCTCTACCGAGGCGCCGACCCAGTGGGCCATCTCGGCCACCGCGCGGGTGACCTCGACGTTGTAGTCGTAGTCGGCCGGGGTCTTGCCGTCGGCCTTCAGTGAGCCGTCCATCATCACGCTGGTGAAGCCGTGCTGGAGGGCGGTGGCGCAGATGGCCGGGCTGTTGCCGTGGTCCTGGTGCATGACCATCGGGATGTCGGGGTGGAGTTCCACCAGGGCGTCGATCAGGCGGGCGAGGACGATATCGTTGGCGTACTGACGGGCGCCGCGGCTGGCCTGGATGATCACCGGCGCGTTCGCCCGCGCCGCCGCCTCCATGATCGCCAGGCCCTGCT
>JBPCMA010000064.1:0-43226 GCA_051002715.1 Caulobacteraceae bacterium
GGCGCGCGGCCCATCCCAGCTGGCGGCGCGCCGGCGCGATCACGTTCGCCGGGGTCGCCGTGTTCGGCTTCGCGACGCTGGCGTTCGGCCTTTCCAAGTTCCTGTGGTTGTCGATCATCGCCCTGGCCATCCTGGGCGGCGCCGACATGCTGAGCGTCTTCGTCCGCCAGACCCTGATCCAGCTCATGACTCCCGACGCCATGCGCGGGCGGGTGGCGGCGGTCTCGACCCTGTTCATCAGCGCCTCCAATGAGCTGGGCGAGTTCGAAAGCGGGCTGGCGGCGCGGTTCCTGGGACCGGTCGGCGCGGCGGTGTTCGGTGGGGTCGGCGCCCTGATCGTCACCGGAGTATGGGCCAAGCTGTTTCCCGCATTACGCAAGGCCGACCGCCTCGAATAGGCCTTCGGACCCTCGACGCCGCCCTATTCGCCCAGCTCGGCGGCGCGCATCATCAGGCGGGTGAGTTCCACCTGGCCGCCGGTGTGGGTCTTTTCGTAGATGCGCGCCAGATGTCCGCGCACGGTGAAGAGACTGAGGCCCAGGGTGGTTGCCGCCTCCTTCGGACCCAACCCCCTGAAGAGGGCCAGCGCCGCCCGCGCCTCGGCGCCCGACAGGGCGAACAGGTCGCGCAGCCTCGTCTCGGAAAGGCCGCCGTCCGCCTCGAGATCGGTGACGCAGACCATCACCGCCGGACCGTCGTGGAAGATCGCGAAGCGCTCGGGCCGCGCCGGGGCCACGGCCACCGACAGCGGCCGTCGATGGCCGGCCCTGGCCAGCGCCATGGCGCCGCCGCGCCGCTCGCCCTGTCGCCCGGCGGCGGCGGCGATCAGGGCCTCCAGACGCCGATCGTCATCGAGCGCCGCACCGCCCAGGCGTCCATCAACGATGGTCAGACCGACGCCCTTGGCGATCATCCGCTCGGCGGCGCGATTGGCGTGCCTGACCCGGCCGTCCGGACTCAGCAACAAGACGCCGTGCGCCGAGCGGTCCAGAACCTCGGCCAAGTCGTCCCGCGCGCCGCGGACCCCCGCCACCTTTCGTCCGAGCGAAAAGGCGCGAATGAGGTGCGGGTGCAGCTCGGCGGCGAGGTCCAGGCCGGCTCGCTCGAATCCCCCGCGCCGCTCGGATCGGGTGACGCTGATGGCGAAGACGTCGAGGTCGATGGCGGCGAGACGGATCATGGCCACCGAGTGCATGTCCTGGGGCGCCATGAAATCATTGTAGTATTCGGTGCGGACCAACTCCGCCTTGGCCATCCAATCCTCGTCGGTAAGGACGAGCGGGCGCCAATCCCGCAGGTAGGCCGCAGGGTCGGTTACGTTGGAAAGCGGGTTCTTGAGGGCGTAGTAGTCGAAATAGCGGCGCGGGGCGTCCGGGTCGATGCGCGCGATCTCCACCGAGCCGCTGCCATCGGCCATGTTGAGCCGCGACAGCATAGCACATTCTCCGCCGATCAGATCGGCGAGCCGCTCCATGGCCGGGATCCAGAGGCTTGGTTCGAACGCCGCGTCGTAGAGAAGATCAAGGAACCGGCCGCGTTCGCCTTCCTCCATGGCGCCGCTCTCCGCCTGGGGCCGAATAGAACCGCTGGCTTGGCTCGATACGCGGGGCGCGGCGTTCGGACCACTCACGCCGCGTCGCCGCGCTCCAGGCCCAACTCGCTCAGCAGTTCCTCGGTGTTCTCGCCGAGCCTCGGCGGATGGCGGCGGATGTTGGCCGGGGTCGCCGAATATTTCACCGGCGGGCGCAGGCTGACGTAGGGCCCGGCGTCCGGGTGTTCGTAGCGCTCGAAAAGACCCACGGCGGCCAGATGTGGATCTCCCGGCAAATCCTCCAGCCGGTTCATCCTCACCACCGGGATCTGCAAGGGCTTGAGGAGCGCCAGCCACTCGTCCGTG
This sequence comes from Caulobacteraceae bacterium, assembly GCA_051002715.1. GTDB lineage: Bacteria > Pseudomonadota > Alphaproteobacteria > Caulobacterales > Caulobacteraceae > Acaudatibacter. The sequence continues at coordinate 1,898 of JBPCMA010000064.1, forward strand.
GTGCGGGTGGGGGTGACCTCCTCGACGAGGGCGTAGAGCTCGCGCACATGCCGCGCCCGGGTCTTGTAGTCGGCGAACCGCGGATCCTTGCCGAAAGTCTCCGCCCAGCCGGCGGCGGCGAAGAACTGATCCCATTGCGCGTCGGTATAGGGGAGCAGGCCGATATGGCCGTCCTTGGTGGGAAAGGGCTTGCGCTCCGGGTTGGCGACCCGCGTGTAGGCCCACGGCCCGGTGGGCGGATCGTAAACGTGGCCGTAGAGGTGTTCTGCCAGGGTGAAGCTGGTGACGCACTCCAGCATCGGCACCTCGACGAACTGGCCCTCGCCTGTCCGCGCACGGTGGAACAGGGCGGCGGTGATCGCCTGGGCCATGAACAGGCCTGCCACCTTGTCGGCGACCAGGGTGGGGATCAGCCGGGGCGTCGGATCGCCGTCGACCCGACCCAGCAGGTCGGCCAGGCCCGACGCCGACTGGACCAGATCGTCGTAGGCCGGCTCACCGGCGTAGGGGCCCTCCGAGCCATAGCCGGCCCCATGAGCATAAACGATATCGGGCCGGATCGCCTTGACCGCCTCGTAGTCCAGGCCGAGGCGCTTCAGGCCGTCGTAGCGCACCGAGGCGGCGAAGACGTCGCTGGTGGCGATCAGAGCCTTGAGCGCCCGCGCCGCCTTCTCCTGGCGCAGATCGAGCAGCATGGAGCGCTTGTTGCGGTTGATGGTCATGTAGATGGGGCCGAGGTCTTCCGGCGCCCCGGCCGGAGGATGGCCGGCCCAGCGCATGATGTCGCCGCCGCCGCCACGCCGGCCGGCCGGGAACTCGATCTTGATCACGTCGGCCCCCAGATCGCCCAGCATCGCGGTGGCATAGGCGCCGAACACCACGCTGGTCATGTCCACGATGCGGACGCCCTTCAGGGGCCCCGTGGCCTCGCGCGCCAGTTCATGGGTTTTCGCCAACATTTCCTCCCTGGAGCCGGATGGCTTCGTATACGAAGCCTGAATCCGGCTCCAGACTTTGAACTCTGAGCAAGTCTCGGGCCGCCTTCGGACCCGAGACTTGCTCGGGGGGCATGACGCCTGTCGTTTGCATCCTTACAGTGATCGCGCCGCCGGCGAAAAGCGCCGGGCCGAGGAAGGGCGCATGGACTTCGAGCTTTGCGAAGAACACCGGATGCTGGCCGACCTGGCCGGGCGGTTCGTCGATGACGAACTGATGCCGCTGGAAGCCGCCGTTCTAGGGCGGGAGGCGGCGGGCGAGGGCCTGGGCATCGGCGAGGCCGAGCGGCGGCGGATCGACGCGGTTTCCAAGAAGCTCGGCCTATGGGGCCTGGACGCTCCGGAGGACGTGGGCGGGGCCGACCTGCCGCACGTCGCCCTGATCGCGGTCAACGAGCATCTGGGGCGCACCGTCACCCCCTATACCCTGCCCCCGGACTCGCCCAACCTGCGCATGCTCATGGCTACCGTCACCGAACGCCAGCGAGAGGCCTATCTGGCGCCCTATGTGCGCGGCGAAACAGTCTCGGCCATCGGCATCTCCGAGCCGGGGGCCGGGGCCGACCCGGCGGGCATGACCACCCGCGCCGTTCGAGAGGGCGACGACTGGGTGATCAATGGGCGCAAGATCTGGATCAGCCGCGCCGCCGACGCGGATTTCACCATCCTGATGGCGGTAAGCGACCGCGAGAAAGGCGCGCACGGCGGCATTTCGGCCTTCCTGATCGACAAGGGAACGCCCGGCTTCAACGTCCTGCGCCGCATCCCGATGATCGGCGGGGCGGCGACCTATGAGATCGCGCTGGAGGATTGCCAGGTCGAGGGCTGGAAACTGCTGGGGATCGAGGGTGCGGGCTTCGCGCCCATGCAGATCAGGCTCGGCACACGGCGCCTGGAGATGGCTGCCTGGTCGATCGGCATGGCGGGGCGGGCGCTTTCCATGATGTGCGAACACGCGCCCCAGCGGGTGACTTTCGGCCAGCCCCTCTCGCAGCGCGGTGTTGTCCAGGGCTGGGTCGCCGACGCCGCCACCCAGATCCACGCCGCGCGGCTGATGACCTACGACTGCGCCTGGAAGCTCGATCAGGGCCGCGAGGCGCGCCAGGAAATCTCCATGATCAAGGCCTTCGCCACCGAAATGGCGTGGACCGTGATCGACCACGCCATGCAGACCTTCGGGGCCATGGGCATGACCAAGGAAATGCCCCTGCAGCTCATGGCCGCCCGCCTGCGGACCATGCGCATCTACGACGGCCCCACCGAAATCCACCAATGGGTGGTCGCCCGCAACCTTCTGGGATCGAAACGATGAAAGACCAATACGGCGACATTTCCGTCCGCCGTGACGGCCATGTGGCCCTGATCGATATCGACCGGCCGCCGCACAATTTCGTCAGCGTCCAGATGATGCGCGACCTGGCCGACGCGCTGGAGGCCGTCGACGGCGAGCGCGATCTGCGGGCGAGCGTGCTGGCCTCCGCCGGCAAGGCGTTCTGCGCCGGGGCCGACCTTGCCTCGTCCACCGGCGTCGGCGGCGAGGGGATGGCGGGGATCAACCCGCTCTACGAACAGGCGGTGCGGCTATTTTCCACCCACAAGCCGATCGTGGCGGCGGTGCAGGGCGCGGCGGTGGGGGCGGGCCTGGGCCTGGCGCTCGTCGCCGATTTCCGCGTGGCCGCTCCCGAGGCGCGCTTTGCCGCCAACTTCGTAAAGCTGGGCTTCCATCCGGGCTTCGGCATCACCCACACCCTGCCGCGCGTGGTCGGCGGCCAGCGCGCCGCCCTGATGTGCCTGACCGGCCGGCGGATCAAGGCCGAGGAGGCGCTCGGCTGGGGCCTTATCGACCAGATGGTCCCCCTCGACGAGTTGCGCGGCGCGGCCCTGGGCCTGGCCCGCGAGATCGCCGAGGCGGCCCCGCTCGCTGTGGAATCCACCCGCGCCACGCTGCGCGCCGGACTGGCGGCGGCAGTCAAGGCCCAGACCGACCACGAACTCGCCGAACAGACCACCCTGCGCAAAACCGCCGACTTCGCCGAGGGGGTTCGGTCGGTGAACGGGCGGCGGCCGGGGGTGTTCGTGGGGGCGTGAGGGCGATGCGCGCGAGCGCTAGACCACGCGGGCCGGCGGTTGCAGTTCGCCCTTTTCGTCCTGCACATGCAGCAAAACGGGCAGGCCGGAGGACTTCTTGGCGAGGCGGCGGGCGGCCCTCTCGGCCCCCTGCCGGGTCTTGTAGGCTCCAAAGCGCAGGCCGGCGCCGATGATCGTCCAGGCGCCATCCCGCTCGACGACGCCGTAATGCACTTCCTCCACGGCGAACTCCCTTGGCTTTCCGATTATAAAGGCCGCGCCGCGTGTCCATACTGAGGCGCAACGCGGGCCCGAGCGCCCATCGTTCTACCTGCTTGGCCGGAACGCCCCATAAGAGGAAGACCATGACCACCCTGACTCGCGACGGCGTCGATCTCTATTACGAGGTCCACGGCGACGGCCGCGCCCTCCTGCTCTCCCATGGCTATTCGGCCACTTCCCAGATGTGGCGCGGCCAGGTCGAAGCGCTGTCGCGCCGCCACAAGCTGATCGTCTGGGACATGCGCGGCCACGGCCAGTCCGACGCTCCCGACTACCCGACCGCCTACAGCGAAGCCGCCACCGTGGCCGACATGGCGGCGCTGCTGGACGCGGCGGGGGCGGAGGACGCCGTCGTCGGCGGCCTGTCACTCGGCGGCTACATGAGCCTAGCCTTTCATCTGGCCCATCCGACGCGGGTGCGGGCGCTGCTGATCATCGATACCGGCCCGGGCTATCGCAACGACGAGGCCCGCGCGGCCTGGAACACGCGCGCGGCGCGCACCGCCGATCGTTTCGAGAGCGAGGGCTTGGCGACATTGGCGAGGGCGGGCGCGGAGACGCAGGCCGGCGACCACCGCTCGGCCAAAGGCCTGGCGCTGGCGGCGCGGGGGATGCTTGCCCAGCGGGACTCGCGGGTGATCGACAGCCTGCCGGCCATCGCGGTTCCTACTCTGGTCGTGGTGGGCGCCGATGATACTCCCTTCCTGGCCGCCAGCGACTACATGGCGGTCAAGATCCCCGGCGCGAAGAAAGTGGTGATTCCGAACGCCGGCCACGCCGCTAACATCGACCAGCCGGAAACGTTCAACGCCACCGTGCTGGAGTTCCTGGAAAAAACGGGCCTGTGAAACCCTCGCCGGCCGCCGTTCACGGCGCCCAGAGGATGCGTACCGGCGTCTGGTCCTGCCTCAGGATCGCCGCCACCGGTGGGGCGTAGGCCGGCTCGGCCATCACGCGTTCGATGACGGCGCGCTTTTCCGCGCCGGTGATCAGGACCACAAGCAAGCCGCAGTCGAGCAGGGCGCGAACGGTCAGGCTGATCCTCGGCACGCGGGGCGCCTCGCCGGCCATGGCCACGCCGACACAGAAGGCCTCGCCGGCCGGGTCGAGCGCCTCGGCGAGGCCGGGCGCGCCGGGAAAGAGCGAGGCGACGTGGCCATCCTCGCCCATGCCCAGAAGCACCGCGTCGAAAAATTCCAGGGCGCGCAGGGCCTTGTGCGCCACCCGCGCATCCTCCGAAGGCGTGGCTTGGCCACTTCTCAGCGGCAGGAGGCGCGCCGCCGCGGCGGGACCGACCAGCAGATGCTCGCGGACCAGGCGCTCGTTGCTGTCGGGCGAAGCAGCGTCCACGAACCGCTCGTCGGTGAGGGTGACGGTCACCCGCCGCCAGTCGAGGGCGGCCTTGGCGAGGCGGTCGTAGGTGGGCCCGGGCGTCGTGCCGCCGGTGGCCACCAGGCTCGGCCGGTCGGCCCCGGCCAGGGCGGCGGCGAGGGCCTTGGCCGCCGCGTCGGCCACCGCGTCGTGGTCGGCGAAAGCCTCGATCCTGATCATTCCAGCCATGTCCGCTCCGTGCGCTCCAGAAGGGCGAAGGCGCCCGCCGGCCCCCAGCTTCCGGCCGCGTAGGGCCTGGGGGGCGCGTCGAGATCGGCCCAGGTGTCGGCGACGCCGTCGATCCACGCCCAGGCCAGCTCCACCTCGTCGCGGCGCACGAAGAGGGCCGGATTGTCGGCCAGCACGTCAAGCAGCAGGCGCTCATAGGCGATGCGCCGCCGGCCGCCGCCGTCGAGATTCAGGCTGAGCGGCAGGGCCTGAAGGCGCGTCCCAGTCAGGCCCGGCCGGCGGTTCATCAGCAGCAGAGAGATGTCCTCGTCGGGCTGCAGGTCGATGACCAGGCGGTTGGCGATCAGGTCGTCGCGCGCCTTCGGCCCGAAGATCGAGTGCGGGAGGCATTTGAACTGGATGACGATCTGGGTGCGGCGCTCGGGCAGGCGCTTGCCGGTGCGCAGGTAGAAAGGGACGCCGGCCCAGCGCCAGTTGTCGATGTCGGCGCGCAGGGCCACGAAGGTCTCGGTGGCGCTCGCCCCGCCCTTCTCCTCGATGTAGGCCGGCGCGGATTTTCCGCCGACAACGCCGTTCCGATACTGGCCGCGGACGCTGGCCTCGTGGGCGGCGGCGCGGGTGAAGGGCCGCAGGGATTTGAGCACCTTGACCTTCTCGTCGCGCACCGAATCGGCCCCCGAATCGGCCGGCGGCTCCATGGCCACCAGGCAGAGAAGCTGAAGCATGTGGTTCTGCACCATGTCGCGCAGGGCGCCGTATTCGTCGTAATAGCCCCACCGCTCGCCCACCCCGCCCGTTTCGGCGATGGTGATCTGCACATGGTCGATGGCCAAGTTGTTCCACAGCGGCTCGAACAGAGTGTTGGCGAAGCGCAGGGCCAGCAGATTCTGGACCGTCTCCTTTCCGAGATAGTGGTCGGCGCGGAACACCCGCCGCTCGTCAAACGCCTTGGCCACCTCTGCGTTGATCGCCCGCGCGCTGGCCAGATCATGGCCGATGGGCTTTTCCAGCACGATCCGGCAGTCGCCGCAGGCCAGGCCCGCCGCTTCCAGCGCCGCGCAGGCCGCCCCGTAGAGGCTGGGCGAGAGGGCCAGATAGTAGACGGTGGGTGCGTCGCCAAGACGGGCCGCCAAGTCCTTCAATCCTCCCGGCTGGGTCACGTCGGCGGCGCAATAGTCGAGACGGGCGGCGAACCGCGCCCAGGCGGCCTCGTCGATCGCCTCGGCCCGCGCTTCGAGCGTGCCGCGTGTCCGCGCGACGTAGGTCTCTCGGTCCATGGCCGAGCGGGCCGAACCGATCATCTCCACCGCCGCCGGCAGCAATCCGTCGGCGTCGAGGAAATAGAGGGCCGGCAGCAGCATCCGCGCCGCCAGGTCCCCGGTCGCGCCGAAAATGACCAGGCGCTCGATCTGTGTTTCACTGTCGGCCATCGGTGCCGAACCCATGACCGAAGGCGGCCGGCCCGTCCAGTGCGGGCCTCAATCGGCGCTCGGACGGCGTCTCCTTTTCCGCGTTGGCCAGTTGAAAAAGATCGGGACGCGCTCTAAGCGGACGGCCATGACCGGCGGGGCGAGAAGACGAGGGGTGAGCTGAAGGTGGCCGACAGCGTGGCGCAAGCCGCTTCCGATCCGAGCGCGCCCGAGCCCAGCCGGCGCGATTTCATCAACATCGTCGCGGTGACCGCGGCGGTGGGCGGCGCGGCGGCGGTGGCCTGGCCGCTGATCGATCAGATGAATCCGGCCGCCGACACCCTGGCCCTGGCCTCGCTCGAGTTTGACCTCACCAAGGTGGCGCTCGGCCAGGAGGTGACGATCGCCTGGCGCAAGCAGCCGGTGTTCATCCGCCACCGCACCCCCAAGGAGATCGCCGCCGCGGTGGCCGACGACCACGCGCCGATGAAGGATCCGGCCACCGACGCCTCGCGGGTCAAACCCGGCCACGCCGAATGGCTGATCGTGCTGGCCAGCTGCACCCATCTGGGCTGCGTGCCGACCTTCGCCCAGGGCCAGTATGGCGGCTGGCTGTGCCCCTGCCACGGCTCGGTCTACGACACTTCCGCCCGCATCCGCAAAGGCCCGGCGCCGAAGAACCTCTACCTCTTCGACTACAGCTTCCTCAGCCCCACCAAAGTAAAGCTCGGATAAGGGGGCGATAAATGAGCGGACCTTCCACTTACGAGCCGAAATCGGCCATCGAGCGCTGGCTCGACACCCGCCTGCCGATCGTGCGTTTCAACGCCGATCTGATGAGCTATCCCACCCCGCGTAACCTGAACTACTGGTGGACGTTCGGCGGCATCCTGGCCTTCTGCCTGGGGGTGCAGATCGTCACCGGCATCGTTCTGGCCATGCACTACGATCCCAGCGGGGCCGGCGCTTTCGTGAGCGTCGAACAGCACATCATGCGCGACGTGAACTACGGTTGGCTGATCCGCGGCCTGCACGCCACCGGCGCCTCGATGTTCTTCCTGGCGGTCTATATCCACATCCTGCGGGGCATGTATTATGGCTCGTTCAAGCCGCCGCGCGAGGTGCTGTGGCTCTTGGGCTGCGTCATCTATGTGCTGATGATGGCCACCGCCTTCATGGGCTATGTGCTGCCCTGGGGCCAGATGAGTTTCTGGGGCGCCAAGGTGATCACCAACCTGCTGGGGGCTTTCCCCCTGGTCGGCAAGACCATCACCACCCTCCTGTGGGGAGGCTATTCGGTGGACAGCCCCACCCTCAACCGCTTCTTTTCCCTCCACTATCTGCTGCCGTTCGTGATCGCCGCCGTGGTCGCCCTGCACATCTGGGCCCTGCACGTGCCGGGCAACAACAATCCCACCGGCGTCAATGTGAAGAGCAAGACCGACACGCTCGCCTTCCACCCCTACTACACGGTCAAGGACGGCTTCGCGATCTCGGTGTTCATGATCCTTTTCGCGGTCTTCGTCTTCTACCTGCCCGAGGCGCTCAGCAAGGCGGACAACGCGGTTCCGGCCAACCCGCTGGTGACCCCCGCCCACATCGTCCCCGAATGGTACCTCCTGCCCTTCTACGCCATCCTGCGCGCCATTCCCGACAAGCTGATGGGGGTGCTGGCCCTGGGCGGGGCGATCCTAATGCTGTTCATCCTACCTTGGCTGGACCGGTCCAAGGTGCGCTCCATGCGCTACCGACCCACGGCGCGGCTCTATTTCTTCATTTGGATCGCCGCCTCCCTGGCCCTCGGCTGGTGCGGGTCGCAGGAGCCCCAGGGCGCGGTCATCCCCGGCGTGGTGGGTCCCACCCTGATAGACTACGACATCAACAGCGTCACTTGGCTCAGTCGCGTCGCGGCCGCCTATTATTTCGCCTACTTTCTGATCATCACCCCGCTCCTTGGCCTGCGCGAAACGCCTTTGCCGGTTCCCGATTCCCTCTACACCCCGGTGTTGCCGCCGATCCACGCGGCGCCGGTCGGCCTGGCGGCGGCGGAATAGAGCCGGCCCCATGAATCGCAACGCCCCTCTTCTCGCCCTCGCTACATTCGGCATGGCCCTGGCTTCGCCAGCGTTCGCCGCGTCGACCGAGCTGCCGCCGCCGGACATTCACTGGTCCTTCGAGGGGCCGTTCGGCTCCTACGATCAGGAACAGCTTCAGCGCGGCTACAAGGTCTATCGCGAGGTCTGCTCGTCCTGCCATTCCATGAACATGGTCGCCTTCCGCAACCTGGGCGATCCGGGCGGGCCGTTCTGGAATCCCAAATACCCCAATCCCAACGACAACCCGGTCGTCAAGACCATCGCCAAGGACTACCAGATCGCCGACATCGATTCGGAGACAGGCGACGCCATCAAGCGGCCGGGAACCGGCGCCGACTACTTCCCCGCCCCCTTCGCCAACGAGCCGGCGGCGCGGGCCAGCGACGGCGGCGCCCTGCCGCCGGACATGTCGTTGCTGGCCAAGGCGCGGGAAGGCGGCGCGGCCTACATCTACGGCATCGTCACGGGCGACACCGCCGGCGGGCCGCATGGCCTCATCGTGCCGACCGGCAAATACTACGACCCCTACATCGCCGGCGACATGAGCTCATACTGGCACGGCGATCCGGCCAAAATGCCCACCGGCGGCTTCATCGCCATGCCCCCGCCGCTGACAGCCAACAAGGTCAGCTTCGACGACGGGACCAAGGCGACCTTGAAGCAGGAAGCCAAGGACGTCGCCGCCTTCCTGCAGTGGGCGTCCGACCCCAAGATGGAGGAGCGCAAGGAGGCGGGCCTGGCGGTGATGATATTCCTTCTGATCTTCACCGGGGTGCTTTACGCCAGCTACCGCCGGGTGTGGCGGGAGGTGGGGCACTGAGGGGCCTCAAACGCGGTTTGTGTATCCTGTCGCCCGGTCGCTGCCCGGTCGCCCGGTCGCTGTCGCCCCGTTCGTTGCGCCTGGATCCGAAGGAGCCTGAACCGTGTACGTTGCCGGCCTCGTGATCCCCGTGCCCAAGGACAAGATCGAGGCCTATCGCAAGTGGGCCGAGAACGGAGCGAAGTTCTTCAAGGACTATGGATGCCTGGAGATTGTCGAGTGTTGGGAGGATTTCGTTCCCGACGGCAAACAGACCGACTTCCGCCGCGCGGTCGCCGCGAAAGACGGCGAGAAGATCGTCTTCACTTGGCAAGTCTGGCCCGACAAGGCGCAATTCCAAGCCGCCGAAGAGAAGATGCACCAGGACGAGCGTATGGATACGGCCGGGGAGCCGCCGTTCGATGCGAAGCGCCTTATCCTCGGCTGCTTCGAGCCGATCTTTTCGATGGGCAGGGATTGATCATCGTTAAATTCAACGCGCTACACAATGGGCGCAAACACGTGGTACTTGAGATGCGGCCTTGAGGTCCAGCCAGCCCCGCCCAATCGCCAGACGCAGATGAAAACGAGACCACGCCGCAATGCCGATCGCGCCATCGAGCCCCCGCGGCGCGTCCGGCGCCAGTCCGGCCGGAGTCTGCTCGAACAAGAGGCCGGCGAGGGAGACGGCGCGCAGGCGGGCGGGTGGCGTCTCGCGGTCGGCGGGATCGACACCGGCCGGCGGGGAGCGCGACAGGGTGGCGCCGGCGACCCGGGTTCCTGCCGAGGCGGTGTCGATGGCGAAGAGGCCCTTTCGACTGACGGCGCCATCGGAAATTGCCGCCTCGACCGCCGGAACGCCCGCCATCTCCCACATTTTCAGCCGGACGCCGCCGGACAGAAGGGCCGGTCGCCCGCGACGCAGGCGAACCTTGCACGGTGAAAAATCGATATCGGCCGTGAACGGGGCCAGGGCGTCCGCGCCCAAGACGCCGGCGATGTTGGTCGTAAAGCCGTGCGACCGTGCGTCCAAGTCGGCTACCTCCATGCCGAACCCGCGAGTCCGCTCGCCCGCCAGCCTCAGATCGGCGCGCGCCTGGGCGCCCACGATGCCTTCGCTCCGAGCGCGGGTCACATGAAGTTGGCTCCTCGACGCGGAGAGATCGACGATGAAATCGCCGGCGATGTCGCCGAAGGCGGCCGGGATGACCAGGGCGCCGTTCTCGAACCAGCATCGCGCCTCGCCCGCGCGGGCGCTCCCCGCGATCAGGACCAGGGCGAGGCAGAGGCTCGGGCGCCATTTCACGGCGCCGACCATAGCCAAGTCGCGGCGCCTCGGCGATAAGGCCCCCCTCGCGGCCGGTCGGCCGCGCGGGAGCGAGGCGAGGCATGGCGGCCTGGAAACTGGGGGTGATCGGCGGCTCGGGGGTCTATGACATCGAGGGCCTGAAGAACGCCCGCTGGCAGACGATCGCCAGCCCGTTCGGCGCGCCGTCGGACGATGTTCTCACCGGCAGCCTGGGCGGCGTCGACCTGGTTTTCCTGCCCCGCCATGGCCGCGGCCACCCTCTGCCGCCCACGGCGGTCAACGCGCGAGCCAATATCGATGCGTTGAAACGCGCTGGCTGCACCGATCTCATCTCTCTTTCGGCGGTGGGTTCCTTGCGCGAATCCTTAGCGCCGGGCGATTTCGTGGTCGTCGATCAGTTCATCGACCGTACCTTCGCCCGCGAGAAGAGCTTCTTTGGCGCCGGCTTGGCGGCCCATGTGTCCATGGCCCAGCCGGTCTGCCCAAGGCTTTCCGCCCTGGCGGCCGGCGCGGCGAGGGCGGCGGGGGCGCGAGTGGTCGAGGGCGGCTGCTATCTCGCCATGGAAGGCCCGCAGTTTTCCACGGCGGCCGAAAGCGCCCTCTACCGCTCCTGGGGCTGCGATGTCATCGGCATGACCAACATGCCCGAGGCCAAACTCGCCCGCGAGGCCGAACTGCCCTACGCCAGCGTAGCCATGGTCACCGACTACGACTGCTGGCACGAAGCCTTCGCCCATGTCGAGGTGACGCAGATACTGGCTGTGCTGGCGGCCAACGCCGACAAGGCCCGCGCCCTGATCGGCCATCTGGCCGCCGCCCTGCCCGCCGCGCGCGAGCCTTCGCCCATCGACACCTGCCTCGACGGCGCCCTGATCACCGCGCCCGCCGCCCGCGACCCGGCCATGACGGCGAAACTGTCGGCCATCGCCGGCCGGGCGCTCAAGGGGACGATGGCGCCATGAATCTCGCCGACGCCATCCGCGCCATCCCGAACCATCCCAAGCCCGGTATTCTGTTTCGCGACATCACCACCTTGCTTGCCGACGCGCGCGCCTTTCGCCGGGCGGTGGACGAACTGGCCCAGCCGTTCGCCGGCGTGGAGATCGCCAAGGTCGCCGGTATCGAGGCGCGGGGCTTCATCCTGGGCGGGGCGGTGGCGCATCAGCTTTCCGCAGGCTTCGTGCCCTTGCGCAAGAAGGGCAAGCTGCCCCATCACACGCGGGCGGCGGAATACGCCCTGGAATACGGAACGGACGCCATCGAGATGCACCTGGATGCGGTGCTGGAGGGCGAGCGCGTGTTGCTCATCGACGACCTCATCGCCACCGGCGGGACGGCTCTGGCCGCCATCGAGTTGCTGTCGCAAGCCAAGGCGGAGATCGTGGCCGCCGCCTTCCTGGTTGATCTTCCCGACCTGGGCGGGACCGATCGCCTGCGCGCCGCCGGAATCGCCGTTTCCGCCCTCGTCACCTTCGGAGGCCACTGAGATCGGCCCGGCCTGGCGGATGTTTCGGCGCATGCAGGACAGCCTGGCGGCCGCGGCGGCGCTGATCTACGCCGCTTGCGTGGTCAACGCCTGGCAGGTGCTGCCCGGCGGCGGTGCGCTCAAACTGCAGAGGACCCTGCTCTTCCCAGGCCTCTTCCTGATCATCTCCCTGATCGCCCCGCTGGCCATCCCGTTCCTGCGCCGGGCGCTCAGCCGTCATCTGTGGGTGAGCTACCGCACCGGCTTCGGCCAGAGCGTCATTTCGGTGCTGGCCGGGGTTCTGGTTCTGCTGGTGGTGGCCGGATTCATCGTCTGGCAGGTGCACGCCGCGGCACGCGGCGGCCGCTATCCCGGAGGAGCGTTCTCAGGCTACGGAGCGGGCATCGGCCTGCTGCTCGCCCAGGCCATCCTGGTGCGTCGTCTCGAACGACGGGGCGGCCCGAACGGCGACGGCGCATGAAGCGCGCGACGGCCTAGAATTCGCCCCGGCCGCCGCCGTTGCGGGCGAAGAGTTGCAGGGTGCGCAGGTGCGCCAGGCGCGCCGCGTCGGGCGAATAGTCGGCGCGCTGGTCGGCGGCGAATCCGTGGCCGGCGTCGTAGAGATGAATGGGAATGTCGGGATGGGCCTCGGCGATCACCTCCACGGTGGCCGCCAGAACGCTCGCATCGCGCCGGCCGAAATGCAGGATGATCGGGCAGCGCGGTGTCTCATCGACCATTTCGGGGATGCGCCGGCCGTTGTAGCTGGAGACGGCCGACACCCCCTCGCATCGGCAGGCCGCCAGCCACGCCGCCGTCCCGCCCCAGCAGAAGCCGGCCACGAACACCGGCGCCTCCAAGGTCGACACGGTCGCGGTCAGGTCGGCGGCGACCGGATCCCACGGCGTCGCTTGCGAAAAGCGCCTCCCGGCGGCGACGCCCGCCGCGTCGAGGCCGGCCTCGAAGCCGGGCGCCAGCCGGTCGAACAGGGACGGCGCGAGAGTCTCGTAGCCGTCGGCGGCGAAGGCGTCGGCCTGACTTCGAATCTGACCGGTGACCCCAAAGATCTCGTGGATCAGCACCAGGCCGCCGCGCCGGGCGTCGGGCGGCGCGGCGCGGTAGGCGCCGAAGGCGAAACCGTCGGCGGGGCTGGTGAGAGTCGCCGTCTCGCCCATGCTTTCAACCTCCGAAGAGTTCGAGGGTGCGGCGGCGGGCGAGATCGGCGGCGGCGGCGGCGTGACGCGCCGGGTCCTCGTTGTTGAAGCCGTGGCCAGCGCCCTCGTAGATGTAAACCGGCACATCCGGATTGGAGTTCTGGACGGCGGCCTTGACCTCGTCGGCCGGGATGCCCGCGTCGAGACGGCCCAGGTGGACGATGGTCGGGCACTTTGGCGTCAGGCCAGCGTTGGCCCGGACCAGGCTGCCATAGTAGCTCGAGGCGCCCGCCAGCCCATCCAGCTTGCAGGCCGCCAGCCATGCCAGGGAGCCGCCATAGCAGTAGCCGACGATGAACACCTTGCCGCGCGGAGCCAGTTGGTCGCGGCAGGCGGCGATGTCACACAAGGCGCCGTCCAGCGAGGTGGCGCGGGCGTGGGTGATGCCGGCGGCCATGCCGGCTTGATCGTGGGCGGCGATGAACCCCGCCTCCCGGCGGTCGAACAGCGACGGCGCGAAGGCCTCGTAACCGAGCGACGCCCAGCGATCGACGTCGCGGCGGATGTGTTCGTCGAGCCCGAAGATTTCCTGGACGACGATCATGCCGCCTTTGCGCTCACCGCTCGGCGCGGCGTGATAGGCGGCGAAGGCGAAGCCGTCGGCGGCCGTGCTCCCGATCTGGATGATGTCGCCCATGGTCCGCTTCCCTTTGTTTTCGCTCACACGTTGAACCGAAAGTTCATCACATCGCCGTCGCGCACCACATAGTCCTTACCCTCGGCGCGTATCTTGCCGGCCTCCCGCGCGCCCGCCTCACCGCCCAGGGCCACATAGTCGTCGAAGGCGATGGTTTCGGCCCGAATGAATCCCTTTTCGAAATCGGTGTGGATGACGCCGGCCGCCTGTGGGCCGGTGGCTCCCGCCGGAATGGTCCAGGCGCGGGCTTCTTTCGGCCCGGCGGTGAAATAGGTGCGCAGGCCCAGCAAGGCATAGGCCTCGCGGATCAGGCGGTCGAGGCCGGGTTCGACGAGACCCAGGGTCTCCAGGAATTCGGCGCGCTCGGCGGGGTCGAGCAGAGCGATCTCGCTTTCGATCTTGGCCGAGATCATCACCGCCTTGGCGCCGTCCCGCGCCGCGCGCTTGGCGACGCTCGCCGACAGCGCATTTCCTGTCCCCGCCGAGTCTTCGTCCACGTTGGCCACATAGAGGGCCGGCTTGGCGGTGAGGAGTTGCAGCATCCGCCACGCCTTGTCGTCGTCCGCCGCAACCTTGGCCGCGCGCGCCGGTCGGCCGGCGTTCAGTTCGGCGAGAGCCAGCTTGGCCAGCCGAAGGCTGGCGGCGCTCTCCCTCTCGCCGCCCTTGGCGCGTTTCTCCAAGGCGCCGAGCCGCTTTTCCAGGCTCTCCAGATCGGCCAGCATCAGTTCGGTGTCGATGATGTCGAGGTCGGAGAGGGGATCGATCCGCCCCTCGACATGGCTCACGTCCTTGTCCTCGAAGCAGCGGGCCACCAGGGCGATCGCATCGCAGTCGCGGATATGGGCCAGGAACTGGTTGCCCAGCCCCTCGCCCTTGGACGCGCCGCGCACCAGGCCCGCCACGTCGACGAAGGTGATCCGCGCCGGGATGATTTGCTTGGATTTGGCGATCGCCGCCAGAGCGTCAAGGCGAGGCTCGGGAACCGCGACCTCGCCGACGTTGGGCTCGATGGTGCAGAATGGATAGTTAGCCGCCTGCGCCGCCGCCGTCTGGGTGACGGCGTTGAACAGGGTGGACTTGCCCACATTGGGCAGGCCGACGATGGCGACTCTAAGGGCCAAGGAGACGCGCCGGTTTGATGAAAGAACGCGCGAATTAGCACGACGCACAGGGCACCGGCCAGGGCGCGCCTGCGTTCAATCGGCCTTTGCCCGCGGATCGAGCTTGGCGGATGGGGCTAGGCGGAGCACCTCGGCCTGATAGCGTTCGTCTTCGCCGGCCGCCAGCAGGGGCAGGGCCTCCACACAGGCCTCCACTAGAGCTCTGACCCAGGGATGGTCGGCCTTGTGGAAATCGGAGAGAACATGGCCATGGACCAGGTCCTTGTGGCCAGGATGACCGGTTCCCATGCGGGCGCGCCGGAAGTCGGGGCCGACGCGAGCGGCGATGGAGCGGATACCGTTGTTGCCCGCCGCCCCGCCGCCGGCCTTCATCCGGAAACGGCCCGGCGCCAGGTCGATCTCATCGTAGAACACCACCAGATCGGCGAGGGAGAGCTTGAAGAACTTCAGGGCCTCGCTCACCGCCCGGCCGCTCTCGTTGTAGAAGGTCTGGGGCTTGAGAGCGAGAGCGCGAACCGAGCCGGCTGCGGTAGCGATTTCGCCTTCACGGACAAGGCTCGAAAACCGCCCGCGCTCGCGGCCGAAGTCCCAGCGCCGCGCGATGGCGCCCACCGTCATGGCCCCGATGTTGTGCCGGTTATTGACGTATTGGGGACCCGGATTTCCCAGCCCGGCTAGGATCAGCATGGCGCCGCGCCACTTTCAAACCCGCTCGCTAGTTCAGGTCTCGGGCGGAGCTTCAGGGGCGGCTTCCTCTTCGGGCGCCGCCTCCTCCTCTTCGATTTCCATGGCCGAGGAGGTGGCGATGGAGGCCACCGTGGCGTCGCGGTGATGGGCGGTCAATTCCACGCCTTGGGGAAGGGCGATATCGGCGGCACGCACCGCGTCGCCGATTTCCAGGCCGGTGAGATCGATGACCACCTCCTCGGGAATGGCGGTGGCCGGGGCCATCAACTCCAACTCGTGGAGATTGACGTTGAGGGCGCCGCCGCGCTTGAGGCCGGGGGAAGCCTCGTGATTGCGGAAGTGGACCGGCACGGAGATGCGGATCGTCTGGTGCGCCTCGACGCGGAACAGGTCGAAATGCACCGGGGCGTCGGTCACGGGGTGAAACTGCACATCCTTGGCGATCACCGGCTGAGTTTCGTCGCCGTATTTCAAGGTGACCAGGTGGCCCAACAGCTTTCCGGTGTGCAGGGCCTTGCGAAAGTCCCTCGCATTGACCGCGATCGAGACCGGATCCTCCGCTCCGCCGTAAAGGATGCCGGGCACCAGCCCCGCGCCGCGCGCTTGGCGGGCCCGGCCTGTTCCGGCGCGGGAGCGCGTTTCAACGTTGAGAACGATATCAGCCATGGCCTTGCCTCGAAATAGGACGGCCGCGCGGGCGATGAATCTCGGCGCGGCCTGCGTCACGGGGACCCGCGAGCCCCATCGAAAGGTGCGGCTAGATACACGGCGGCGACCGTCGATGCAATCAGCCCCGGTTTCAGTCAGCCCGCGATGCGATCAGCCGCGGGCGGCGTGCCGACGAACCGTGACGGAGCGGGCCGGCGGCACGATCATCCGGGCCGGAATGATCTCGATGGGCAGGGCGACGCCGGCGTTCTTGGCGAGGCAGGCGCCGGTATCGGCCAGGGCGTGCTGGCCGGTGCAGAAAATGTCTTCATAGTTGGGCTTGGCCACCGCCAGGCACTGATAAAGATTGAGCTTGGCGATATGCAGGCAGGAGGCGGTATTGTCATCGACGGCCAGCGCGGCTAGCTCATCATAAGCTTCGTCGCCGGCCTCGCCCAGCGCCGCGATGGCGGCCACCTGAAGGGCTCGGGCGACCAGGGGCGTATAGGGCGGCGCGGCGGGAGGCGCGCTGAGGGTCAAGGGTTCGACGCCGCTGGCGGCGCGCTGCAGGGCCGGCACATGATCGTCGGCCCGAGGCCCCACGGGGTCGGCGGAGGAGGCCTCGACCGCCGCCAAGCGACCGCTCCGATCGGCGATCTCTTGTTTCGACCAGTCCTGATGCTGCACGTCGTAGGCCGACTGCTTGATCGTCTTGCCGGTGGCGTTGAGGCGAAGGCCCGCGCCGCCCAAGGCTTCCTTGGCGAGGCCCGCGGCCCCGTCGGAGTCCTTGAAGTTGATGATCGCATAGGCCGGATCGGCGACGATGTAGCTCACCATCAGGCGCCGGTTTTCCGGGCTGTTGCCGGCCGCCCGTAGTTCGGCGACGAAGGCGGGGTCCTCGAGCGCGGCGACGGCGGCGTAGGCGACCGCGCCACGAATGAACGCCTTGGGCTCATAGGCGGCGCCGGCTTTCAGGGCCTGCTCCACCGACGCGCCGCTGGTGAATCCCGGCGAGGTGGCCGTCGCCCGATCCAGATAGGCCTCATAGGCCGCCGCGTCGCTCAACAGGCGTTCGGGTAGGCCCACCGGACCAGCCGGCGGCGGCGGAGGGGGAGGCGGCGGGGGCTCATAGACGGGCTGCGGTTTCGGTCTCGCTTCTCCGGTCACCGCCGGCAGAGCGAGGGCCGCGCCAACGGCCATGACCGCCAGGACGAGGCGCTTGCAATTGAGCCGGTGCATGTTGGTTCGAACGACCTCCTGGACTTTTCGGCGCGCGTCGTTTGCGTCACCGAATCGGCGACAATGTGACGATACGCCCCTCTTCGCGGTTCAGTCGAACAGCTTAGAGACCGATTCTTCGTTGGCGATGCGGCGGATGGCCTCGCCGATCAGCCGCGCGCAGCTCACCACGCGAATCTTGCCGCCGGCGGCGATCCGGCTGTCGGCTTCGATGGAATCGGTGACCACCAACTCCTTCAAGGCCGAGGCGTTGACCCGCTCGATGGCCGCGCCTGAGAGCACCCCGTGGGTGATGTAGGCGCTCACCTCCGCCGCGCCGGCCTGTGCCAGCGACTGGGCGGCGCTGCACAGGGTGCTGGCCGAATCGACGATGTCGTCGAAGATGATCAGCCGCCGGCCGGCCACGTCGCCGACGATGTTGGCCACCTCCGTCACGCCCGGTCCCTGGCGGCGCTTGTCGACGATGGCCAGGCCCGCGTTCAGCCGGCTGGCCAAGGCCAAGGCGCGAACTACTCCGCCCACGTCCGGCGAGACGATCAGCAGTTCTTCGGTTTTGGCATAGTGGCGGGCCACGTCGGCGGCCATGAGCGGCGCGGCCTGCAGATTGTCGGTGGGGATGTCGAAGAAGCCTTGAATCTGGCCCGAATGGAGATCCATGGTGAGCACCCGGTCGGCCCCGGCGCGGGTGATCATATTGGCCACCAGCTTGGCCGAGATGGGGGTGCGACCGCCCGTCTTGCGGTCCTGGCGGGCATAGCCGAAATAGGGAGTCACGGCGGTGATCCGCTTGGCCGAGGCGCGCTTGAGGGCGTCTATGCAGACCAGCAACTCCATGAGATTGTCGTTGGCAGGATAGCTGGTCGATTGCAGGACGAAGACGTCCTCGCCGCGGACATTCTCGTCGATGACCACCCAGGCTTCGTTGTCGGGAAACCGCTTCACCTGCGCCCGCGTCAGCGGCGCGTCCAGGGACTTGGCGATCGCCTCGGCGAGCGCGCGGTTGGAGTTGCCGGCCAGCAGCTTCATCGAACCCCGTCCCCGCCGGCGTCTTTCTCAAAAGACATGGCGCAAGAGGCTTCTATCAGCGCCCGGCGGCGGAGCAAGCCCCGGCGTGGGGCCGATCAGCTTTACCTTTCCAGCACGACAGCCGAGAGCAGCCGCCCGTAGTCGCCCTCGCCGCGCCTTAACGCACGGCGGTTGGAAAAGAAGTCGCCCTCCTCGGCGCAGGTGTCGCGGCCGACCCATTCGCAATTGGTGACCCCCGCCGCCGCCAAACGGAAAAGCACATACCCCGGCAGGTCGAATTGGCGCTTCCCGTCGCCTGTTCCGGGCGCGAAGAACCGCGCCGCCGCCGCGTCCGCCGCGAACCGTTCGAGAAAATCCAGCCCCACCTCATAGGAAGACTGAGCGATGCACGGCCCCACGGCGGCGACCATTCGCGGCGGCGAGGCGCCCTGGGCGATCATCGCCGCCACCCCCGCTTCCACCACGCCGGCCAGGGCGCCGCGCCAGCCGGCGTGGACGGCGGCGACGATCCGCGCGGCGCCGTCGGCGATCAGCACCGGGGCGCAATCGGCGGCGAGGGAGCCGCAGATAAACCCTGGCCGCGCCGCGACCACGCCATCGCCGCGCGGCCGGCTCTCTCCCCACTTCGCCTCGGCGGTCAAAACCTGGTTGGAATGAATCTGATAACAGGTGTTCAGCGCTTCGGGCCCCAGATCGAACACAGCGGCGGCCCGCCGCCGGTTCTCGGCCACGTCGGCCGGCGCGTCGCGCGAACCGCGCCCGAGATTCAGACTGGCGTAGATCCCCTTCGACACGCCGCCGTGGCGGCTGAAGAAGGCGTGGCGTACGCCCGGAACGCTGGCCAGCAGCGGCGAAGTCAGGATGGGCGGCGCGCTCACGCCTGAGTCTCGAAGCCGGGCGGCGCCAAGCCGGGCGAATGGACGCAGGCCGCCTTGAAGAGATCGCCCATCTGGTCCGCCGCAGTCAGCCGCGCCAGTTGACGGCCGATAACGTCGGCTTGGGCGGGCCAAGCCTTCGCCAGCGCGGCGGCGCGCGTCGGAGCGCCAAGGGCGCGCAGGAAATCGCCCTGGGAGCGGATCGGGGCGGTGAGCGCCCCGCCCGCCCGCGCGGCGGCGAGAAACGCCGGAAAGTCCACATGGGCGGTCAGATCGGCCTCACCCGGATGGGCCAGCGGGCTCTCCTTGCGGTGCCCGCGCAACGCCTGAAGGGTGTCGCCGTATCCCGGCGCGTCGCGCCCATAGTCGATGAGAAGGGCCGCGCCGCCGGCGCGGGCGATGGCTTCGCCGAGGGTTCGGCCGAAGGCGGTTAAGGCGTGCGAAGACTCGCGAACCGTCCCGAGCCACGGCAAGGTCGATGCCCCGAGCTGAAACGTCAGGCCGCCGGCCCCATCGATCCCCACGCGGCGCGGCGCCCAACCATCGGCGGTCGACACCGCTTGGTCGATCGGCAGGCAGTCGAGGAACTCGTTGGCCAGGACGATCAGAGGAGCGTCTATCGGCACGGCGGCGAAGCTTTCCACCCATTGGGCGCCCTGATCGGCCAGTGCCGCCTTCTGTAGCACCGCCAGGGGCGCGCTGGTCTCCACCAGCCATATTTCGCAAGCGCAGAGAAACGAGGGCGCCGCCTTTGTCGCCGCGCGCAGAACGTCGGCCATCATCGTCCCGTCGCCCGGGCCTAGTTCCACTAGGCGCGCCGGCCGCGGCGGGCCAAGCCGCTCCCACACCTGGGCCGCCCACAGGCCCAGGAGTTCGCCGAACATTTGCGAGATATGCGGGGCGGTGATGAAATCGCCGCCCGCGCCCAGCCCGGGGCGGGTTGCGTAATAGCCGTCGCCTGGGTCATGCAGGCAGGCGGTCATGAAGTCGGAGACCGGCATTGGGCCATCTCTGGCAATGGCGGCGATCAGGCGCTCACGCAGGTTCATGGACTTGGGGCGCCGGCGGCGGCGCCTTCAATCCGCGCCACATCAGCCACGTCCCCGCCAGCACCATGGGAACGGAAAGCAGGATGCCGACCGTCAGGCCGAGGGGAAGGTCGCGCAGGCCGGCGTCGGGCATCCTCACGTTCTCGAGCGCGATGCGCATCAGGCCATAGCCGACCAGGAAGAGGCCAGTGACCGCCCCGCGCCGGCGCAGCCAGCCGGCCTTGTGGGTGACCAAGCGCAAAATGAGAAACAGCGCCAGCCCCTCCAGGACGGCCTCGTAGAGCTGGCTGGGGTGGCGGGGCCGATAGCCGGCCACGCATCCGCCGGCGGCGTCGGCGGCGATGTTGTGACCGCAGAACACCATGCCCCACGGCGCGGTGGTGACGCGCCCCCAAAGCTCGCCGTTGATGAAGTTGGCGATCCGCCCGAAGAACAGGCCGATGGGCGTGCAGGCCGCCGCGACGTCGGCCAGGCGCAGCAGATCGAGTCGCTGGGCGCGGGCGAAGGCCACCAGGGCCACGACCACGCCGATCGCGCCGCCGTGAAAGCTCATCCCGCCGTGCCAGACACGCAAGATTTCCAGCGGATCGGCGAGGAGGGCGGCCCGCTGGCCGGCTACGGTGAGCATGTAGAAAAAGACATAGCCGAGACGGCCCCCGACGATGACCCCCAGGGTCACCCACAAGATGAGGTCGTCGATCTGGGGGGGCGTCGCGGCCGGCGCCCCGCCGCCCCACAAGCGGGGCGCCTTCACCAGACTCACGGCGTAGCGCCACCCAAGCAGAATGCCCGCTATGTAGGCCAGGGCGTACCAGCGGACGGGAAAGGGCCCCAGGTTCAGGCCGCCCACGTGCAAGGCCGGTATCGTGAACAGGTCGGGACGGATATCGGGAAAGGGCAAGGCCATGGGCCGCTTTAGCGCCGCCTCGCGCCAAAGTGTAGCGGCCAAGCGGGGGTTCGCTTTCACGCCGCTTTTGGCCTATGGTCGTGACATGCAGACGCAAAACCCCTTCCTGGACGAAATGGCCAAGCTTACCCAGGCCGCCATGGGCCTGGCCCAGGCAGCGGGCGAGGAGGCCAAGAGCGCCTTCCGCGCCCAGACCGACAAATGGGCCGCCGACCTCGACCTCATCCGGCGCGAGGAGTATGAGGCCCTCAAGGCGGAGGTGGCGAGCCTGCGCGCCGAGATCGCCTCGCTCAAGCCGACGTCGCCAGCCGCTGAAAAATAGCTCGGTCCCTGGTCGAGACGAACGGCGCGAAGCAGATTAGCCTAAGACGCGCACCGATGATTCACCCGCGCGGGCGGCGCGCCACCGCCCACGAGCCTTCAAGGACGCCAAAGGCCCCATGGACATCCCCCGTCCGGAAGAAGACGACACCCTGATCGCCCTCGATCCCCTGGAAGTGGTCGAGCACGTTCTGGCGGCCGAGAACCTGTCGTTCGACCGCACCGACGACGGCGATCTCGCCTTCGCCCTCACCGGCGACTGGAAAGACTATGAATTGTGGTTCGCCTGGCGCCCCGAGGCGGACTGCCTGCAACTCTGTCTGTCCATCGACCTCAAGGCGGCCAAGGCGCTGCGGGGGCCGGCCCAGGAACTGGTCAACCTGATCAACCAGCGGGTGTGGCTGGGCCATTTCGAGGTGTGGGCCGACGACGGCGAGGTGGTGTTCCGCCACGCCATGGCCCTGCCCGAAGGCGAGCGACCGAGCCTGGCCCAGACCGCCTCGATGATCGACGCGGCCATGGAGTCGGCCGACCGCTTCTACCCCGCCTTCGATTTCCTGCTCGCCGGCGACAAGACCCCGGCAGAGGCGATGGCCGCCTGCATGTTCGAGACCTTCGGGCAGGCATAACCCCGCCCCGGCCATGACCACGCCGCTGACGCCGATACTTCTGGTGGGCGCCGGGCGCATGGGCGGGGCGCTGATCGCCGGCTGGCGGCTGGCCGGAGCGTTCGCGCCAAGCGACCTCATCGTTCGCGACCCGGACCCCGGCGCGGAGGCCCTGGCCACCCGGGACGTGGGCGCCCGCCTGAACCCGCCCGACGCCGACCTCGCCGCCGCGAACACCGTGCTCCTCGCCATCAAGCCGCAGAGATGGCGCGACGCCGCCCTGGAGATCGTGGCCCACTTGGCGCCCGACGCTATGATCGTCTCCATCATGGCCGGTGTCGGCGCCGACGAACTCGCCCGCGTTTTCGCCGGTCGGGCTGTCGCCCGCGCCATGCCCATCACCGCCGCCGCTGTCGGCAAATCCGTGACCGGCCTCTACGCGGCCGATCCGCGCGCCCGGGCGCGGGCGCGGGCCTTGTTCGAGCCGGTCGGCGCGGTCATCGACCTTGAGGGCGAGGATTCGATGCACGCCGTCACTGCGGCGTCGAGTTCGGCCCCGGCCTTCTTCTATGCCTTCGTCGAGGCGCTGCGCCCCGCAGCGGGGGCCACCCGACTTCCGGCGGCCACCGCGGCGCGCCTGGTCTCCGGCGCCGTCACCGGAGCGGCGGCGCTGATGGAGCGCACCGGCGAGGATCCGGCCGCCCTGCGTCGCCAGGTGACCTCTCCGGGTGGAACCGCCCAGGCGGCTCTCGACGTACTGGCGGGACCGGGCGGCCTGGACGATCTGATGACGCGCGCCGTCGCGGCCGCGGCGGTGCGTTCCCGAGTGCTGAGCCAGTGACTCCGCTCGATCCCCAAGCCCCTATCCTCGATCGCGCCGCCGACACCTTGCTGGCGTTGGCCGCCGAGCGGCCGTGGCGGGATATCTCCCTGCGCGCCGTGGCCGAGGCGGCGGCCGTGCCCCTCGCCGAACTCTTCGACCTGGCCGACGGCAAGGGCGCGCTCCTGGCTCATCTGTCGGCCCGCTTCGACCGGGCCGCGCTGGCCACCGCCGCCACGGATTCCGACGACGTTCACGATCGCCTGTTCGACGCCGTCATGGCCAGGGTCGAGGCCATGGAGCCGCATCGCGCCGCCCTGACGGCCATCGCCCGCGACGCCGGCGCCCTTGCCCTCGTCCCCCATTTCCCGCGTACCGCTCGCGCCATCCTGGAAGCGGCCGGCGTCGAGGCCACGCCGCCCCGCCTGGCCGCCACGACCGCCGTATGGGCGCGCGCCGCCCAGGTCTGGCGCGATGACCAGGGCGCCCTCAACCGCACCATGGCCGAGATCGACAAACGGCTGAAACAGATGCGGGCCCGGCTGGGGCGGATCGGGGCGGGGTTCTAGCCCGGCAACCGCACCACGGCCCGCAGCCCCCCGAGCGGCGAGCGGCTCAGGGTCACCTCGCCGCCATGGCCGCGGGCGACATCGCGGGCGATGGCGAGGCCCAGGCCGACGCCTTTCTCGTTCTGGTTGCGGGCGGGATCGAGGCGGGCGAAGGGGGCGAAGGCTTCCTCGAACCGATCCTCGGGGATGCCGGGGCCATTGTCGTCGATGGCGATCTCCACTCCGCCGGCGGGGGTGGGGCGGGCGGCGATCGCGACCCGATCGCCGTGCGCGGCGGCGTTCGTCACCAGATTGGCCAAAGCCCGCTTCAGGGCGTTGGGCCGAACCACGGCGGCCAGGCCCGGCGGCACATCGACCTCCATCTCCGCCCCGGCGCGGACGGCGCCGGCGCTCACCGCGGCGATGAGGCCACCAAGCTCGACCAGCTCGGCGCTCTCGCCTTCCTCGCCGCGGGCGAAAGCCAGATATTCGTCGATCATGTGTTCCATCTCGGCCAGATCGCCCTTCATGGCCTCGACGCGGGCGCCCGGCTCGGCCAGGGCCAGCTCAAGCTTCAGCCGGGTCAGAGGGGTGCGAAGGTCGTGGCTCACCGAGGCCAGGAGGGCGGTGCGCTGCTCGACATGGCGCTGGATGCGCCCCTTCATGGCCAAAAAGGCGCGCGCCGCCTGACGCACCTCGCGCGCGCCGTGCGGGCGAAAGCCGATGTCGGCCCCCTTGCCGAAGGCCTCGGCCGCCTCGGCCAGGCGCTCGATAGCCCGCACCTGGTTGCGGATGAAGGCGACGGCGACGGCGGTGAGCAGCACCGTGGCGATCGTGAGCCACAGGATGAAGATGTGGCCGCGGGTGGCGAACACCCGGTCCTTCGGCGCGATGACGCGCAGCACCCCGCCGGCGACCTTCGCCCGCACGTCCACATAGGCCGGGTAGCGGGCGGTATCGAACCAGAACGGCGCGTCGACGCGCTCGGCCAGGGCCTTTTGCACCGCCCGGTCGACGGCGACGAACAGGATCGGCCGCCGGCCGCGCGGCAGCGCGCCGCCCTCCTGAAAGGCGACGGAAAGGTCGAGCGTCCGCTGGGCGCGGTCCTTGAGACGCTTCAGATTGGCGCCGCTGGGATTCGACTGATAGCTCTGCACAATCCACGACACGTCGCCGGCCAGGCCCTCGGTGAGATGGCTGTTCACGCTCTGCCAGTGGGCGTCGAAGAAGACGTAGCCGACCGCGATCTGCATGATGGCGATCGGCGCCACGATGATCAGCAGGCTGCGGCCGAACAGGGAGGTCGGAAGGCGCCGCTTGATCGTCCGCCACAAATAGGCCGGCCAGGGGCGCGGCAAGGAACGCATCAGTCCGGCGCGAGCATGTAGCCGACCCCGCGCACCGTGCGCAGATAGCGCGGATTGACCGGGTCGGGTTCGATCTTGCGGCGCAGGCGGGTGACCTGGATGTCCACCGCCCGGCCGCCGGCGTCGCCGCCCGCCGCGGCGAGCTCCAGGCGGGCGACCCCCACATGGGCGGCCAGGGCCAACCTGCGCAGTAGCCGCGCCTCGGCCCCGGTGAGGCGCACCGGTTCGCCATCGCGGAATAGCTCGCCGCGCCCGACATCGAAGGCGCAGTGGCCGAGCTGGAGGCGTCCGGCGGCGGGAGGGGCGGCCACGCGGCGCAGGATCGCCTCGATGCGCAAGACCAGCTCGCGCGGTTCGAAGGGCTTGGCGAGATAGTCGTCGGCGCCCACGGTCAGGCCCTCGATACGGTCGTCGGCCAGCCCCCGGGCGGTCAGGATCAGCACCGGGGTCGCGCCGAGCGGCCCTTCCTGGCCCCGCAACCAGCCGGTGAGCGACAGCCCGTCCTCGCCCGGCATCATCACATCGAGGACCAGAAGGTCGAAATGCAACGCCTCCAGGAGACGGCGGGCGGCGACCGCGTCGGCGGCGGCGGTGACCCGGAACCCAGCCCTGGCCAGGTACTGCTTCAGGAGGCCGCGGATGCGGTCGTCGTCATCGACCACCAGCAGGTGCCGTTCCTCGGATTCGGCCGCGCTTTCCATGGCCCCGAGTGTTTACCCGCCGCCTCGAAATGCACCAAGCCGATGCGAGGCGCGCGACGTTGACGCGCGAGGGCGGCGAGGGTTTAAGGATGTCGTCCACGAGAGGTGCATTTTGCCGATGCCATTGATTCCCTACGATGATCGTGACGGGTGGATCTGGATGGATGGCGAGTTCGTCCCCTGGCGCACCGCGAAAGTGCACGTTTTAACCCATGGCCTTCACTACGCCTCGGCGGTGTTCGAAGGCGAGCGGATGTACGGCGGCGAGATATTCAGGCTCGCCGAACACTCAGCCCGCCTGATCCGGTCTGGGCAGATCCTCGATTTCGACATCCCCTTCACCCAGGGCGAGATCGAATCGGCGAGCGCCGAGGTCTGTCGCCGCAACGGCCTTGCGGACTGCTACGTCCGCCCCATCGCCTGGCGCGGCTCCGAGACCATCGGGGTGGCGGCCCACAACACCAGGATCCATCTCGCCATCGCCTGCTGGGAATGGCCCAGCTATTTCAAGCCGGAACAAAAGGCCAAGGGCATCGCCATGAGCTGGGGCAAATACCGCCGCCCATCGCCGGACACCGCGCCCACCGCCTCCAAGGCGGCGGGGCTCTACATGATCTGCACCCTCTCCAAGCACGCCGCCGAGCGCGACGGGTTCGCCGACGCCATGATGCTGGACTGGCGCGGCTACGTGGCCGAGGCGACCGGGGCCAATGTGTTCTTCGTCGCCGACGGAGTTCTGCACACCCCCATCCCCGACTGCTTCCTGGACGGCATCACCCGCCGCGCCGTGATGGCCCTGGCGGCGGACAAGGGCTTCGAAGTGGTGGAGCGGCACATTGTCCCCGAGGATTTGGCCGGCTTTTCCGAATGCTTCATCACCGGCACGGCGGCCGAGGTGACGCCGGTGGGGCGGGTGGGAGGCTACACCTTCACGCCGGGAAATATCTCCCTGTCGCTGATGGACGACTACGCGCGGCTGGTGCGGCGGGTGGGGTAGAGGGCGAGAAGCCTTCTCCCCTTGCGGGAGAAGGTGGGGCTTAGCGCCGGATGAGTAATTTTCCACGGCGTCGCCGATACGACCCCTCATTCGTCTGCTTCGCCGACAGCTTTCTCCCGCAATGGGGGCGTCGGTGGTCAACGAAGCAGGGCCAGCCCTCCCCCGCCCGATCAAGCGCGTGTTGTCGAGTTTCTTCATCTTCAGCATGGCGTTCATGGCTTTTTTCGATTTCTCGCCATCGGCGTCGCCCAAGGGGGTGGGGGAGCGCGGCCGGGATTAATGTGTCATGCGCATCTCCTTAACCGGAATGATAACCTACCGCCCCACCTTACCGCGAATTATCTATCCCCCCGCCCGCCGACGCGCCACAACGCGCCCCGCCCCTGAACCCTCCGCCATCCTGGAGTCCCCCGCTTGATCGCCCTCATCGCCGCCGCTTCCGTGCTGGGGGGCGCATTCGACCTGCCGCCTCTGCCGGTGATCCGGCGCGATCCGCAGGTGACCTATGTCGATCGGTCGGGCGCGGTGCTGGGGGTGCGGGGTGGGCGATATGGGCCGCCGGTCGATCTGGCCAGGCTGCCTCCTTACGTCCCGGCGGCGTTCGTGGCCATCGAGGATCGGCGCTTCTATGAGCATCCCGGTTTCGACGCCATGGGGATCGCGCGTGCCATCGTCACCGACCTGGGTGAGGGCCGCCCCTCGCAGGGCGCCTCGACCATCACCCAGCAACTGGCCCGCAACCTTTATCTGAGCGGCGAGCGCACTTTGGAGCGCAAGGCGCAGGAGCTGGTCTACGCGGTGGAGCTGGAGCGGGCCTACACCAAGCGCCAGATCCTGGGGATGTATGTGAGCCGGGTCTATTTCGGCTCCGGCGCCTATGGGATCGAGGCGGCGGCGCGGCGCTATTTCAACAAGCCGGCGGCGCGCCTGACTCTCAAGGAAGCGGCGATCCTGGCCGGGATTCCCAAGTCGCCCACGGCCTACGACCCGGCCGAGCAGCCGGCCGCCGCCGAAGGTCGGGCCGATCTGGTGCTGTCGGCCATGGCCGAGACCGGCGCGATCACCGAGGCTCAGCGGGCGAAGGCGGCGGCGGCCTCGCCGAGAGTGTGGAAGGCGGCGCCCGGCGCGCCGGCGCAGTATTTCGTCGACTGGCTGGACGGCCAGGCGCGCGCGCTGATCGGGGCCCGCAAGGAAGACCTGATCGTCGACACCACCTTGGACCTTCCGGCCGAGATCGCCGCCGGCGAAAAGGCGCGGGCCGTGGTGGCGCGCTTCCGAGCGGCGCGGGTCGGCCAAGCGGCCCTGGTGGCGGTGGATGGCGGCGGGCGGGTGCGGGCCATGATCGGCGGGACCGACTACGCCTCCAGCCCTTACAATCGGGCGGTCGAGGCCCGCCGCCAGGCCGGCTCGGCCTGGAAACCCTTCGTCTATCTGGCGGCGATGGAGGCCGGGCGCACTCCCGACACCATCGCGGTCGATGAGCCGGTCACTATCGACGGCTGGTCGCCGCGCGACTTCGATCCCGGCTTCCTGGGCCCGATCACTCTGGAGACGGCGCTCGCCCATTCCATCAACATCGTGGCGGCGCGGCTGGCCGACGAGGTGGGGCGCGGCGCGGTGGCGGTGGCGGCGCGGCGGGTCGGCATCGTCTCGCCGATCAACACCGACCCGGCCATGGCGCTCGGCACCACTCTGGTCACGCCGATCGAGATGGCCCAGGCCTACGACGCCTTTTCAAACGGCGGCGACCGGGTGGCCGCCTACGGGCTGGAGCGCATCCGCACGGTCGGCGGGGCGGTGCTCTATCGCCACCGGACGGCGGCGACCGCTCCTGCCATCGGCAATCCGCCGCTGTCCGAAATGGACCGGATGTTGCGCACCGTCATCGTCTCGGGAACCGGGGCGCGGGCGGCCATTCCAGGTCACGATCTGGCCGGAAAGACCGGCACCACCACCGATTTCAAGGACGCCTGGTTCTGCGGCTTCACCGGCGGGCTGACGACCGTGGTGTGGATGGGCCGCGACGACGCGACGCCCATGCGCGCGGTGACCGGCGGCAGCGCGCCGGCGGAATTGTGGCGCGGCTTCATGACCGTGGCCTTGCGGCGTCTCCCCAACGGCCCCATCCCCTATGGGAGGCCAGTTCCGCCGCCGGTCGCGCCGCCCCCGGCGCCGGAGGCGGTTCCCACCGACCAGATTTCTCCGCCGCAATGATTATCGCATGGCCCAAATCCTCCCTCTACACCGTCCAGCTGAGCGGCGTCGGATAGGGCTCGTTGCGCAGCAGGCGGCTGAGGCCCAGGGCGCAGCGGACGATGAACCACACCCAGACGGCTACCAGCAGCGGGATGCCGATCAGGACGACGACCAGCACACAGGCCACAACGAAATAGAGCAGGCCGATCCAGAAGGTGCGGATCTGGAAGGTGTAGTGGCTTTTCAGCCATTCCGGCGCCGCGTCGCGCTCCACATAGGCCAGGACCAAGCCGACGATGGTGGCGACCCAGCCGATCACCGGCACGAAATGCGACAGGTAGAGGATGTATACGATAAACGGCATCTGATGCTGATGGGAAAAGCCGGCGGCGAGACTTGGCGGCGGAGGCTCAATCGGCGGCGGCGAGGTGGTGGTGTCGGTCATGATTCGCTCCCGTGTCCTTGGCGCATTCTCTACCCCCGCACCGCGACGATCTCCACCCCGGCGGCGGCGGCGTGGGGGGCGAGAGCCAGGGGCTTTTCCACCCGCACCCGGGCGCGCAGGACGCGGGGCTGGGCGAAACAGGCCGCCGCCAGGCGCTGAGCGAAGGATTCCACCAGGCCGATGTGTCCGGCGCCGGCGAGGGTGCGGGCGGCCTCGGCGATGGTTTCGTAGTTCACCGTGTCGGCGAGGGCGCGCCAGCCGCCGGCCGCGACATCCAGCTCGACATCGACGATGAGCGGCTGGCGACGGCCCCGCTCGTGGGGATGAACGCCGACCTCCGCCTCGATGGCCAGACCGCGCACGAAAACCTTGGTGACCAGGATCTTCGGCGACGCTGCTTCCCGCGCGGCCGGTTTCGTCTTGGCCAGAGGCATCTTTCAGTCACCGACGATGTCGGGCGTCCGCCAGGCCAGGTGCTGGCCGCCATCGACCGCGATCATCTGGCCGGTCACCGAGGGCGCGTCAATCAGATAGCGCAGGGCGGCGGCGATCTGGGCCGGATCGGCGCCATGGCCCAGGAGCACGCCGGCGGCCTCGGCGGCGAAGTCGACCGGCGACTGATGGACCGAGGCGAGGGTGGGGCCGGGCCCGATGGCGTTGACCCGGATACGCGGGGCCAGCGCCTGGGCCAGGGTCTGGGTGGCGGTCCACAGGGCGGCCTTGCCGAGGGTGTAGCTGAAAAATTGCGGGGTGAGCCGCCACACCCTCTGATCGACGATGTTGACGATCAGGCCCGCCCGCTCCGACGGCAGGGCGGCGGCGAAGGCCTGGGCCAGAAGCACCGGCGCGCGCAGGTTGGCGGCGATGACCGCGTCGAAGCCCTCGGCCGTCACGGTCTCGATCCGGTCGTCGGCGAACAGGGAAGCGCAATTGACCAGCAGGGTCATCGGGCCGGGCGCGGCGGCGATCAGGCGCCCGGCGGCGGCGGGATCGGCGAGATCGGCGGCGCGAACCTCGGCGCGGCGACCCTCTGCGCGCACCAGGCGCGCGGTTTCCTCGACGTCGTCCGGCGAGGCGTGATGGTGAATGAGGACATCGTAGCCGGCCTCGCCGACGGCCACCGCCAGCGTCCGGCCGATGCGCCGCGCCGCGCCGGTGACCAGTGCCCAGCCGCGCGAGGGCATGGCTAGTCGACGCGGCCGAACTCGAACCAGTTCAGCGCCCCGATGGCGACGATGAAGATGAGGATGGCGACGATGGCGACCATGGCGGGGGATGCTCCTGACACCGCGAACGCTCTCATCCTAGCCACGAACCTCACGAACCTCACGAACAAAACACGCATGTCGCCGCGAAGCGCTGGCGACCCCGCGCGAAATCGCACGAGTTCATGAGGTTCGTGGAACAGCCTCTTGGCCTTTAGCCAAGGCCGATCGGTCAAAGACGGGTTTACCCGATCGCCCTGTAATATTGCCTGCCCCCTTCCCGTCTGAACCGCAATCGCTCATATGTTTGTTTGAACGGCCCGCCGCCGGCCCCATGCCCGTCAGGAGAAAAATCCATGCGCGACCACATGCAGTTCTACATCGACGGCCAGTGGGTCGATCCGGCGACGGCCAAGAGCCTCGACGTGGTCAATCCGGCGACCGAGGAAGTCTGCGGCCATATATCGGCCGGCTCGGCGGCCGATGTGGACAAGGCGGTGGCGGCGGCGCGCAAGGCGTTCGAAACCTATTCCAAGACCAGCCGCGAGGACCGCCTGGATCTCCTTCAGCGCATCCTGGCCGAATACCAGAAGCGCTTCGGCGACGTGGCCAGCGCCATCACCGAGGAGATGGGCGCCCCCGCCAACCTCGCCCAGCGCGCCCAGGCGCCGATCGGCATGGGCCATCTGGCCACAGGTATCGAGGTGCTCAAGTCCTTCAAATTCGAGGAAGACCGCGGCGCGACCCGCATCGTCAAGGAGCCGATCGGAGTTTGCGGCATGATCACCCCGTGGAACTGGCCGATCAACCAGATAGCCTGCAAGGTGGTGCCGGCGCTCGCTACCGGCTGCACCATGGTTCTCAAGCCCTCAGAGGAGGCGCCGTTCTCGGCCATAATCTGGGCCGAGATTCTGCACGCGGCGGGCGTGCCGGCCGGCGTCTTCAACCTGATCAACGGCACGGGGGCGGAAGTGGGGGCGGCCATCTCCGCCCATCCGGGGATCGACATGGTCTCCTTCACCGGCTCGACCCGGGCCGGGATCGAGGTGGCCAGGGCCGCCGCGCCCACCGTCAAGCGGGTGGCCCAGGAACTGGGCGGCAAGAGCCCCAACATCATCCTCGAGGACGCCGAGATGAAGAGCGCCGTGGGCGGCGGGGTCCGCCACGTGATGCAGAACTCCGGCCAGTCGTGCAACGCCCCGACCCGGATGCTGGTCCCGTCAGCCAAGATGGACGAGGCCATCGTCATCGCCAGGGAAGCCGCCGACTCGACCACGGTGGGCGATCCCAACGGCAACGCCCAGATCGGCCCGGTTGTGAACAAGAGCCAGTGGGAGAAGATCCAGCGCCTGATCAAGACCGGCATCGACGAAGGCGCGACCCTGGTCACCGGCGGGGCCGGCCGCCCGGACGGCCTGGACAAGGGCTTCTACGTCAAGCCCACCGTGTTCGCCAACGTCACCAACGACATGACCGTGGCCAAGGAGGAGATTTTCGGGCCCGTCGTCTCCATCCTCGGCTACGACACCGTCGACGAGGCGGTGCGGATCGGCAACGACACCGAATATGGCCTCGCCGCGTATGTCTCGGGCAAGGACATGGCCAAGGCCCGCGAGGTGGCCTCCCGCCTTCGCGCCGGCCAGGTGGCGATCAACGGCGGCGACATGGACATGACCGCCCCGTTCGGCGGCTACAAGATGAGCGGCAACGGCCGCGAATGGGGCGATTTCGGCTTCGCAGAATATCTCGAGGTCAAGGCCGTGATCGCCCCCAAACAGGCGGCGGAATAGAGCCTCGCCGATAACGGTGGCGCGCGCGGCGTCTTACGCGCGCTCGTCGTCGCCCCGCGCCGTGCGCCGCGCCTGCAGCCATGCCATCAGCGCGCCGCCGATCAACGCCGCGGCCAGCGAGCCGGCGATCACGCCCAGCCTCACCCGCGCCTGGGCGAGCGGATCGCCGGGGGGGAAGGCCAGGGCGCCGATGTAGAGGCTCATGGTGAAACCGGCGCCGCACAGAACCGCGACGCCGAGCATCTCCGGCCAAGTCGCGCCGGCGGGCCGCCGGCCGATCCGCGCCGCCACGCCCAGAACCGAAAAACCGAAGACCCCCACCGTCTTGCCGACCAGCAAGGCCAGCGCGATCCCCAGGGGCGCCGAGGCGACGAGGTCGTGGGGGCGAAGGCCTCGAAACGAAAAGCCCGCCGCCGTGAAGGCGAAGAGCGGCAGGATGGCGAAGGCGACGTAAGGATGCAGGCTGTCCATGAAATATTTCAGGACGCTCTCCTGACCGGCCCGCCGCGCGCCGACCGGCACGGTGAAGGCGCAGGCGACGCCGGCGATCGAGGTGTTCACACCCGACTGAAGAGTGAAGGCCCAGACCAGGGCAAAACCCACCGCATAAAAGAAGAACGGCGTCCGCCGCCAGCGGGAGATCGCCGCCAGAACCCCCAGGGTCGCGGCGGCCCCGGCCAGCGCCAGAATGTGCAAACCGGCGGTGAACAGAACGGCGATCAGCCCCACCGCGGCCAGGTCGTCGGCGATGGCCAGGGTCAGGAGAAAGACCCTCAATGACGAGGGCATGCGGGGAGCGGCGACCGCCAGGGCCGCCAGGGCGAAGGCGATGTCGGTGGCCGTGGCGATCGGCCAGCCGCGCGGCTCGCCGCCCGCGCCGGCGTTCAGGGCCAGATAGACCAGGGCTGGAACGATCATGCCGCCCAGAGCCGCCACGACCGGCAGGGCGAGGCGGCGGGGGCTGGAAAGCTCGCCGCGCAGCACCTCGAACTTGATCTCCATCCCGACCACCAGGAAGAAGATCGCCATCAGCCCGTCCTTGACCCAGGAAAGGACGCTGCGCGCCTGGGCGAAATCCCCCAGGCGCACCGCGATCGGCCAGTCGACGAAGGTGAAATAGACCCCCGCCCAGGGAGAATTGGCCACGATCATGGCGGCGGCGGCGGCGGCGGCCAGGATGGCGCCGGCTCCGGACTCGGTCTTCAGAAAGTCGAGGGTGAGGCGCCGAGCCATGGCCTCGCGATAGCATGCCGCCGCCTTCTCGGCGAAGCGAACCCGCGCTTGCCGCCGGGGGCGCCAGCCCTCACAACCGCGCCATGCCGGTCTCCGCCGCCTATCGCCCCGACCCGCGCTTCGCGTCCCTTGGGCCGGAGTTCGCCGACCCCGTGGCACCGGCGGACTTCCCCATGGCGACGATCCGCTGGCGCAACCAGCGGGCGGCGGCGAGCGTCGGCCTGGACACTCTCACCGATGAGGAATGGCGCGCCCACTTCGCCCGCTTCGAGCCGCTGCCGGCCAATCAGGCGACGCCGCTCGCCATGCGCTACCACGGCCACCAGTTTCGCACCTACAACCCCGACCTGGGCGACGGCCGCGGCTTCCTGTTCGCCCAATTGCGGGAGGCGGGAAGCGATCGGCTCCTCGATTTGGGAACCAAGGGCTCGGGCCGCACGCCGTGGTCGCGGGGCGGCGACGGGCGCCTGACCCTCAAGGGCGGCGTGCGCGAGGTGCTGGCCACCGCCATGCTGGAGGCCCTGGGCGTTCCCACCTCCCGCTCCCTGTCGCTGATCGAGACCGGGGAGGCCTTGCAACGCGGCGACGAGCCGAGCCCGACGCGCTCGGCGGTCCTCACCCGCCTCTCGTGGAGTCATATCCGGTTTGGCACCTTCCAGCGCCTCGCCGCCCTGGACCGCGCCGATCTGATCGGCGTGCTGGTGGATCATGTGGTGAAGACCTACTATCCGGAGCTAGCCGGGGCGCCCGACCCCGCCGCCGCCCTGCTGGCCGCCGTCGTCGGCCGCTGCGCCCACCTGACCGCGCGGTGGATGGCGGCCGGGTTCGTCCACGGCGTCCTCAACACCGACAACATGAACGTTACCGGCGAAAGCTTCGACTATGGGCCCTACCGCTTCCTGCCCAGGAACGATCCCAATTTCGTCGCCGCCTATTTCGACTCCGCCGGCCTCTACAGCTTCGGCCGCCAGCCCGAGGCGGTGTTCTGGAACCTACGTCAGCTGGCCGGCGCGTTGGCCCTGGTCACTCCGGTCGAAGCTCTGGTCGGGGCGCTGAACGGCTTTTCCGCCGCCTATCGCGAGGCCTTGACCGGCGCGATGCTGTGCCGCCTCGGCCTGCAACCGCGCGGCGACGACGCCGATGGCGAGTTGGCCGGCGCCGCCTTCCGCGCCCTGGCCGAGGGCGGCCAGGCGCTGCGCTGGGAGCCCTTCTTCTTCGACTGGTTCGGCGGCCGGGTCTCCGAGGCGCGGGCGCTGAACGGTCCACGCGCCGAGCGCTACGACGGCGAGGCGTTCGCCGACTTCCGCCGCCGACTGGCCGACTTCGAGCCCGACCGGCCGGAACGTCTGGAGGCGGCTTATTTCGCCCACGCGGACCCGGAGGAACTGCTCTACGAGCAAATCGAAGCCTTGTGGGCGGCGATCGCCGAGGCCGACGACTGGGCGCCGTTCGAAGTGAGGCTGGCGGCGATCGAAGCGGCGGGAGCGGCGTGGGGGTTGGGGCCCGGTCAACTTTCGCGATGGGCGTCCGCGGTTTCACCGATCGGCTGAAGCGACTCGCCCTGGGGCTCGGCGGCCGCACGGCGGGCGTCGTCACGGTTTTTCTTGTCGGCCGCCTTCTTGACCAAGGCGTCCAGTTCGAGCTGGCCGACCAAGCCCAGGGAGACCGGGTCCACCGGCTTGACGTTGGCGGCGTTCCAGTGGGTGCGGTTTCGCACTTGGTCGATGGTCGATTTGGTGGTGCCGAGCGCCTTGGCGATCTGGGCGTCGGTGATCTCGGGATGGTTGCGCACGAACCAGGCGATGGCGTCGGGACGGTCACCGCGCCGCGAGGTGGGGGTATAGCGCGAGGTCTTTTTGGCCGGCTTGAGAAAGGCGGCGTGCCGGCTCTCTTGAGCCTTCATGCGGTATTTGGGGTCGGCCTGGGCGGCGTCCAATTCCTCGCGAGTGAGCTGGCCGTTGGAGATGGGGTCGGCGCCGCGGATATCGCGAGCCACCTCGCCGTCGGCGATCCCCTTCACCTCGAGAGGGTGCAGGCCGCAGAAATCGGCGATCTGTTCGAAGGTCATGGAGGAGTTGTCTACCAGCCAGACGGCGGTGGCCTTGGGCATCAGGACGTCGGTCATGGGGCGCTCGTCAGAAACAGCGGCGCCCGGCCTTGCGGCCGGGCGGGGTTGGCCATTCATATAGGCGTTCGGCGGGAAGAATGAAACGGCCATCGCTCGCCAAAGAGGATGCTACAGCCGCAGACGCCCTTCCAGCACGGTCACCGCGCCGCCGCGCAGGAGGACGCGATCGCCCCGGAGTTCGCATTCCAGGTCGCCGCCCCGGCCCGGGTACGCTTGGTGAAAGCGCAGCGTGGGGCGGCCGAGCTTGGCCGCGAAAAGGGGAGAGAGGATGCAGTGGAGCGATCCGGTGGCCGGGTCCTCGGCGATGCCTGATCCCGGCGCGAAGAAGCGGCTGACCACGTCGTAGGCGGCGCCCGCGTCTGCGACGGCCGCCACCCCGACGTTGCCCCGGTCTCCGGTCGCCGCGCCGCAGATGGGCGCGAGGGCGGCGATATGAGGTTTCAGGGCGCGCACCGTCTGTTCATCCTCCAAAGTCGCGACCAGATATCGGCCCGCCCAGACCTCTCGCGGTTCAACCCCGAGCGCCTCGGCGAGTCCGGCGGGCGGCTCGATCCGATCGGGCGGATCGGCGGGAAAGTCCATCTCGTAGCCCATCGCAGAGCGCGCGACCGCCAAGGCGCCGGACTTCGTGTCGAACGCAACGCGGTCGGCGGCGACGCCGATCTCCGCCAGCAGCACATGGCCGCTTGCCAAGGTCGCGTGACCGCACAAGGGAACCTCCATCGCCGGGGTGAACCAGCGCAGGCCGAAGCGGGCCGGATCGTCGCTTTTCAGCAGAAAGGCCGTCTCGGCCTGATTGTTCTCCACCGCAAGGGCCTGCATCCAGGCGCCGTCCGGCCAGGCGTCGAAGGGCTCGACCACGCAGGCGGGATTGCCCGTGAACGGGGCGGCGGCGAAGGCGTCGACGGTCCATTGGCGCACGGGGGTAATCCTTCTTTTGAGAAAGGGTTTCAGAAGCTTTCCGCCACCAGCTCCGGCCATCGCCGCCTGGCGTTCTCCACGGTGCGGGCGAAGCCGGCCGAGGGGCGCAGGGGATTGGGGCGGAGGCGCCGGGCGAAGAGGTCCTCGAGGCCGAACGGCGCGATAAGGGTGAGGCGATCGTCCGCCTCCAGTCGCGCGCCGACCGCGAAAGCGGGCGAGGTGAAGCGGGTGAGGGCCTCGGCGGTCTCCGTCAGCGGCGCGTAGGGTTCGCCGAAGTGATCTTCGAACCATAGGTGAACCCGCGCCTGGTTGCGGACCTCGACCTTGGCGGCCAGATCCGGCTCAAAGGCGGCGGCGACGCGGCGGATGACGAGATCCTCGGCTTCCCAGGAGACGTCAGCGCCGTCGAAATAGGCCAGGTCGTAGTCGGCGATGCCGTAGTCAGGCGGCCGGCCGGTGAGGTGGTTCAGCACCGGCTGATAGACGGCTCCTGAAAACACCATCCAGTCGGGGAGGCCCAGATCGCGGGCGACGGCGAGGACGCGCATGAGGCCGGGCGCGCCGCGAAGGATGGCGTCCATGCGCTCGGCGAGATCGCTCATCGCGCGCCCTCCCTTAGGGGCCATCCATGATCGAGCGGGCCATGGCCGGACCCCAGGCCGGGGGCGCGACGGATAGCCTCGGCAGTGTAGCCCCAGGCGCGGGCGACGGCGGCTTCCAGGCTCATCCCTTGCGCCAAGCCGACGGCGCAGGCCGAGGCCAGGGTGCAGCCGGTGCCGTGGGTGTGGCGCGTGGCGATTCGGAGAACCTCGAAGGTCGTTTCCCCGGAAGGGGTCATCAGCAGGTCGACAACCGATTCGCCGTCGATGTGGCCGCCCTTCATCAGCACCGCCGCCGCCCCCATCCGCAGCAGAGCCTCGCCGGCGCGGCGCAGGTCGTCGGTGGTTCGCGCCGGCTGGCCGGTCAGGGCGGCGGCTTCCGGCGCGTTGGGGGTGAGCAGGGCCGCGCGCGAGACCAGCAGATTCCGCAAGACATCCAGCGCCGGCGCGCTCAGCAGGGACTCGCCGCCCTTGGCGGCCATGACGGGGTCGATCACGGCGGGAACACCCGGTGCGATATCGAGCAGGCGGGCGACGGTCTCCGCCGCCTCGGCGCTTCCCAACATGCCGATCTTGAGGGCGTCGGCGCCGATATCGTCCAGGACGGCGCGCGCCTGCGCCTCTATCAGGGCGGCCGGGATGGGAAAGATTTCTCGAACACCCAGAGTGTTCTGGACGGTGATCGCGGTGATCGCCGTCGCCGCGTAGCCGCCCAGGGCGGTGACCGTCTTGATGTCGGCCTGGACGCCCGCCCCGCCGCCGCTGTCGGAGCCGGCGATGATCAGCACCCGGCCGAGGCGATCACCCATGGATCGCGGCCTGGACCGCCAGGGCCTGGACCATCTGGCCCACGTCGTGGGTCCGCACCATGGCGACCCCGGCGCGCGCGGCCTCCAGAGCGGCGGCCAGAGAGCCGCCCAGCCGCTCGCCGGGGGTCGTCGCGGCGGGGTCGAGCGCGCGGATGAAGCCCTTGCGGCTCGCCCCGATCGCCACCGGATAGCCCAGGGCGACGATCCGCTCGAGATTCGCCAGAAGGGCCAGATTGTGGGCGGCGGTCTTGCCAAAACCGATGCCCGGATCGAGCCATATGCGGTCGCGCCCCACTCCGCCGGCCTGCGCGGCGGCGGCGCGATCGGCGAGAAAGGCGGTCACTTCGGCGACGACATCGCCGTAGCGCGGATCGGCCTGCATGGTGGCCGGCTCACCTTGCATGTGCATCAACACGACCGCGCATTCCATTTCAGCGGCGGCGGCCAGGGCGTCAGGCGAGAAGCGCAGGGCGGTCACATCGTTCCACATCGCCGCGCCGGCGGCCATGGCGGCGCGGGCCACGGCCGGTTTCATGGTGTCGATGGAGATCGGAACGGGAGATTCGGCGGCGATCGCCTCGACCACGGGGATAACCCGCTCCAACTCCTCCGCCTCGGTCAGCGGGGCCGCTCCCGGCCGGGTTGATTCGCCGCCGATGTCGAGAATATCCGCCCCCTCGACGATCAGCCGCCGAGCCTGCTCGAGGGCGGCGTCCCGCCCGTCGAACCGCCCGCCGTCGGAAAAGCTGTCGGGGGTGACATTGAGGACCCCCATGACCAGGGGGCGGCGCGCGCGAGGAGAAGCGACGGTGGCGGCTTTTCCTATCACGCCAGGCCGGGATCGGACCGGGGGACGAGGGGAACCGACACGCGGGGGCCGGGCGGGGGCCGGTGTTCGGCTTGGTCGCGGCTCGGCCGCACGCCCTTCAAAGCATTGACGATCTCCTCGCCCGACAAGGTCTCGAACTCGAGCAGAGCCTTGGCCAGGGTGTGCAGATCCTCGATCCGCTCGGTGAGGATGCGGCGCGCCTCGTCCTGGGCGGCCTGGACCAACCGGCGTACCTCCAGGTCGATTTTCTGGGCGGTGTCTTCCGAGACGTTCTGAGTGCGCGCCACGGAGTGGCCGAGGAAGACCTCTTCCTGATTTTCGCCGTAGGAGACGGTGCCGAGCGTGTCGGAAAAGCCCCAGCGGGTGACCATGTTGCGGGCCAGCGAAGTGGCGGCCTGGATGTCGCTGGAGGCGCCCGAGGTGACCTTCTGCTTGCCGAAGATCAGTTCCTCGGCGATGCGGCCGCCCATCATGATGGCCAGGCGCGAGGTCATCTGCTCGTAGTTCATCGAATAGCGGTCGCCCTCGGGTAGCTGCATGACCATGCCCAGCGCCAGGCCGCGCGGAATGATGGTCGCCTTGTGCACCGGGTCGGCTGACGGCACCGACAGGGCGACCAGGGCGTGGCCACCCTCGTGGTAGGCGGTGTTACGCTTTTCCTCCTCGCTCATCACCATGGATTTGCGCTCGGCGCCCATCATCACCTTGTCCTTGGCGTCCTCGAAGTCGCGCTGCACCACCATGCGGCGGTTGCGGCGGGCCGCCATGAGGGCCGCCTCGTTGACCAGATTGGCCAGATCCGCGCCGGAAAAGCCGGGCGTGCCGCGGGCGATCACCTTCACATCGACGTCGGAGGCCAGTGGCACGTTGCGCATGTGGACGCGCAATATCTTCTCGCGGCCCCCGACGTCGGGGTTGGGCACCACCACCTGGCGGTCGAAGCGGCCGGGGCGCAGCAGGGCGGGATCCAGCACGTCGGGGCGGTTGGTGGCGGCGACCAGGATGATGCCCTCGTTGGTCTCGAAGCCGTCCATCTCGACCAGGAGCTGATTGAGGGTCTGTTCGCGCTCGTCGTTGCCGCCGCCCAGGCCCGCCCCGCGATGGCGGCCCACCGCGTCGATCTCGTCGATGAAGATGATGCAGGGGGCGTTCTTTTTGGCCTGCTCGAACATGTCGCGCACCCGGCTGGCCCCGACGCCGACGAACATCTCGACGAAATCGGAGCCGGAGATGCTGAAGAAGGGAACGCCCGCCTCGCCGGCCACGGCCCGGGCGAGCAGGGTCTTGCCGGTGCCCGGCGGGCCGATCAGCAGGGCGCCCTTGGGAATCTTGCCGCCCAGGCGCTGGAACTTGGCCGGGTCCTTGAGGAAATCGACGATCTCGGTCAGGTCCTCCTTGGCCTCGTCGACCCCGGCCACGTCGTCGAAGGTGACCTTGGCCTTGTTTTCGGTGAGCAGGCGGGCCTTGGATTTGCCAAAGCCCATGGCCCCCCGCGCCCCGCCCTGCATCTGGCGCATGAAGAACACCCACACGCCGATCAGGAGCAGGATCGGCAGGGCGTTGAGCAGGATGGTGAGCAGGAGGCCCGCGCCGGGCGGCTGGAAGGTGATCGACGCGCCATGCGCCTCCAGGCGCTTTTCCAGATCCGAGGTGTCCTGCGGCCCGGTCGAGGTGAGCGTGCCGTCGCGGTCCTGAGCGGTGATCTCGGCGCCCTTGATGGTCACCGCCTTCACATCACCACTGTCGACCCGGTTCAGCATCTCCGAATAGGCGATGGCCTTGGAGGTTCCGGCTTGCGGCCCACGGGTGATCACGCCATAGACGGCGATGAGGGCCAGGACGACGACGCCCCAGATGGCCAGGTGACGCAGGTTCATGAACTCGCCTCATCGCGCTTGCTTGCCAGTCAATCTAGGGTGTCCGGAGCGTTTCCGCCACGCGCGCAATGGCCACCTCGCCATCGACCGCGCCAAGGGCGCTCGCCAATCTGGAGAAGGCCAGCGGGCGGGCGGCCAGGCGGGGGTCGGGGACGAGCGCCGGACAAGAGACGGCCCCGGCCGCGTCGCGGACGGCGGGAAGGCCTGGACGGGCCGCCGCCGGAACGCTCTTCAGGGCGGCGCGGGCGGCGGGCGCCAAGCGTTTCACCAAGCCCCGTAGGGGGGTGACCGTGAGGCCGCCGACGCTCGCCTCGATCTCGAAGCGGCCGTCCCACACGATCGGCGCGCCCTCCGGCAAGGGGGTGGGCCCGCCGCCTGCCCGCCGCCGGTCGGCCGCCTCGCGGGCGATCCCGATCCAGGCGCCGTCGGCCTCGACCCGTGCCCCGGCCAGGGTGGCGGCAAAGGGGGTCGGGCCGACGAGCCGACCGAGGAGGCGCTCCAGCCGCGCGCCGCGCGCCGGCCGGCCGCCCCCCGCGACACACAACAGCGC
>JBPCMA010000065.1:0-11059 GCA_051002715.1 Caulobacteraceae bacterium
GCGCTTCGTCTTCCGGGCGATCTTCGCCATCCGGCCACGGCTCTGCTCTGTCCACATCCAGAGCTTGAATCATGACCCGCATCACCTGAGAATCCCAGTTGTGCAATTTTCCAAACGGACTCTAAGGTCTCGGCTCATCCCAAGGGAGGAAAATCGGTGTCACGGATTCAGCAGGTTTTCGGCAAGACGCTCGTCGGCGCGGCGCTCGCCGTTTCGGTCGCGGTTCCGCTCGGCGCCGCCGGCGCCCCGCAGCCGCGGGATGTCTTTTACAACTTCACCGGAAGCCCCGGTGGCTTCGCTCCCGACGGCCGCCTGATCCGGGACGCGGCGGGCAATTTCTACGGCGTGACCTTCTACGGCGGAGGCGGCACCTGTTATCATGGTTGCGGCGTCGTCTTCAAGCTCAGCCCCCTGGGCGTCCCGACCACGCTCTATACCTTCACCGGCGGGAGCGACGGCCGCGGACCCATTGGTGGGGTCGTCGCGGACGCGGCGGGAAACCTTTACGGCACGGCCGCCGGCGACGCCTATAATCCCGGTGTCGTCTTCAAGCTGACGCCAGGCGGCCAGGAAACCGTGCTCCATGCCTTCGCCGGCGGAGGCGATGGGGAAATTCCGTCCCGTGGCCTGATCGTGGACGCCGCCGGCAATCTCTTCGGCACGACCGGACTCGGCGGCGCGTTCAACAGAGGCATTGTTTTCAAGCTCGCGCCGGACGGGACCGAAACCATCCTCCATTCCTTCTATATGTATGGTTCGGGCGGCGGCGTGATCATGGACAGGCAGGGCAATCTCTATGGAACCGTTTACGGCAGCCTCTCCGACGAAAATCCGGGTGCGATTTTCAAGATCACGTCCAACGGCGTATTTTCGGTGCTCTATACTTTCACCGGCGGCGCCGATGGAAGACACCCGATAGGAAGTTTGTTCATGGATGGGCAGGGCGCCCTCTACGGAACGACGAAGAAAGGCGGCGGCAGCAAAGGCGTGGCGTTCAAGCTCGCGCCGGACGGGACCGAGACGGTGTTGCACCGCTTCACCGGCACGCCATTGGATGGCGCCCTTCCCGACGGGGGTTTGATCATGGACAAGCAGGGAAACCTCTTCGGCACGACCAGTTCCGGCGGCCCTTTCCACCTGGGGACTGTCTTCCAGATTTCGCCGGATGGGACCGAAACCCTCCTCCATAGTTTCGCCGGAAACAACGACACGCCTCCCGATGGCGAAGTTCCCCACTACGTGAGCCTGACCCCGTACATGAACCGACTCTACGGAACGACCCCCAGCGGCGGGACCGACGGTGGCGGCGTCGTGTTCGAGGTGAGGAAGGCGAAATAGCGGCCGGCGCGGTCAGTTCCCGGCGGGAGGCAGGGGTTGTAACGACGGCCCGCCCCTGTCAGCCCGCGCCAGCATCCTTGCGCTTTGGGGCCTCCCATTTTTTTGGCGCTGGACTCTGCGACACAGCCCGGCGATGTTCGCTCTTTGTTCGCGAACCCATCTTGATCAGCCGCTCGCGCAGCGGTCGCAGCTCATCGAACGCGGCCTTGGGGTTGGGAAGGCCGGTGCGGCGAACCTGGACCATGGAGGAATTCCGAAACGCCCGAACGGCGCGGCGACACCCTGGACCGCCGCCTAGCGGGATCGCAAGAGTCATGTTCGCGAATTGTTCCGCCCGCGCCCGGATCACGAATAAGTGTTCGGCCGCCCCGCCGGGTCCGCCCCGATCCGCCAGCGTCGCGTTTCAATGTTAGGGTGTTTGTTAGGGTGCGCTCAAACCCGCGCGCCAATAAGGGGCGCCCGAATCGCGACGTGCGTAATTTCCGCACGTCCTTTCCATGCCGCGCCTACTGCAGCGCCACCCCGTTTTCAGCCGCCACCTCGATGAGGCGCGCGATCCGGGTTTCCTCGGGCGCGGGCTCGTCGGAAACGTCGCGATAATGCACCATCGTGGCGACGATATCGGAGGGCAACACTTTGCCGAGCAACGTCATGAACGCGCCAGGGTTCTCGCTCGCCTGACGCACAAGGTAAGCCTCGCCGCCGGCCTCATCGAGCGCGCCAAGGATCATATCCTTCAGCATTTTGGTGATCTTGTTCGGCTCGCCCTTCTTGCGCCCGCCGCGCCGCTCGCCGGGGCGGTTGGGAATGAGGTTGCTCATCTACCGATCTCCTAGTTTTCGTGAGGGCCGCCGCGCTACCAGGGCGGCTTGGTGTTGTCCTGAAAGCCGGCGTTCGGGTCCATCCCCGGCGGGGCGTAGGTGACATTGGCCGTGGCATTGTTCAGGAAGGCGTTGACCGCGCCGCCGAACGAATTGGGCAAAGGAACCGACGTGCGAGCGGCGTAACGGAATTGGTTGGGGGGCTGGAACTGATTGGGGTGAAACTGGTTCGGATTGGCGGCCGTCGAACCGGGATACCAGGTGTTCGGGTTCGGTGGCCGGGGCGCCAGTTGGCTAATCGAGCCGGGCGGGCGGGCGCCCATGGCGGCCTTAATCCGTGCGTTCATGGCCGCCTCCCATGGCGTCGGCGGGCGCGGGCCGCTCGCCATGGCCGCCTTGATGCGCGCGCTCGCCGACGTCGTGGCCGCCAGGGCGGTTTGCCACGGAGGGGTAACGGCTGGGGTGGCGAGCGGATCGCCGTAGGGGGCGAAGGCGTTGGGCGCCCACGGAAGGGTATTGCCGGCCATGCTCAAACCTCACTCGAAACAGAGGCAACCTTAGCATGGTTCGCCTGCCGATAGATGCGTTGCACCGCCCCGCCCATGCGGATCGTGATCGCCTCGCCAGTCACGGCCAGAACTTCGCCTTCCATGATGAGAAACGCCGCCCCACGCCGATCCAGCCGGT
Source organism: Caulobacteraceae bacterium (assembly GCA_051002715.1). GTDB lineage: Bacteria > Pseudomonadota > Alphaproteobacteria > Caulobacterales > Caulobacteraceae > Acaudatibacter. The sequence goes on from JBPCMA010000065.1 coordinate 2,847, forward strand.
TCATGGGCGCGTCGGCGTCCAGGCCAAGCAATTCATCCGCCGTCCAGCCGAGGGCCGCACACCGGCTTCCCCATGCGTCCAGGAACCGGCCAGCCGCGTCGAGCATGGCGCGCCAGGCCGCTTCGCCGACACCGCGCGGGACCGGCATGGCGTCCAGCGCCGCGAACCCATCGGCCCATTCAGCCGGAACACCGGCCCCTTCGGCGACGATGGCGGCCCGTTCGGCGAGGGCGTCGGAACGGGTTTCTATGCTCGGGACAATAGGGACAATAGGGACAATAGGGGCTTGGTCGGGGGCTATTGTCCCATTTGTCCCTATTGTCCCGGCCTCGGGTTCGCCGAATCGGCGTTTTCGCGTGGCCGGGTCGAGGGCGCGCCAGGTCATGGCCGCGCCCCCCAAAGCAGCGGGTTGATTTCCCAGTCGCCACGCTGGACGCCAGGGCGATCTCCCTCGCGCCCGCCGGCAAAGCGACACCATCCGCCTTCCGCCAACACGTCCAGGGCGGCCCTCACTTGATCGGCGGATCGGCGGGCCGGAAGGCGAAGTCTCGCCAAAGCGCGAGCGTTCACCGTCCCCTCACCGGCGTCGCGGATATGGCGAAGGAACACCGTGGCGGAAATATCCTCGGGCCGCCGGTTCGATCCGCCGAACACCCGCGCCGCCATGGGAACGAAATAATCGTCGAACAGACGACAGGCGGCGTAAAGCGCGACCTCGCCGACCGCCTCGCGTTCCCACGATGGCCCCGCGCTCCATTCGAGCAATTCCAGCAACAGGGCGATACGAAGAACCAGGCCCGGCCCCTTGCCAAGCGATCCAGCCGTGAAGCCCGCCGCCGCCGCCCCGGCCTCGCCGTTCTCGCGCCACCATTCATGGAATATCGTCGTGGCCGCCGCCGTCAGGGGTAGGACACGCGGCGCGGGTTGATCGCCATCGATGGTGAAGGCCAGGCCCCGCAACCGCCGCAGGGCCGCCTTCAGAACCGCCATGTCGGCATGGTCGGTTGGCCGGACGCGCGCGACAGGATCGGGAAAGGCGAACAGGAAGCGCGACACAAAGCCATCGTCCGCCCGCTTCAAGAGAAGCTCATTCATGCGCTCGGGCTGGACACCGCCGAACACCGACAAAAGGCCCCGGTCGGCGGTTGTGTTGCCAGCCTTGACCCTATCGACGGTGACGGGTTGGCCGGTGAACCGCTCCAGGAAAAAGGCGGCGTCGCCGTCTCCCCCATACTTGCCGAAATTGCCGATCCATCCAGCAAGTTCGTCGCGAGCGAGCAAGAGGCCGCGCGGGTTGGCTTTGAACAGCGGCGCCAGGCTTTCAACCGTCGCGTCTGAAACCACCATGCGCGGCGGCTTGGGCTCATCCGGTTCGTCGGCGGCTTCCGGTTTGAGCGGCGTGACGTGCCCGGCCTTCACCGCCTGGGTGACGCTCGCCTCCCAATTGGTTTTCACTTCATGGGCGCCCCGCTTGTCGGTTTCGTAGCGCCGGCGGACCTCGGGGAATGTCTCGCCTTCCTCGCGCTCGATATCCTTCAAGGCGGCGACGATGGGGGCGAACACCGGGGACTTGGACGAAGACGGCGAACCGACCATCAACACCCACAAGGCCGGATATTCCCGCCACCCATCCCATGGCGAGACCATGCGCGCCGCGCCGACCACCGACGAAGCGGCGGCGAGAAGCCCGACGGCGGCATAGTCTGGCGGCGCCGATACCGACGCGGCGAAGCGCTTCAACCACGCCTCCCATGTTCCGAATTGATCCAAAGGCAAGACCGGGGCGGGTGTCAGGCCATCGCCGATCAAGGGCCAGTCAGGATTCGGCCAGTCACCTTCGACAACCGCCAAGTCCGCGCGGATCGCTTCCACAAGACCGGGGCGGGTCATGCCGCCGCCTCGCGGGGGTTGGCCAGGCCGCGCCGAAGGCCGCTTTTTATACTTGCGAGTGCGGACTGCCGGCCATCTTCGGCGACCAAACCGCAGTCGGCGGCGGCGTCTTCCAGGGCGGCGGTGGCCAGGGCCTCGCCGACCAGTCCCGCGCCGACCAGCTCGCCGATCCGGGCGGCGGCTTGAAAGAGGCGATGGTTGCACCCCCCGGCCTGGGTGGCGGCGAGCTCGCCGCACTCGCCGTCGATCACGGCGGCGGCGTAGCGGGCCGCCCGGTCAGTCGAGCGGAAGCGCATCGGCGGGCGGGGCGGGCGGGGAACCGCCGGCGGGTCTATCAGGTCCAGCAACCAGGCCGGCGCGTCGGCGAGAGGCCGCGACCAGGGCGCGATCAACCAGGTATAGGCGCCATCGGCCCGCCGCGAGGGCGGGACGGCCACCGATCCACCATCCGCGCGGACATCGAGGCCGGGCAGGAAGCCGACGCGGTTGCGCAGCTGACGCGCCACGGGCTGGCAGAACCACAGATGAAGCCCGCCGGACGGTGTTCGGGTTCGCCAGGTGGCCGGAAGCGGGCCATGGGCGGTTTCCAGGGCCGCCAAGGTGGTCAGGCCATCGGCGCCGCCGGGGTGACGATCAACGTCCAGCACAAAGGCCCCAGAGGGCGCGCCACAGGCCACCGCGACGTTGGCGAGGGGGCTGGGCCGCCAGAGGGCTTCGACGCCTTCCACGGTCGCGTTGGCGTCCTTGCAGCCATGCGCGGTCAGGGGGTGGCGACAGTCCGGCGCGACCGGGAACACCGCCAGGCCATGGGCGGCGAGGGCTTGGGCGGCGGCGATCATGCGTCACCGCCGATCAAGCCGAGCTCGCGCGCCTGGGCTTCGGCGGCGGCGAGGGCGCGCGCCAGGACTGGCAGATGCGCAATGGCGAGGCTCACGCCCCGCTTCGTCGGGAACCAGGCGTTTGACGATTCGGTCAGTTGCGCGACGACTCGCACGTCAATCAGCCGATGGCCCTGATATTCGTCCAGGGCGACGCGGACCCGCTCGCGGCTGTTCTTGGGCAAGGTGGCGATCACCAACGGCCACGCCGGGGGCGAACGATTCGGTTGATCGGTGACGGGTTTGGGGCTATGTTCGGATCGCTTGGCGGCAACCTGAACACGGCGGGGCGCGTCACCCTCGGGGGCGCGCCTTTCGCTTGTGAAGGCCATGGCTCACGCGGCCTCCCCAACCAGGCGCTGGGCTTCGGCATAGGGGACCAGGCGCCGGTTGCCGACCCGGACGGTCTTCAGTTCGCCCCGCTGCATCAAGACGTAAACCAGGGATCGGGACACGCCGGTTGCCTGGCAGAAGGCTTTGACACTGAGCGCCAGAGGCGGGGAAAGTTGGGATTCAGTCATGGGTTCCATCCTTGAAAGGCCGGGACGGGAACCGCCCGGACGGGGATGGAAGGGACAACTGACGCGCGCCGGGGTTCGGCGCAAAAGGAGTTTCAACCCGCTAAATACCCAATTCTATCTCCATAACCGCAAGACCTTTCGGGCCTGGGATTCGGCGCTTGCGTCCACGCCGGTTGCCTGAAAAGCCGCGCCGACCAGATCGATGAACGGTCCATGCGCGGGGGCGCCATCAACCGGAACCGTGATCGTCGGGCGGCGGCCCGTGAGATTTTGGAAAACGTCAAAGGCCGCTTTGGCAACCGCCGCCGCCGTGGGCTTTCTCTGGCTGATCCGCGCTTCCCATTCATCATCTGGCACGTCTTTTGCCGGCCCCTCGTCGCGAGCCCGCAGATATTCCCGCGAAAGGGCGGCGCCCAGTCTATTGAACAACTTTTGATGCTCAAAGTGGACAAACCGCAATTCATCGACGCTTAGGGCGTCCAACGCGGCCTTGGTTTCCACCATCGCCTTGTCCAGGCGAGCGAACTTTGCTTTAATTTCAGCTTTGCGACCAATTTTCGGAACGGCGAGCGGGGCAACAATAAGAGTAAGTAGCGCAGCGGTGCGGTCTCTTTCGGACAGGCTCGGGGCTATTTTTTAAATAACGTCTTTGAGGGCTTGCCGCTGTTGCTCGGCTTCGCGCACGGTGCGTCTAGGCCGGGGCGGCGAGTCGGGAAAGAGGAACCACCTTGCCCCCGCCATGCGCCAGGAAGGCCGCCCATGCGTCCATGAGCTTGCGCCGCTTGTCCAGGGCGTCGCCGCGCCGATAGGCCCTTTCCGTGGCGTCCCCGACGGCATGCGCCAGGGCCGCTTCGGCGAGCTCGCGCGGGAAGGTCGACGCCTCGCCAGCCCAGTCGCGGAACGATGAGCGGAACCCATGGACCGTCACGGGGGCGCCCATGCGCTTTAGCGGCGCGGTGAGGGCATTCGTCGATAGCGGGCGGTCCTTGCCGGGGCCGGGAAAGACATAGCCCCCCACGCGCGCGCCTTGGGCCTTGGCGAGGATCGCGATGGCGCGCTCGCACAAGGGGACGCGATGCTCGCGGCCGGCCTTCATGCGCCGCGCCGGAACCGTCCAGACCTTGACAGTGAGATCGATCTCATCCCACCGCGCGCCAAGGGCCTCGCCAGACCGCGCCGCCGTCAGGATGGTGAATTGCAGCGCCAGGGCCGCCATGGCCTCGCGCTCGGCGAGGCGGCCAATGAAGACAGGCAAGCTGGCGAACGGCATGGCCCGATGGTGGCCGCGCGTCAGTTTCTGGCGGGCGGGCAACAGGTGATCGAGATGGCCTTTCCAGCGCGCCGGGTTGTCGCCGGCGCGGAAGCCCTTGGCCCCGGCCGCGTCAAGGACCCGTTCGATCCGGCCACGAAGGCGCGAGGCGGTTTCCGGCGTCGCCTTCCACAAGGGCGTCAACACCCTCAAAACCGCCGCCGTATCCACCGCGTCGACCTTCAAGGCGCGGATCGGCGCGGCGTGAACCGTCAAGGTCATCGCCCATTGCGCCCGATGCTTCTCGTTGCGCCACTGCGGCGACAGGCCAGCCACGAAGGCGTCAGACGCCTCGCCGAACGTCGGGATGCGCTTTTCGCCCAAGCCCTCCACGATGGGGTTGCGCCCGGCGTCGATATGCGCCTTGGCCTTGGTGGCGAGCTCCCTGGCCTTGGCCAGCCCGACGCCGGGCCGCCCGCCCCGCCCCCGATAGCCGCCAAGGCCCATTTCAGTTTCCCGGCCGTCGAAGCGGAAGCGGAAGCGCCACAGCTTGGCCCCGCTGGCGTCAACGATCAGTCGCAACCCCTCGCCGTCGGCGTATTTGCCGGGCGCCTTGATCGTCTCGACCTTGCGCGCCGTGAGCCTGTGAATGTCCCTGCCCATATTCGTCCCCGCTTTTCGTCCCCATTTGGCGCGGGATTCTAGGGAACACCGGCGGACAAGGCAAGACACACGATCCGGCAAGAGCCCGGAATTGCTTCACTTTTCTGGACACCATGGGATGCGGAAATACAACAATTCAACGGACTCTCTCACCGCCACGCCGATGGCCTTGACGCCCCCGCGCGCTCAATAGATCGACCCCCCCGGTTGCGTGGAGGTCAGCTTGCCGTCGATGGCCGAGACATCGTAGGCGGTCCCGCCCGCGCCGGCCCAGGCGTCGACGTCGAAGGTCCCGCCCCTGGCGATCCGATAGACGGCCAGTTTCTTGAAGGTCAGGGGCGTTTCAGGTTGGCAGATTTCGGGCCGTCCCGGCGCCCTCAGGAAATAGACGGTCGATGAGCCGACCACCGTCCCCTTGCCGTTGGCCTCCATCAGGAAGGCGGTGTTTTCGTCGAGGGCGATGCCGAAGGGCCGGCGCGCGGCGTGATCGTGCGATATCCGACCGAGAAAGGCGACGAGGCGGCCCATGCGGTCGCGGGTGACGAAGTGATCGTCGGTGATGGTGTCGGCGAGCAGCGGGCTGAGAAACAAAAAGTCCTGGTCGATGGTGAGGCGGTAGTCGAAGGGGTTGTTGAGGGCTTCGGAGGAGGTGATGGTTCTGTTGGCCAGGGCTGAAAAGGCGAACTGGGCCAGGATGGCGTTGCCGGCGCTGGTCCCTCCCAGCGGAACGCCGCGCCGCGCCAGGGCGTCGATCGCCGCGCTGACCGGCGTATGCTGGTAGAACCGCACATAGTCCGCCTGGTCTCCGCCGGCGATGAACAACGCCTCGGCGTGCAGGATCGTTTGCTGGACGAAAGGCTGGCGGGCGCCCATCCGCTTGGTGATCTTCAGGGTGGAAACGGAGTTCATGCCTGGGCAAAGGCGAAGGATATAGGGGTTGTAGTCCGCTGTTCCGGTGGCGCGGATAACCAGGAAATCGCCGCCGGCGGCGTGGCCGCACATCCACTCATAGGCGGCGTTCACGTCGGTCCCACCGCCTTCGAACAGGATGCCGAACGTCGTCTTGGCGTGGGCGTCGGCTTGATTGCCCAGGCGCGTGTAGACCCAGCCCGGCCCTCGAGTAACGTGGCCAAAGGCCGAATCCTGGGCGCGGGCGCCTGACCCGGCGAACAGCGCCAGCAGGACGGCGATAAGACTCCAGCGGTTGGGCATGGGTTTGACCTTTGCGGTGGCTGGCGGCGGGCGGTTTCGTGTATGAGCGGTCATGGACCGGGTCGACCCCAAAACAAAACCCAAACATCGCGCCCCGCGCAAGACCGGGCCCTACGATTGGAGCCGGCCGCTCACCGAGGTCCTGGACGCCATCGCGCCGCCGCCGCCCGCCAAGAAGCCGGAGCGCCGCGCCGACCCCGCCGCGCCTATGCGTTCGGGCGATGGCTTCTCGCTCGCCGAGCAGATCGATTGTGTCACGCGCGAAGTCGCCCTGCGCGAAAACACCTACCCCAACCAGATCGCGGCGGGTCGCCTCACCGAGACCGAGGCGGCCAGAAAGATCGCCCGCATGCGCTCGGTCCTCGACACGCTCGTCAATCTTCGCAGGATGATCGACTCGTTGCCGCGCAAGGGGCGTTCATAGGCGCGGCGGCGCGGGCGACAGACGCCGCGACATCCACATCCGCATCCGCCAGCCGATCACGAACAGCAGGGTGAGGCAGAACGGCGTGACGCCGGGCCCAGGCCTCGGCACGGCCACGATCAACAGCAGAAAGAAGGGCGGGGTGAACAGCATGAGCAGGAGCAGGAACCAGCGGAGCGGTCGCCCGACCTGGGGCGAGATCAGATCGGCGATCAGGGCGGCGTAGGCCCACATCGCCGCCAGGGTGGCTCCGATGGCGACGACCAGGCCGCCATAGGCCAGCATGGTCGGCGACCTTGGCCCCAGATCATGGGCGATCCGGGTGGCGGCGGGAATGAGCGCGACGAGGGCCAGAACGACCAGGTTGAGAACCGTAACCGGCGCGTCCGCCGTGACGATCATAGCCATGAACCGCCGATGGGCCAGCCAATAGACGGCGATCACCACGAAGCTCAAGGCGTAGGCGTCGAGCTGCGGCGCGAGAGAAGCCCACAGGCTGGCCGCCCGCCCATCCCAGGCCACCGGCCCCCGCAGATCGAAGGCGAGCAGGGTTACGGCGATGGCGAAGACGCCGTCCGACAGCATGATCAGGCGATCGAACCAATGGCGGTGACGGCGCCGCTCCAATCCTTCGTCGGTGTCCAGGGATTCCGGTTCGCCGGCCATTTTCGTTCCCCCAGAGGCGGAGGGGAATTTATCCGCTCCCCAAGCAAAAATCTCGGCGATCTTGTCCTTGCGGAACGCGAAAATCTAGTCTAACCGCCCTGTCAGGTCGGGCGACGGGTCCGGCCGAAATGGGGACATCGCGCCTTTCGGGACGCCCCGACGCCCGGCCCGCTTCGATATTTCGCGTGGGCGGGGCGTCATGCCGTTCGCGACGGGCGAGGCCCCAAACCATGGGAACGCCCAAAAATGTCATCGAGTCGCTTAATGTCGTCGATCGGCGGCCTCGCCGCCGGATTTTGCCTGGCCTGGGCCGGCGACGCCGCCGTGGCGCAACCGGCCGCGCGCACTCCGGACACCATGACGGCCACGCCTAGGTTCGCGGTCCTTCCCGCGACGCACCCAGAATTGGCCGCCCAGGCCAAGGGCGGGGGATTGACCACCTGGAACTTCACCTACACCTACAAAAAGAAGAACTACTCCGACAAGTTCGTCGGCAACGCGCCGAGCGGGGCGGCGACGACCACGCCTTCCTTCATCATTCCCCTGAAGATCGTGGTGGGCGGCAAGACCTTCAGCACCTCCACCATCCAGGCCAACGGCCAGTCGGCCCTGGCCGACACCACCGGCTCGCCGATCTTCCAGAGCGAAATCAAATTCCAGGAGGCGGGCGTCAACCTCGGCAAGACCCAGTATATCGACGCCGTCGAGCG
>JBPCMA010000066.1:0-9685 GCA_051002715.1 Caulobacteraceae bacterium
GCGCAGGCCGCAGGCGAGACAGGTGGCATAGCTGGCGTTGCCATGAAGCTCGATCACCTTGTCCGTCGGCGCGCCGGAGGCTTGGTGAAGGTTATCGACGTTCTGGGTGATGACGGCGCCGGCCTTGCCACGAGCGACTAGAGCGGCCACCGCGAAGTGGCCGGCGTTGGGCTTGGCCCCGGTCCAGCCGGCCGCCCCCGTGAAGGCGCGCGTCCACGCCTCACGCCGCGCCGCTTCGTTGGCCATGAAGTCCTGGAAGCCGATCGGCTTCATCCGGCTCCAAACGCCGCCTGGGCTGCGAAAGTCCGGCACGCCCGATTCGGTGGAAATGCCGGCTCCCGTGAAGACGATGACGTTTCGGGCGTCAGCCAGCATCCGCGCTAACGGCGTTCGAGCCTTCATGGACGTAGCCTTACCGGTGGATGGATGAAGTGCTCGCCTCGGCGCCCTTTGCCATGCGGCCGGCCAGATAGAGGCCGGCAATCAGGGCGCCGAAGGGGATGAGGGCCAGCAGGTCCGCCCACGGTCCGGCGAAGAACGGATTGGCCGCCGTCATGAAGTCGGTGACCTTCTGGTTGAAGTCGGTGAGCGCCCCGGCCATGAAGGCGATGCCGATGCCGGCGATCGCTCCCCCGGCGATATAGCCCGAGGCCACCAGGACGCCCGGGCTCTTGTCGGATTCGGCGATGAGTTCCGTGGGCGTCAGGTTGGCGGCGGCGAAGCGTCGCTTCAGATGCCGGTCCACCAGCCAGCGCACCATGCCGCCGATGAAGATCGGCGAGGACGACGACAAGGGCAGATAGACCCCCACCGCGAAGGCCAGCGAGCCGATGCCGCACATCTCCAGGATGATCGCGATCATGCCGCCCAGGATGACCAGGGTCCACGGCAACTGCTGGTTGAGGATGCCCTTGATGATGTAGCTCATCAAGGTGGCCTTGGGGGCGGCGAACTTGTTGACCTGGGTGCCGTCGGGGCGGGTTCGGTGGGTGCCGTTGATGCCCGGATCGACCAAATAGGCGGGGACGCCGACGGCGCTGACCAGATAGCGGCCGGCTGGGCCGCCGACCTCGTTGGTCTTCTGGAACACCTTGTAGACGCCCGGATCGGCCCGATGCTGTGGGCCCTTGATCTGCTCGGCGGGCAGGGTGGCCAGTACGGCGGCGGGAACGCGCCAGGCCGGCGGCGCCATCTGGGGGTCGGCGGCGGCGGAAGCTCGACCGGCGGGAGCGGCGTGGGCGGCCAGCGGCACATAGACGGTGGAGGCGTCGTTGAGGGCCAGCAGGATCGGCCCCAGCACCACCGCCGAGGCGAAGGCGCCGCACAGGATGGCGATCTGCTGGGCGCGTGGCGTCGATCCGATCAGGAACCCGGTCTTCAGATCCTGCGACGTCGTCCCGCCATTGGAGGCGGCGACGCAGACGATGCCGCCCACCGACAGGGCGGTGACGTAGTAGGTCGGCCCCGTCCAGCCAAGGGCCAGGAAGGCCAGGCAGGTGAGCAGCAGGGTCGCCACCGTCATGCCGGAAATCGGGTTGGACGACGAGCCGATCTCCCCGGTCAGGCGCGAGGAGACAGTGACGAACAGGAAGCCGAACGCCACGATGAGCAGGGCGCCCAGGATGTTCATGCGCAGGGAATGAGCCACCAGAATGCCCGCCACCAGGGCGATCAGGCCGATGGCCACGAACCTCGGCGACAGGTCGCGGTCGGTGCGGATCGCCGCCTCGCGCGGGGCGGCCTCCCGGCGCTGGGCGCGCCAGTCGGCTACCCCGCCGGCGATGCCGCGCCAGATCATCGGGAGGGAGCGGAAGAGGCTGATGATCCCGGCGACCGCCACCGCCCCGGCCCCGATATAGAGCACATAGGCGCCGCGGATGTCGTCGGGGGCCATCTTTGCGATCGGCGTCGTCCCCGGCGCGATGATCCCCGCCGAGGCTCCGAAAAAGCGGATGGCAGGGATCAGAAAGAGATAGGCCAGCACCCCGCCGGCGGCCATGGTCGAGGCGATCTTGGGGCCGATGATGTAGCCGACGCCCAGCAGTTCCGGGGAAATCTCGGCGGAGATCGAGCCCGCCGCCAGGGGCGCGCCGAACACCTTTTCCGGGATGTCTTTCCACAGCTTGAACGCCTCCATGGCCAGCTTGTAGACCACCCCGGCCCCGAAGCCGGCGAAGATGGCCCCCGCCCCCGACTGTGCCGCCTCGCGATCGACGGCGCTTTCCGCGTCGGCGCGGCCCAGAGCGCGTTCCTCCGGCGTGGCGCCTGCCTTCAGCACTTCGGCGCAAGCGGTGCCCTCGGGATATTTCAGGATGCCGTGTTGCTGGACGATCAGGGCCCGACGCAGGGGGATCATCATCAGGATGCCCAGCAATCCGCCCAGGATCGCCACCAGCATCACCCGACCGATTTCCAGATCGAAGCCCAGGATCATGATCGCCGGCATGGTCACCCCGATGCCGAAGGCGATGGACTCCCCCGCCGAGCCTGCGGTCTGGACGATGTTGTGTTCGAGGACGCTGACCGGTCTGAAGCCCAGCTTGCCGGCGAGGCGGAACAGGGTGATGGAGATCACCGCGACCGGAATGGAGGCGCTCACCGTCAGGCCGACCTTCAGCACCAGATAGAGCGAGGAGGCGCCGAAGACGATCCCCAGCAGCATGCCGACGATGAGCGGAACCGGCGTCAGTTCGCGCAAGATCGCCGAGGCTGGAATGAGGGGACGGAAGGCAGCGAGCAGAGGCGGCGAAGGCGGCGAAGTCTCGACCGCCGCGGAGGGTCTTTCCAGCACCGTCACGTCGATCCTCCGCGCCTGTCGGGACTATCTGAGCATAATCGCCCAGGCCTCGCCAGTCTTCACGATGGCGCCGGCGGCTCTTCGACCGGTGCGGGAACCAGGGCGCGGAACGCCAGCGGCGTGAACCGAACGTCCACGACGCGGCCCAGTCGCACCGTCTCTCCATCGACGATCACCGGCACGTTTCCGTGCCCAGTCACCCGCAGCGTCTTGACCTTGGCGCGCTTTACGGTTGGGTCAGCGCGCCAGCCGTCGAACAGAGCGTGAAAGCCCAGCCGCAGGGCCTCTCCCGCCGTTTCCGGGTCGATGGCCGCCGCCTCGAGCATCCGCTCGTCCTCGTTCATCACCTTGGAAATCAACGGGCAGACCACCGCTACCGCTTCGGCCGACCCGCGCATCTCGGCGGTGAATTCATAATCCAGCGGTTCGGACAGGCTCCGCCGCGCGGCGGTCACCGATCGCTGGACCGCCTCGACCAAGTGGCCGCCGCGCACCGCCTCGCGGGCGTCGGCCCAGAGAGTGGGAGCGCCCAGCAGGGCGGCGACGAAGAAGGCGTGATCGCCGACCATGCCGCCGCTCACCTCAGGGGCGCGCGGGTCGGCCAAGGTGTCCGCCAGCGCCTCCGGCCAAGCCCTCGTTCCATAGAGCGCCTTGGGGAGCATGTTCATGGTCCCGCCGGGCAGGGGAATGAGGAAGCCGGCGAACCCGGCGCAGCGGGCGGCGGCGGCCCGGATCGTCCCGTCGCCGCCCAGCACCACCAGCACATCGGCGGCGGCCGCCGCGCGGCCAAGCGCCGCGTCGATCTGCGCCGGGTCGGCGCGGACCACCTCGGCGTGCGCGAGGCCGGCGGCGGCGAAGATGTCGCGCATCCGCGCCTCGGCGTGGGCGTCCACCCCGCCGCTCGCCGGGTTGAGCACCGCGACGACGCGCTTGTTCAGCGCCTCGGCGCCGCGGCTGTCGACGGTGGTCATGAAAAGGGGCGCCCCTGGCCTCGCGGGTAGCCCTCGCAACGGCTCGCCACGCCCATCGTTCCGGGCGAGCCGCCTATTCCTTGTCGTATTTGAAACTGACCCGCAGGCGGCTGCGATAGGCCTCGATCTCGCCGTTGACCCCCAGGGTGATGTCGAGTTCGACCACCTCGGCGACCCGCAGATCGCGCAGGGAGCCGGCGGCCGCCGCCAGGGCCTCCTTGGCCGCGTCCTCCCAGCTCGTCTTGCTCGTGCCGATGATTTCGGTGACGCGATAGACGCTCATGGCGGTCTTCCTTTCGCTTCCTCACCCCCGAGCGTCGATAGGGCGCCGCGATCGTCTCCAGGTCAAGGCGGTGGCCGGACGCGTTGACCGCGCGGCCCATGCCGCGCTTGATGGCGCCGCACGATGGCCGAGGAGTCTCCCCGATGAACCCGATCACCCTTTTTGTCGCCGTGATCTTGTTGCTGATCGGCGCGTTTGTCGGACGAACCGCCGGCCCCTTCGCCGGCGCGCCGTTCGTGGTCGCCGCGGTCCTGGTGGCGGTGGCGCTGAAGATGGCAAACACCTGGCAGAAGTTCGTGATCCTGCGCGCTGGCAAGCTGCAGGGCGTCAAGGGGCCGGGCCTTTTCCTGATCTTCCCGGTGCTGGACAACGTCGTCGGAGTGGTCGACGAGCGCATTCAGACCACCGCCTTCAACGCCGAACAGGCGCTCACCCGCGACACCGTGCCGGTCAACGTCGATGCGATCATCTTCTGGCGGGTCCACGACGCTCGGGCGGCGGCGCTCGACATCACCGACTATCGGACCGCCATCGACCGGGTGGCACAGACGTCCCTGCGCGAGATGATCGGCTCCTCCATGCTCTCGACCTTGCTGTCCGATCGTCAATCGGCCGATGCGCGCTTGGGCGAGGAGATCGGCCGCAAGACCTCGGTGTGGGGCATTTCAGTGCTGTCGGTGGAGATCCGGGACGTGGCCATCCCCGAGGCCCTTCAGGACGCCATGTCCCGCCAAGCCCAGGCCGAGCGCGAAAAGCAGGCGCGGATCATTCTAGGCTCGGCCGAGGTCGCGGTCGCCGGCCAGTTCGTCGAGGCGGCGCGGGCCTATGCCGACAATCCGGCGGCTTTGCAACTGCGGGCGATGAACATCATCTATGAGACCACCAAGGAGCGCGGGACGACCATCTTGATGCCGTCCTCCATGGTGGACGCCATGAACCCCGCCGTCGCCCTGGCCCTCGCCGGGAAGGCCGCCGGCGGCCCGAAATCCTGAAATCGGAGTTTTTCTAAGTGACTCTTCTGCTCAATATCTTGTGGTTCATCCTGGGTGGTTTCATCACCGGCTGCCTGTGGCTGTTGGGCGGCTTCCTGCTCGCCCTCACCGTGGTGGGCCTGCCGTGGACCCTGGCCGCCTGGCGCATCGCCGGCTTCGCCTTCGCCCCGTTCGGCAAGCGGGTCGAGGATCGCCGCCTTCTCACCGGCCGCCATGACCTGGGGACCGGCGAGGCCGGCCTTCTCCTCAACATCGTGTGGATCGTGTTCGGCGGCTGGCACATCGCCCTGGCCCACATCCTGCTCGGTGTGGCGCAGATGCTGACCATCATCGGCATCCCTTTCGCCATCCAGAACTTCAAGCTCGCTCTCATCGCCATCGCCCCGGTGGGCAAGAGCGTGGTCAGCACACGCGGCTGGTGATCCGGCCGGGCGGCTCCGCCGTAGTAAGGGCATTCCGCGCTTGAAACCGCGCCCGTCAGGACCATCTCCGTCCCGCCCGGCTCCAGGTCGGCGGCAAGGAATCGACGGAAGCGGTCGCGCCTGCAAGGCCACCACGAATGGGCCGCTCGGCCGATCTCGAATCTGTTCCGCCCACCCACCCCGCGGCCCATTGTCTCGACCGCCTGCACGGGCTCGATGGCGACGACCGGGTGGCGCTGGCTCGCCTTTTCGGGGCGACCCAATGGGTTGGCCCAGGCGAGGTGGTGGCGCCCGAGGGCGGCGCGGCCGGCGGCCTCTGCGCTTTGCTCGACGGGTGGGCATGCCGGTGCAAGGATTTCCATGACGGCCGCCGGCAGATCATCGCTCTGTTGATCCCGGGCGACCTGCTTCTCCAGGATCACGTCCCTCGCGCCGGGGCCGCCGACCACGCGGTCATCACCCTGACCGAGGCCACGATTGCCTGGATACCCCAAGAGGCGATGGCGACGGTCCTGCGCGACCACCCCGGCATCGCCAGGGCGCTGCGGACGGCGGCCGCCGTGGAGTTGTCCGCCCTGCGCGCCTGGCTGGTCAACCTCGGCCTGAGGTCCGCCCAGCAACGCATGGCCCACCTGTTCTGCGAACTGGCCGCGCGCCTGGAGCCTATCCCGATCGGGTTGAACCAACCTGATCGGGATAAACGGGCTCCGACTCGAACACCTGAGCGCTTTCCGGTCGCAAGACCAGTTTCCACTTTTGCGGAAGGCGTTGCGGCTCTCGCCGATCGCCGGTCACCCACCGCCTTCGACCTCCCTTTGACTCAGCAAGCTCTCGGTTGGGCGCTCGGCCTCACCACGGTGCATGTGAACCGGGTGCTTCAGCAGCTGCGCCGTGACGGCCTGATCGATTTTCGGGGCGGGGTCCTCGCCATTCCCGACCCGGCGCGCCTCGAGGCCCTGGCCGGCTTCGACCGCGCCTATCTCGCCGCCTGAAGGGCCGGGCCGAGGTTCAGCGCGCGAGAGTCTGGACGACCAGCCAGCCGTTGACGCCGACGATCGCCGCGCCGACGCCCCAGCCGATCGCCTTGACCCGCGCCCCGCTGACGAAGGGGCCCATGATCGTCGCATCGCCGGTGAACAGGATGAGCGGAATCACCGCGAAGCCGAGCTGCAGGCTGAGAATCACCTGGCTGAAGATGAGCAGCCGGTCGGCGCTCGCTTCGCCGAACAGGGCCAGAACCACGACGGTGGGAACGACGGCGGCGGCCCTTGTCGCCAGGCGGCGGATCCATGGTTTCATGCGCAGGCCCAGGAACCCCTCCATGACGATCTGCCCGGCCAGGGTCCCGGTCAGAGTCGAATTCTGCCCGGAGGCGAGGAGGGCCAGGGCGAAGAGGACGCTCGCCGCCGCCGTGCCGAACAGCGGGGCCAGCAGTTTGTAGGCGTCGGCGATCCGGGCGACGCCGGCGTGACCGGTGGCGTGAAAAGCGGCCGCCGCCAGGATCAGGATCGCGGCGTTGACGAAGAGGGCGAGGCCCAGCGCGGCGAAACAGTCGACGGTGGAAAAATGGATCGCCTCGCGCCGCCCGGCGGGCGTGCGTTCAAACCGGCGCGTCTGGGCGACGGCGCTGTGCAGGTAGAGGTTATGAGGCATGACGGTCGCCCCGAAAATTCCCAGGGCGATATAGAGCATGGCGGGATTGGCGAGCAGGTGGGCGCTGGGCGTCAGGCCGCGCAGAATGGCGCCGCCGTCGGGCTTGCAGAGAATCAGTTCCACCACGAAGCAGGCCCCGATTACCCCGGTCAGGGTGATCACCAACGCCTCGATATAGCGAAATCCGCGTCTCTGTAGGCCCATGATCACCAGGGTATCAACCACCGTAATCATTGAGCCGGCCAGGAGCGGCAAGTGAAATAGCAATTGCAGGGCGATGGCCGTGCCGATCACCTCGGCCAGATCGCAGGCCACGATTGCAACTTCGCTGACGGCCCAGAGCGCGATTACGATCCGTCGGCCAAACCGTTCGTGGCAAAGCTGTGCCAGATTCTGGCCGGAGGCGATGCCCAGCCGCAGCGACTGCCACTGCAAGAACATCGCCACGAAGTTGGAAAGGAAAATCACCGACAGCAGGGCGTAGCCGAAGCGCGAGCCGCCGGCGATGTCGGTCGCCCAGTTGCCTGGGTCCATATAGCCGACCGCCACCAGATAGCCCGGCCCCGCGAAAGCTGCGAGCTTGCGCCAATAGCCGGCCTGCGGTGGAACGGCGATCGATCGGAATGAACCATCCAAGCCGGCCGACCACGCGCCGGCCGGCAATGAGGCCGCCGATTTTTTCTCGGTGACGATGCCCCGCGGGGGCGGGGGCGTAGGTGGCTCGTCGGTCAGAATGGTGTGTAGCGCCTCAACGGTTCAAAAAATCAAAATCGTTCCTTACCGACGGCTTTGGTCGTCCAAGTCAGAATAACAAATGTTCCATACACAAAACAGTTGTGATCGCAGTGAACCTTATCTCCATATGCCGCCAGTTGAAGCATCGTGATCGCCAAATCGCGGGAATTTGACAACCGACGGTGATGGAGGAATTACGTCCCGCGCGACCGGCGCTAGGCTGGTTTCGCGCCCCTCACGTGAACGGAATTCATGGGTGAAATCGCCAACGGCGCGCCGCGCACCCACCGTTCGCGCGCCGCTCCTCAATTCGTCCCTCGTTCTACAGGGCGGTCACGGGCGCGGCCCGATAGCGGGCCGGGAACAGCGCCTTCAGGGCGGCGACCTTGGGCGCGTCGAAGGTGGCGATGTAGGGGGCGTCCGGGTGGCGGGCCAGATAGTCCTGGTGATAGGCCTCGGCGCGAAAGAAACCGGTGACGGGATCGACCCGCGTGGCGATGGGATGGCCGAACAGGCGCGAGCGGTCGAGTTGGGCGATATAGCGCTCGGCGACGGCCTTCTGAGCGGGGTTGGCGTAGAAGATCTCCGAGCGATATTGCGGCCCGGTGTCGGGAAACTGACGGTTCACCTGGGTCGGGTCGGTGGCCACCGAAAAGAACAGGCGTAGAATCTCGCCATAGGTGATCTGTTTGGGATCGAAGGTGATCGGGACCGACTCGGCGTGGCCGGTGGTTCTGGTGCTCACCGTCTCGTAATTGGCGGTGGCGCGTTTGCCGCCGGCGTAGCCGGCTACGACCTGCTTGACGCCGCGCACATGTTCGAACACGCCCTGCACGCCCCAGAAACAGCCGCCGGCCAGGATGGCGGTCTGAAGGCCGCCGGCGGCCGGCGCGTCCACCGCCGGCGGCGGCAATCGGATCGCGGAGGCCTGGGCCGCGGTGCAGGCGCCCACGGCGCCGGTCATAGCCAGCAGGATCGCGCCGGCGGCGGCCAGTCTTGGCCGCGCGGGGCTGGACGAGAGGGCGGAGATCGGGCGATTGGTCATGGTGATCGAAAGCCTCGGGTTGGCGCCGGCGCGAAGGAAAGGGCGTGGCCGGCCTACTGGAACCAATTCGCGCCGACCGGCGCCTTGGTTACGCTGGCGGCGCGGTGTAACCCTTATAGTCTAGGGCGCGAACAACGGATCAGGGCGAAACCGGCGTGGAGGCTCGACTCAAGGCGTTGATGATCGCCGGCCTGGACGGCGACCGCGCGGCCTACGGCGAACTTCTGGCCGCCCTGAGCGGCTATCTGCGCGGCCATTTTCGCCGGCGGCTGGGATCTGGAGCGGCGGACGTGGAGGATCTGGTTCAGGAGACGGTGCTGGCGGTGCATCTCAAGCGCGCCGTCTACGACCGCGCCCAGCCGTTGACCCCGTGGGTGTGGGCCATCGCCCGCTACAAGCTGCTAGACCATTTCCGCCGCACCGGGGCGCGGCGGGCCGTTCCTCTCGATGACGCCGGCGACCTGTTTTCGCAAGAGAATATCGAGGAAGGCGCGGTGCGACGCGACGTGGCGACGCTCCTGGCCAGGTTGCCGCCGCGCCAGCGCGCCCTGATGCGCGACGTGAAACTAACCGGCCTTTCCATGGGGGAGGCGGCGGCCCGCGGCGGCATGTCGGTCACGGCGGCGAAGGTCGCCGTCCACCGCGGCATGAAGCGCTTGGAAAAGGAGGTCGGCGATGAGGACCGCTGACCTCGTCGCCGCCCTGGCCGCCGCCGCGGGGGCACGCTGACCCGGCCCCAGTGCCCGCCCAATCCGGCCCCCCGCTCTGCGCGGCGCAACCCGCACGA
>JBPCMA010000067.1:0-15288 GCA_051002715.1 Caulobacteraceae bacterium
AGGTTATGGCGCCCAGAACGGCGGCGTCGGCGGCGTCGGCGGCGCGGGCCTGATCCTAAGCCAGTACGGGGCGATCAGCAGCTACAAGGGCTCGATCGTCGGTGGCCTGGGCGGCCGGGGCGGCGCGGGTCAAGCCGGCGGCGCCGGCGGCGAGGGCGGGGCGGCCATCGCCGCCTCGGCGGCCGCCAACCTGAGGAACAACGCGCTTATCGTGGGCGGCGCGGGCGGCGTGGGGGGAGCGGCGAGCGCGCGGCTTTCCTATGGCGGAACGGGCGGCGACGGCGGCGAAGGGTTCATGCTGGGCGCCGGAGGCACGATCCTCAACGCCGCCACGATCGCCGGCGGCGGCCCGATCAGCATCATCGGCGGGGCGGGCGGAACAGGCGGCCAGGGCGGTCTGGACGCCGGCGGCCACTATCAAATTTACGGCGGCGCCGGCGGCGTAGGCGGGGCGGGCATCGCCCTTTCGGGGGCCGGGACCATAACCAATCGCTCCCTCGTTGAAGGCGGCTCGGGCGGCGCGGGCGGGCAGGGCGGGTCCCCTTCGGCGGCCGCCGCCGCCGGCGGCCTGGGCGGAGCGGGGGTCGACATTTCGACCAGCGCGGCCGTCTTGTCCAACCTCGGGGTGAACCAGGGCGGTCAGGGCGGGGCCGCCAGCGCCGCGCCGGCGGGAAGCGGCCACAACGAGGCCGCCGGGGCCGGGGGCGCCGGAGGTTCGGGAATCAACCTGGCGGCCGGCGATACCGGGGCCAGCAACGGCTATGTCTATGGCGGCCAAGGCGGGACCGGGGGCAGCGGTTCCGGCTACGCCGCCGGCGGCAAGGGCGGCGTCGGCGGCGACGGTATCGATCTGAAGGCCGGCGCGACGATCGTCAACCGCGGCGTGATCGGAGCCGGCGCGGGCGGAGCGGGCGGTTCGTCCCAAAACGGCCCGAACGGCGCGGCGGGGGCGCGCGGGAACGGCGTGGTGCTGGCCGCCAGTTGCGGCCTCACCAATGCCGCCTATGCGGCGATTTCCGGCCGGATCGGCGTCTATGCGGCGGCGAACGCGACGACGGTGATTAACTATGGCACCATCAGCGGCGACGTGAACTCGGTGAAGCTCGGCTCGGCCAGCGACGTCCTGGTGGTCGAGACCAACGCGCAATTTGTCGGCCGGATCGCCGGCGGGGGGGGAACCCTCGACTTCGATCGCGGAACCGGCACGATCACAGGCCTGGGCGGCGTGGGCGTGGCGTCGGGGTCGGTGTCGGCCACTTTCGCGGGATTCGGCTCCTACGTCTTCGGCGCCAATGGTTGGACGCTGGGCGGGACCAATAGCCTCGCGGCTGGCCAGAGCCTGGACGACGACGGCGCCGTGACGGTCGGCGGATCGCTCAACGAGGCGGCCGGCGCGATCATCATGGCCAACACGGGCGCCAGTCTCACCTTCACCGGCGGCGGAGACAGTTTTTCCGGCACGGTCGAAGGGGTTGGGACGGTGAGTCTGGTCGGCGTCACCGACACGATCAACGCCGCGCACCTCACCGTTGCGGCGATCGCGCTCAGAACCGCCACGGTCACCCTGACCGGCTCGATCCTGGAGACCGGCGTGTTGTCGCTGGCCAGCAGCACCGTGCGGATCGCGGCGGCCGGCGCCACCTTGAGCGGAGGCGGCCAGGTGACGCTGAATGACAATCCTTCCAACAGCATCGTCGGCGTTTCGCCCGCCGCCGCCTTCACCAATGTCGACACCACCATCTCCGGCTCCGGATCGCTGGGCGGCGGCCAGATGAGCCTCACCAACCGGCTGGCCGGGGCCATCGTGGGCAGCGGGGCGCACATGCTGATCATCGACACGGGCGCGAACCAGATCGTCAACGCCGGCCTGATCGAGGCCACCGGCCCGGGCGGCGTGACCGTTCAGAGCGCGGTGCAGAACACCGGCGTGCTGGAGGCGGCCGGTTCATTTCTGACGGTGAACGGCGCGGTGAGCGGCCAGGGCGGGCAGGCGATCATCACCGGCGGCGGCCTCGTGTTCAACGCCGCCTTCCAGCAGAACGTCAGCTTCACCAACGCTTCGGGCAGTCTGCAACTCGCCGATTCTCAGCACTACACCGGATCGATCAGCGGTTTTTCCAAGACCGGCGCGACCTCCCTCGATCTGCGCGACATCGGCTTTGTGAATTCGGGTGAAGCGACCTTCAGCGGCACGGCGAGCCAGGGGGTGCTGACGGTCACCGACGGGACCCATGCCGCCAATATCACCCTGATCGGCAACTACACCGCCGCCAACTTCGTCGCGGTCAGCGACGGCCACGGCGGGGTCACCATCGTCGATCCCACGTCGCAGGACGCTTCAACCCAACGGTTCGTCGACGCCATGGCCGGCCTGGGCGGCCAGACGGGCGGCGCGGCGAGCATCCTCGCCGACGCTTCGCGATCGCCGCCGCACAACCTTGTCGCCCCGAGGGTCCACTTGGCGTGAAGGCGTGAGGGGGGCGTTCTTCCCCCGGCGCGGCGGGCTCAAGCCGCCTCTTCCTCCTCGTCCTGCTCCTCGAAGAATTCGCTGACCGGCTCGTCCGCCGCGTAACCCAACTCCTCCGCCAATTTCTGCTCTTGCGCCCGTCGGCTCGCCCGCATGGCGCGGCGGCTTTCCTTCAGCTCCGCCTTGCGCAGCGGGATGAAGGCGGTGGCGATGTAGTCGATCAGGTTGGCGCGCGAGGAGCGGTCCGGGTCCGGCGGCGGCTCAAGGCGACGCTCGGCGAGGCGGGCGGCCACCACGCCTTGAAGCTGGGCCAGTTGCTCGAGGCTATAGCGCCGCGCGTTGGCCGCGGTCTCCGGATAGCCCGTGAAATCGGCGTTGAAAAACAGCGGCGGCCCGCCCGGATCGCGGGTCTGGCGCAGCCAGGCGTTGATCGTTCCGTAGGCATTGAAGGCCGCCTCGGCCGCGTCGCGCTGGAATTCGATCTTGGTCCCGCCCAGAACGTCGGCGCAGAAGGCGATGAAGGTCCGCCGATAGGGGATGCGCTTGTGGAATGGCATGGCATCCAGCTTGCCGTTCAGCACGTCCATCAGGTCGAGTTGCTCCTGCATGATGGCCGGGTTGGCGCGGACCTCGGTGACGCCTTGCTCGGGTATCGTCGCGCCCGCCGTGGCGCAGAAGTCCTCGATCAGATTGCCGTTAAGCAGGAACTCCCGCTCGAAGCGGCGGATGTGGCAGGCGTCGCTCATGGCGTCCCAGACACGGATGTTACCGCCATAGGCCCCCGGCGTGCCGGCGTTGATGGTCAGATCGCGCTTGGTGCCTGATTTGACGTTCTGCAGGGTGAGCGAGGCGAGCCATTGATCCTGGCGACGCAGATACATCAGGCTCTCCAGGCGTGGGGCGTAGCGGGCGAAGAACTGGCGATAGGTCTCCACCTCCTTTTTCGTGGTGGTGAACAGGTATTCGCTCATCAGAAGGACGGTGTGACATGGGGGCGCCCGCGCCAGTTCGCCGTCCAGGCTCTCGATGAACGCCGCGCGGCGTTCATCGATGTTGTCGTCGCTGATGTCGGCGTGGCGGTCGAGGCCGGCGCGGCGCTTGCCGGCGTGCAGGGTGGCGGCCACCTCCATGTGCTGAGCGCCCCTCCGGCCGGTCCGGGGAACATAGACGCCCTGTTTCATCAGGGGCCCGCGGTTGCTCCACACGAAGGTCTGGATCGAGGTCGTCCCCGTCTTCGGCGCGCCGGCGTAGAGAAGAACGCGGTTAAACCCCGTCATGGCCGGCCTCCTCTTCCATCGGCGGATCATTGGGAGGCGCGCCATCCGCAGCCTCCGCGTTGAGGGCGGCCAGCTTGGCGTCCCGCTCGTCGATATATTTGGCGGCGGCTCGGTTGACGATGGAAAGGATGTTGTTGGCGATGCGCCGGAACTGGTCGTCATCGGCCTCGTCGACCAGCCGCAGGGCGCGCAGGTTGACGGTCAGGGCGGGCGGGAAGCGGTCGTTCTTGAGATAGATCTGGGTCAGGTAGCCGGTCGCCCGCATCTGGAAGATGCGGTCGATGTCGTGGCCACGCTCGGCGGCGAAGTCGCGGAAGCGGTCGCGAAGAACCTTGTGCGACGCCTCGACCACCGGCCCACGCGCCCGCCTGAGCGAATGGTTGTAGATGGCCAACCCCTCCGCGGCGGGATGGCCGACGATCTTGTAGCCGGCCCGCAGAAGCTTCAGGGCGATGTCCAGGTCCTCGGACCAGTTCAGGGCGTCGTCAAAGCCGCCGGCCCCGATGAATGACGAGGCCGGCCCCATCGTTGCCTGTAGCTGGAAAGCGCAGTCCTTGAACGTAGGCCCCAGCACGAAGTCGAGATCGTAGGTTTCCGGCGGGACGTTCGGCCGGCTGACGACCACGCCGCCGTCCTTTTCCTCGACTTTGTCGTAGGTGGAGATGAGCACGAAGTCGTCCTCGCCCCTCGCCTCGGCCAGCCGCGCTCTCGCCGCCAGTTGCTCGCGCAACTTGGCGGGGCGCCAAGCGTCGTCGGCGTCCTGCCAGGCGATCATGCCGTCGGCGGCCAGGGCCAGCAGGGCGTTGCGGGCCGCCCCGCGCCCCTTGTTCTCGCCGCCGCGCGCCAGGCGGACGCGGCTGTCGCTCTCGGCCAACTTGGCGACGTTTTCGGCGGTGCGGTCGGTCGAACCGTCGTCATAGACGATCACTGTGAAATCGCCTATGTCCTGATCGAGGATGTTCTTCAGGGTTCGGCGGATGATCCCACCGCCGTTGAACACCGGAATGCAGACATAGAGCGGCTTCATCGGCCCTTTTCGCTTCCCCTCGCAAGGCGTGGTGGCGCTAACAGCATTGGCCGGGGTCGGCAAGGCGCCAGGAAGCGCCAGGCGACCACCTCAGGTGAGCGATCCGGTCTCCGCGACCGCCGACAATTCCGGGAACCTGGCCTGGACTTCCCGCCTGATGTCCAGCGAGCGCGGATGGCGGTCGAACGCCGCCCAGCCAAGCACGCCGGCCAGGAAATCGTAGGACAGCTGGGCCTGGAGCGGCAAGGTGTCGGGGCGCCAGTGGCGCAAATCTTCGGCGATCAATCGCTCGATTCCCAGGCTGGATACCTGGGCTTCCAGATCCAGGGTCGGCAGGCCGAGACGGCGCGCGACCTCGATCTGCTGCGCTCGAAATCCCGCCGGCCAGTCTATGGCCCTGCCATCGGGCATGTATTTGAAGGTGTAGAGCTGCAACGCCAGGGGCGCGCCGAGCCGATCGCACAGGCGCTCCAGGTCGCGGACCATGTCATCGATCTCGAGCCGGCGGACGGAGAGTTGCTCGACGGCGAAGCGCGCCAAGCCATCGTCGCCGAGGTCGCCCGGCCACGCGGCCAGCAGATCGCCGGCTCTCTCCCTCAAATCCTGCCGCGCAGCGACCAAGGCGTTCGCCCAGCGCGCCACCAGCATCGACTCAACGCCTGCCTCGCGCAGGGGCTTGATGACCTTGGCGCGGATCAGATTGAAGTTGACGATGACCCCTTCGATGATCGGTTCGATGGGGGTGCTCAGTTCGATGAGGGCGATTTCGCTGTCGTCCACGACGCGGCGAGTCCTTGGGGTGGGCTGCCGCATCTCCCGCTGCGCGATCGGCAGGATGCGCGGCGCGATTGTCTTGCCCAGGCAGAAGTCATAGGTCTGAAGCGCACCCCCGGACGACAGGGCCAGCGGGCGGCGGCGAAAGCCGAGCTGGGCGAACGGGTCGCATAAAAGCCTCGCCCGGATCAGGAGCCGGTGGGCTAGGTGGATGCCGCAACTTCCCAGGCTGAAACATTTGATCGCCGGCGGCGTGGGCGTTTGGTGATTGAGTTCCATCGGCGGTCGCGGGCGCCCTTCTAGCGTTCGTGCAGCGCTTCGCTCGATTTGCGGGCCAGGGGGGAGAGCAGATAGTCGATGATAGTGCGCCGGCCGGTGCGGATTTCGGCGGTGACCGCCATGCCGGGCATCAGCGGGACGCGGCGGCCGTCCACCACCATGGCGGTGCGCTCCAGGCTGATCCGCGCCGCATAGGTCGGCGAGGCGGCCGAGGGCAGGGCCGGGGCGGGCTCGGCCCCGCTGTCGTCGGCCCGCCGGTCGGCGGCGGCCACCGCGTCGCGGCTGACGCTCAGGACCTTGCCGTGGATCAGGCCATAGCGGGTAAAGTTGAAGGTCTCGACCTTCACCGCCACGTCCTGGCCGCCGTGGACGAAGCCCACGTCGCGGTTGGCGAGTTGGGCCTCCACCTGCAGTGGCTGATTGTCGGGAACCACGATCAACAGGCGCTGGGCCGGCGTCACTACCCCGCCGACGGTGTGCACGGCCAGTTCCTCGACGACGCCGTCGATGGGCGCGCGAAGGGACGTGTCGGTGGCCTTCTGCTGGGCCTTGACCAGATCCTGGGTCAGCTCGTTCTGTTTCTCCTCGGCCTTGTCCAGGTCGGCCAGGATGCCGGCGGCGAATTGCGAGACCGCCTCGGCCCGCTGGCGTTGAAGGGAGGAGGCCGAGGCCCGCGCCTGCTCGCCGCGCGCCGCCTGGACGGCCACATCGTGGCGCGCATCGCTGAGCGCCTCCTGGGCGTCCAGGTTGGCGAAGCTGGTGCCGTAGCCCTCGTCGTGCAGTTTCTGGTGCAGGCGGGCCTTTTCGGTCAGGGTGGGCAGGCTGGCGTTGGTCTTGGCGAGCGTCGCGGCGACCTCGGCGTCCTCGGCCCGCTTCTCCGCGATCTGCTGGTCGAGACCCGCCAGCTTGGCGTTCTGTTCATCGGTCGCCGCGGCGAGGGCGGAGCGGGCCTGTTGCACATCGTCGGGACTGGCGCCGGGCGGCGCCACGAAAGGGGCCGGCGCGCCGCCAGTCTCGGCGGTGCGTTTGAGGGCGGTCAGGCGGGCGACGTCCAGCTGGGCCAAGGCCAGGTCATGGGTGAGGCGGTCGCGGTCGGCGCCGGTGGCGGTCGGGTCGAGCTCGATCAGCACCTGGCCGGCCCGCACGTGGTCGCCGTCGGTGACCGCGATGGCCCGGATGGTCCCGGGATCCAGGGGCTGGATGACCTTGATCTTGCCGGTGGGAAGCAGCCGGCCCGGCGCGGTGGCCAGCACGTCCACCTTGCCCAGAAACGCCCAGCCCACGGCCAGGACGAAGAAGACGCCGATGATCAGGGCCAGGGCCCGGCCGGCCGGGGATGGCGGGGTCTCCAGGATCTCCAGGGCGGCGGGCAGGAATTCGCGCTCGTCGGGGCGGTCGAAACGCGACACCCCGCCGCGCAGGAAGTTGGTGAAGGCGCCCGAGACGCCGCTGAAAACCCCGCTGAGCGTCATCCGTAGGTCCCGGATGTGAAATTCCGAGCGGCGGTCGCCGGGTCTCCGGCCTGGAGGCGCCACAGTTCGGCGTAGCGGCCGCCTGCGGCCAGCAGGCCGGTGTGCGAGCCGTCCTCGATCAGCCGTCCCTGTTCGATGGTGACGATGCGGTCGGCCCCGCGCAGGGTCGAGAGGCGGTGGGCGATGACGATGACGGTGCGGCTGTGGGTGATGCGCCGCATGTTGGCCTGGATCGCCGCCTCGCTCTCGTAGTCGAGGGCGCTGGTGGCCTCGTCGAAGATCAGGATGCGCGGATTGCCGACCAGGGCGCGGGCGATGGCCACCCGCTGGCGCTGGCCGCCGGAAAGCGAGGCGCCGCGCTCGCCGATAATGGTGCCGTAGCCTTCGGGCAGGTTGACGATGAACTCATGTGCCCCGGCCAGTTCGGCGGCGGCGATCACCCGGTCCATGGGCATGCCCGGATCCGCCAGCGCGATGTTCTCGCGCACGGTTCGGTTGAAGAGCACGTTTTCCTGCAACACGACGCCGATCTGCCGGCGCAGCCAGGCCGGATCGACCAGGGAAAGGTCGGCCCCGTCGATGATCACCCGCCCGGTCTCCGGCACATAGAGGCGCTGGATGAGCTTGGCGAGTGTGCTCTTGCCCGAGCCCGACGAGCCGACGATGCCCAACACCTGGCCGGCCGGAATCTTGAGGGAAATCTCCCGCAGCACCGGCTGCGCGTCCAGGCGGTAGCGGAAGCTGATGTTGTCCAGATGGATGTCGCCCTTGATCGGCGGCAGGCTCGCCTGGTCGCTCTGACCCGGCTCGGGGGTGGTGTTGAGGATGTCGCCGAGCCGGTCGATGGAGATGCGCACCTGCTGAAAATCCTGCCACAGCTGGGCCAGCCGCAGGACGGGGGCCGATAGCTGCGAGGAGATCATGTTGAAGGCCACCAGTTCGCCCACCGTCAGCTTGTTGGCGATCACCAACTGCGCCCCGAAGAAGAGGATCAGCACGGTGGTGATGGAGTTGATCAAGGTGGTCGCCTGGGTGGCGATGTTGCCCACGCTGATCACGTCGAAGGCTGAGCGGACGTAGGCGGCGATCTGCTCCTCCCAGCGCCGCTGCATGACCGGCTCGAGGGCCATGGACTTGACCGTCTCCACCCCCGAGATGGTCTCCACCAGGAAGGCCTGGTTTTCCGCGCCACGCTTGAACCGCTCGTTCAGCCGCTCGCGGAAGATGGGGGTGAGGCCGAGGCTCAAGACCACATAGAGGGGAAGGGCGGCGACCACGATCACCGTCAACAGCGGGCTGTAGATGAACAGTACCACCAGGAAGATGATCGAGAAGAACAGGTCCAGCGCCAGGGTGATGGCCGAGGAGGTGAGGAACTGGCGGATGGTGTCCAGCTCGCGCACCCGCGCCACCGTGTCGCCCACCCGCCTCGCCTGGAAATAGGCCATGGGCAGGGCGAAGAGGTGACGGAAGAGCCGCGCCCCCAGTTCCACGTCGATGCGGTTGGAGGTGTGGGCGAAGAGATAGGTGCGAAGGCCGCCCAGCAGCACCTCGAACACCTTAAGGGTTCCCAGCCCCAGGGCCAGCACCTCCAGGGTGGAAAGGCCGCGGTGGACGAAAACCTTGTCGATGATGACCTGGAAGAACAGCGGGGTGAGCAGGCCGAAGATCTGCAGGAAGAAGGAGCCGATCAGCACCTCGGTGAGCGGCGCGCGGTACTGCTTCACCGCGTCGACGAACCAGGCGACGCCGAACCGCCGGTAGGGATCGCTGAGGGTCGCCCGCCGGGTCATCAGGATGAGGCGCCCCGACCAGCGCGCCGCGAAGGCCTCGCGGGTCAGCAGTTCCGGCCCGGCGGCGGCGGGACTTTGGACCAGCACCTTGCCCTCGGCCGCCTTGCCGATCACCAGCCAGCCGCCGTCCTTCAGCCGGCCCAGAGCGGGGAGTGGGGTGGTCTCCAGCCGCTCCAGGGTGGTCGCCACCGCGCGGGCCTTGACCGGATAGCGCTTGGCGGCGCGCAGGATTTCCGCCTCGTCGAGAGCCGGCCGGCCGCTGTGATGGAGGATCTCCGCCGCGTCGGCCGGAACGCCCAGCAGCTGCAGCAGAAACGCGAACGACGCCGCGCCGCTATCCATCGGCGCCGCCGCTCCCGGCGAACCCGCGCCTGGCCCGGAAGCGCTTACCGCCGTGATCGCTGTCGTGCCGCTGTCGTCCATCGCCTCGCCGCCTGCCCTCCCTCCCTAGCGCCAATGCCCCCCGACGCGAAGGGTCAATGCTTCGAGGGGCGCCTTCAGCCGCCGGGCCGAACGCCCGCGTTGGCGCGGACATAGGCCTCGACCGCGTTGGCGGGGAGCGGCGAATAGGGATAGTCGGGCGCGAACACTTGGTCATTTCCCTCGGCCATGGCCCCGTTTCGGCCCAGGTTGCCCACCGACCGGATGCGCCCGGGCCCTCGACTCAGGGCGGCGGGGGTGCGGTTGCGGGTGGCGAAATCGTCGGCCTGCTTGCAGGCGTTCGGGCTCGGCCACGCCTCGATCACATTGTTCTCGAGCAGGATTTCACCGCCCTTGATGACCGAGGGGCCAAATCCGAAGCTGATCGATTTGCACCCGTCGGGGCCGCCAAAATCCTTGATTACGTTGTTGAACACGTGGGCCTTGTAGCCCGAGGCGGCGCGCGGCGAGCGCTCCTTGATGCGATCGAAAAGATTGCCGTAGAGGGTGATGCGGCCGGGCTGCTGCGGCATCTGCGCGTCGGTGGCGTCGTTGCTTATGCCAAACAGCATGGCGAAGTAGGAATCGCGGAAGATGTTGTAGGAGATGGTGATCAGGTCGGGCGAGGCGACCGGGCCCGGGGTTCGCGCGAACCCGTAGGCGGTGATGCATTTGTTGCCACAGGTATCGAACTCATTGTGGTCGATCCACACGTCGCGGGTCGCACCCGACATGGAGATCGACACGCCGCAGCCCTCGACGTCCTTCGGCCGCGAGGGATGGGCGCAGTTGGACTGCTTTTGCGGAAAGACATCGGCCCCCGAGCCGCGAAACCGGATGTCGCGTATGATCACGTTGCGCGAACCAATGAGCTCGAAGGCGATCCAGTCGTGGACGATCGAGAGCCTACCGCCGCCATCGATGGTCTTGTTCGAGCCGACCTCGATCTTCTGTTTGCCGGGATTGAACGTCAGCGCCTGATCCATGATGACCACGGCCGGGGCCTCCCCCGACACGCAGGCGCGCAGCGACGGCTCGTCGCGCACATGGCAGGCCGGCCCTCCCGCCCCGCCGGCCGTCGCCCGCCCAAAGCCCACCGGCTGGTCGGCGAGGGCCGAGGAAGCGCATATCAGAACGGCGGCGAGGGAGAGAAGAATGCGGTTCATGGCCGGCTCCGAGGGAACGCCCACCATCATAGGCGGCCGAACCGTCTCCGTCCAAGCCGAGCGGCGACCGCCGCCAAACAGGCGGCCGGGGTCAAGGCGCGCCGAAACGCTCCATGTCGGCAAGCCAGCTGGCGGGCAGGCGCCCGTCGTAGCGCTCGTGAACGTACCGATAGACCGGTTCGAGCTTGGCGTAGAGCCTGGCGCGGCGCTCGGCGTCGAGGCCGACGCCCTCGCTCTGGTTCATCGCCGAGGCCACATCCGCCGGCTGCGTCTCGACGCCGAGAAAGGCGCACAGATCGGCGATCGCGGTCATGTCGAACATCTCCTCGAAGAACATCTCCTTCAGGTCTCCCGGGGGAACCACGGCGTCCAGGTCGGTCAGGGCGGTGACGTAATTGCGTCGCCACGGAGGGAGCTTGCCGTTCAGCAGCTGGTCCAATTTTACCGGCGGATCGTAGTCGGGATTGCCCATGTGGGCCAGGCGCATGCCCGACCACAGGCGGTCGATCGGGTTGCGCATCACCAGCATGAACCGCACCTTGGAATGGGCGTCGCGCATGCGCGCGAACATGTCCCGCTCCTCGACGTAGTAGGAGGGAGTGACGTCGGCGAACACCTTTTCGCCGGACCAGCGTTTTTTGTAATAGTCCAGGAAGGCGCCTGGGTCGTGATTCATGCGGACCCGGTCGCGAAGCTGGATCAGGTTGATCGAGGGCTTCGCATCGCCGCCCTTTTCGGCGAATTCCGCTTCCGCTGCCTCGAGGGCGTTGGCGAAATGCTGATGAAAATGCTCGGCGCGCGTGAAGTAATTGAGCACCCGGATGGGCGACATCAATATCTGACTGTGTTCCTTGAAGTAGTTCGATATCCACTTCGAACCTGTCCGCGTCGCGCCCACATGGATCAGCAGGGTGGCCTCGTCGAACGAAATTTCGTCAACCATTGTACGCGCCGATCAGCGGTTTTGGAATGTCGTGACGGGTCGGGACGGACGGTTCGCCTCGCGAGCACGGCCGCGAGGCTAGGGTCATTTCCGGTTAGATTCAACTGGGTCGCCCCGGTCAGCCGGCGCCGAAGCGTTCCATGTCCGCGAGCCAGCTGTCGGGCAGGCGGCCGGCGAACCGGTCGCGGACGAAGGCGTAGACCGGCTCGACCAGGGCGTAAAGCCGGCCCCGCCGCTCGGCGTCCAGTGTCGCCCCCTCGCTCTGGTTCATCGGCGTATCCACCGCCGCCGCCTGCGTCGTCACGCCGAGAAATCCGCACAATTCGGCGATCGCCTTCATGTCGAACATCTCCTCGAAGAAACAGACACGCAGATCGCCGCTGGGAACCACGGTGTCCAGTTCGGTCAGGGCCGTGGCGTAGTTGCGGGGCCACGGCGTGTTCCCGGTCGCCGCTAGGCGATCCAGTCTGGCGAGCGGATCGAAGCTCGGGTCGTTCATGTGGGCCAAGCGCATCTGGGACCAAAGCCGGTCGATCGGATTGCGCAGCACGAAAAGGAATTTCACCTGGGGATGGGCGTCCCGCATACGCGCGAAGGCGTCGCGCCCGGCGATGTAGTAGGACGGCGTGATGTCGGCGAACACCTTCTGGCCGGACCATCGGGTTCTGAAATAGTCCAAATAGCCGCTCGGATCGTGGATCATCCGCACCCGTTCGCGCAGCAATTCGAGCGCTTCCGAGGGCGGTCCAATGCGCTTCTTTTTCGCGACGCGCGCTTCAGCCGCCTCGAGCCGACTCTCGAACTGGAGGTTATATTTGTCGGTTGGGTCGAAATAGTGAAGAATACGAATGGGTGACATCAATATTTCATTGTGTTGCGTGAAATAATTCGACAGCCACTTCGAACCGGTTCGCGGCGCGCCCAGCCCGATCAGCAAGGTCGCTTGGTCGAACGAGATTTCATCGGCCATGATCGGTGCGCCAATCGTTTGAATGAAAGAGGGGTGATCGCCTCGCCCGGCGAGCGGCGCCGCCACCCGCTCCAACGCGAGCGCACACCCTGGAAGAAAATTGCGCGACGCTCAACCCCGGCGGCTCCGCGCCTTGATGGGAGCCTTGACGCGCGCGGCGCGGCCTGTGTTATCGGCGCGCGGCGGCGGGGCGCGACCGCGCGCCGCACCAACCAAAACCAAAGAACCTCCCGCATGGCTGATTTCGACCTGGCGCCCGCTCCCTTCACCAGCCGGTTTGGCCGGTCGGCGGAGGCGTGCGACCAGGCGCGGCTGCGCCTGGCGGCGGCTGGGGTGCGCGCTCTGCCCTATCCCTTCGCCTCCGCCATGTCGATTATCAGCGATTGCGACGGGTCGAGCCGGCCGCGCTACCAAGCCTATGTGGAGTCGTTCATTTCCCGCGGCCTGGACTTTGGCGATTCCACCTGGCTTCACTGGAACAACCGCACGGGGCTCAAGGTGGCCGGCGGCCTCGGCTTCTTCTCCTACACCTACTCCAAGGGCCTGTTTCACGACGCGGGGGTGGTCGCTCCCACCCGCACCTTCGCCGAAAGCGTCGCCGAATATCACGCCGGAAACATCGATCACCTCCATTCGCTGTTTCGCGACGGGCCCCGGGTCGTCGTGGTCGATTGCCCGCGCGGCGACGGCGAGACGATCGAGGTCTTCACCGGCCCCTTCCAGATCGGCGGCCCGTGGCGCACCGACGATCTGCATCTGGTCGCTCTCCTCATCGAAGGCGAGTGCGCCGGCGCCACCGTGATCGAGCAGGACGGATTCGAGAGCGACTGCTCGGAGCCGCTGACCCCTCCGCTGGCCGGCCAGACTCTCCTGGCCCTGCCCTTCAACCCCGAGACGGAGAACCGCGGCCTGCCGGTGCGCGGAGTGGGGGCGATCCGGCTGCGCGAAGCGCACAATGTAAAGCGTATTCTTATGCTGAGTTGTCACTCCGCCATGTTGATCGAGCGCGTGCACTATCTTCGCGGATTCAATATAGAGCTGAGCTTGATCACCGAACATTCACGCCTTTATTTTCGCCATCCCGGCGAAGCGGCGCAGGACGACAAGGCGGCTACCAAGCGCCTTGCCGAGCGCGACGAACCGCTGCCGGCCCTGTATGGAGAGGTGAGCGACGGCGACGGCCTGGTGGTCTCCACCGACGCCGACGATCCGCGCTCGCCCTGCCGGGTGCTGCCGGACCTGTTCGATTTCGGCCTGCGCTTCGTGGCCCCGGCGGCGTGCGACACTTTCGAGGGCGTCGACCTCATGGACGTGGTGCGCCCCACGCCCACCCGCGCCGGCGGCGGCGGCTATTGGGCCAGGCGGACCTTGCCGCTCGGCAAGGGGCCCAATCCCAGGACTCATCAGGAGACCTTCGCCCAGCGCATGCGCGCCGCGTTGACGGAAGCCGACCAGCGGCCGGGCCAGGCGTGGCCGATCTACACCCACCTGGGGGTCATGGACCTGGACGCGGGGCGGGCCGGGCCGCCGTTCATCCCCGAGCCTTATTTCGACGAGGCGGACATGGCGGCCCTGCGGAATCGGGCGCTGGGGATTTCCGGCGCGGGTGAGCGGATGTGGCTCGCCCGGGCGACGCCATTCTACGACTACTGCCTGATCATCCAGGCCATCGCCGATCACGTCCGGCGCGACGGCGACTTGATCGACATCGACTCCTGGCGCGACCCGGCTCTCGGGCGGATCCTGCCCTGCTCGCCGGCCCAGCTTTTCGGCATAACCTTCTACGTCGATGACTCCGCGAAGGCGTGCGTCAGGTTGGATGGGCGGCCCATCGAAGCCCTGTCGCGCAACAGCGCCGACGCGACCGGCCGCCAGAGCGTGACCATTCTGGAATCGGAAATCCGCTCGATCGTCTTCGAAAAGCTCGACCCGCTGGCCAACCATCCGGGCGAAGCCGAGATCGTCGGAGACTGCGCGTGGCGGGAAGGCGCATTGGCGGTGGACGGGACGCTCACCCTGCCGATGCACGGCTGGAGCGCCCCGGCCGCCCAGGCCTTCGAGTTCGACGCACGGGGATCGTTCGGAATCCGGTTGCGCACGGTGAACGGCGGTTCGTTCTACTTTGGCCATCCCAGATGGGTCGATGGGTCGGACGACGCGACCTACGCCTTTCCGGGCGGCGGCGAGGGCCGCCACGTCGCGCCCCTTTACGATCTCGCCTGGCGGGCGCGGGAGTGCGCCCATGCGCCCAGCCATGCCCTTGCCTCGATCACCTTCACGGGCCAGGCGCGGTTTGCCCGGGTTGGGTTCCTGCGCCCCCGGGCGACGACCCTGGCGCGCGCCGGCTTCTGCGTGGCCGGCCAGGTTCCCAGGTTCGAACGTGGTCAGACCGTCCAGCTCGGCGAGCGGCGCGAAGCGGTGGATCAGCGTGGCTGGTTCTGCTTTCCGGCGACGCCGGCGGGAATCTACCCGCTCACCTCCGATTGCTGGTGCGACCGGCGCGGGCGCCTGGTGGAGATCGGTTCGGACACCGTTAACCTGCGGCTCGACCGCCCTCTTTGAACGCCGTCGCGAGATCGCGCGTCTTGGTCGCCACCAGATCGAATACGATGGGATAGGCGTTGGCCAGTTCCGGCCGCTTGGCGAAGTCGTCGCGGAACGCCGCGTCGCTATCCAGGCGCGCCGCCAGCGCCAGCCCGG
>JBPCMA010000068.1:0-13034 GCA_051002715.1 Caulobacteraceae bacterium
CTGGAAAACCAGGTGATCGTGCCGACCACGGCCACCCGCCACGGTCCGTCGGGAGACTTCGTATGGGTGCTGCAGGCCGACAAGACGGTGAAGGCCACGCCCGTGAGGGTGGGACCGGGAACCGCCGAAACCGTGTCCATCACCTCCGGTCTGAAGGCCGGCGAGACCGTCATCACCGAAGGCGGCGACCGCCTGCGCGAGGGGGCCAAGGTGAACCTGCCGGGGCAGCGGCCTAAGGCCGGCGGGGCCGGCGGCCATCGCCGTCGCGGCGGCCGGGCGCCGGCCGCCGGATGACCGCGCGGGCCATTTCGGCAACGGCCAGTAAGCGTCTCTGTTCGTGAACCCGTCGCGGCCCTTCATCAGACGACCGGTGGCCACCTCGCTGCTGATGGCGGCGATTCTGTTGGCCGGGATAGTGGCCTTCCGGTTCCTCTCCCTCTCGGCCCTGCCGGAGGTGGATTACCCGACCATTCAGGTTCAGACCTTCTTTCCCGGCGCCAGCCCGGAGGTGATGGCGACCACCGTCACCGCGCCGCTGGAAGTGCAGTTCGGCCAAATGTCCGAGCTCAGCCGCATGTCCTCGATCAGTTCGGGCGGCTCGTCGGTCATCACTCTGCAGTTCAATCTCGACCTCGGCCTGGATGTCGCCGAGCAGGAGGTGCAGGCGGCGATCAACGCGGCGGGAAGTCTGCTGCCGAGCGACCTTCCGGCCCCGCCGATCTACGCCAAGGTCAACCCGGCCGACGCGCCGGTTCTCACTCTGGCCCTGACCTCCAAGACCCTTCCCTTGACCGACGTGGAGAGCCTGGCCGACCAGCAGCTCGCCCAGAAAATCTCCCAGCTCGCCGGGGTCGGCCTTGTGTCGATCAGCGGCGGCCAACGCCCGGCGGTGCGCATCCAGGCCAATACCCGCCAGCTTGCCGCCTATGGCCTGACCCTGGCCAATCTGACCACCGCCATCGGCGCGGCCAACGCCAACGGCGCCAAGGGGACGTTCGACGGCCCCACCCGCGCCTATTCCATCGACGCCAACGACCAGCTCCTCACGCCGGCCGACTACGCGGCGCAGATGATCGCATACCGAAACGGCGCGCCAGTGCGCCTGCGCGACGTCGCCACGATCGTCGAAGGCGCGGAGAATTCGCGCCTGGGGGCGCTATACGACACCACGCCCGCCATCCTGCTCAACGTCCAGCGCCAGCCGGGCGCCAATGTCATCGCCACCGTGGACCAGATCAAGAAGGCCCTCCCGTCGCTGACGAGCGGCCTGCCGGCCTCGGTCAACGTGTCGGTGGTCACCGACCGCACCACCGGCATCCGCGCCTCGGTCCGCGATGTGGAATTCGAACTGGCGCTGAGCGTCGCCCTGGTGGTGGGGGTGATCTTCCTCTTCCTGCGCAGCGTGCCGGCCACCTTCATCGCCTCGGTGGCCGTCCCCCTCTCCCTGGTGGGGACCTTCGGGGCGATGTATCTGCTGCATTTCTCCCTCAACAATCTCACCTTGATGGCGCTGACCATCGCCACCGGCTTCGTGGTCGATGACGCCATCGTCATGATCGAGAATATTTCCCGCTATATCGAGGCGGGCGAGTCGCCGATGGCCGCCGCCCTCAAGGGGGCCGAGCAGATCGGCTTCACCATCATCTCCCTGACCGTGTCGCTGATTGCCGTCCTGATCCCCCTGCTGTTCATGGGCGACGTGGTCGGGCGGCTGTTTCGCCAGTTCGCCGTCACCTTCACCGTGACCATCGTGATCTCGGCTGTGGTTTCCCTGACCCTGGTCCCCACCCTCTCGGCGCGCTGGCTGCGCGCCCACGACAAGGTGAACGAGACCCCTTTCGGGCGTCGCGCCAAGGCGGTTGTGGACCGTGTCATCGCCCGCTACGACCGCGCCCTCATCTGGGTTCTGGATCGGCAGGTGGCCACACTGGTCGTCGCGGTGGCGACTCTCGGCGTCACCATCCTGCTTTATTTCGCCATCCCCAAGGGCCTGTTCCCAACCCAGGACACCGGCATCGTGCAGGGCGTCGTCGAGGCGGGCCAGTCGGTCTCCTATGACGCCATGGCCAAGATCCAGCGGGACCTGGCGGCGCGCCTCCTAAAGGATCCCGATGTGGACAGCCTGACCGGCTTCATCGGCGTGGACGGGACCAACACCACCCTCAACAGCGGCCGCCTGCTGATCAATCTCAAACCGTTCGGCCAAAGGAGCGGATCGCTGACGAAGACCCTGGACCGGCTGCGGGGATTGGCGCGCGACGCCCCTGGGGTCACCCTCTACCTTCAGCCGGTGCAGGATCTGACCATCGACGCCTCCTCCGGGCGCACCCAGTATCAGTTCGCCCTCCAGGGATCGGACACCGCGACCGTGGCGACCTGGACCGCCCGGCTGGTGGATCGGCTCTCCGACGATCCGAAGCTGCGCAACGTCGCCTCCGACGTGCAGAGCCAGGGCCTGTCGGCGTTCGTGAACATCGATCGCGACACCGCGGCGCGCCTGGGCGTCACGGCGGCCACGGTGGACGACACCCTCTATTCCGCTTTCGGCCAGCGGATCATTTCGACCATCTTCACCCAATCGAGCCAGCAGCGGGTGATCCTCCAGGCCGACCCGAAATTGCTGGATACGCCCGCCGGCCTGCGGAGCCTCTACGTGCCCACGGCGGGCGGGGCGTCCACGCCGCTGTCGGCTCTCGCCAGGATCGAACAGCGCGCCTCGCCACTGCAGGTCAATCATGTGGGCCAGTTCCCGGCCGCCAACATCGCCTTCGACACCGCGCCGGGCGTCTCCCTGGGCGCGGCCGTCGCCTCGATCAAGGCGGCGGAAAAGGCGATCGGCGTGCCGGCCTCGATCACCACCAGCTTCCTGGGGGCGGCGGACGCCTTCCAGTCCTCCCTGGGCGCCGAGCTTTGGCTGATCCTGGCGGCGATCGTCACCGTCTATATCGTCCTGGGCGTCCTCTACGAGAGCTACATCCATCCCATCACCATCCTCTCCACCCTGCCCTCGGCCGGGGCGGGAGCGCTGTTCGCTCTGCTGGTCGCCGGCCAGGATCTGGGGGTGATCGGCATCATCGGCATCGTGCTCCTGATCGGCATCGTCAAGAAGAACGCGATCATGATGATCGACTTCGCCCTCGACGCCGAGCGGGTGGAGAAAAAGAGCCCCAGGGACGCCATCCACCAGGCCGCCCTGCTGCGCTTCCGGCCGATCGTCATGACCACCCTGGCGGCCCTCTTTGCCGCCCTGCCGCTGATGCTCGGCTGGGGGGTGGGCTCGGAACTGCGCCACCCGTTGGGGATCAGCATCGTCGGCGGCCTGATCGTCAGCCAGGCCCTGACCCTGTTCACCACCCCGGTGATCTGCCTCCAGTTCGATCGCCTCGCGCGCCGCCTGGGCCGCGGTCTAAAAAAGGGTGAATCCGACCCGCGGCTCTCGGAGGCCGCGCCCGACCCGGGGCCGCCGCGGCCGTGAGTTTCTCGGCGATCTTCATCCGCAGACCGATCGCCACGGTTCTGCTCACCGCCGGCATCGCCCTGGCGGGCGGCGCGGCGTTTTTTTGCTTGCTGGTCTCGCCGCTGCCTCAGGTCGATTTCCCGATGGTTTCGGTGGGGGCGGCCCTGCTGGGGGCCAGCCCGCAGACCATGGCCACCAGTGTCGCCACACCCCTGGAAAAGCACCTGGGGATCATCGCCGACGTCAGCGAAATGACCTCCAGCAGCCGGGTCGGCCAGACCAACATCACCCTGCAATTCGGCCTGAACCGCAACATCGACGGGGCGGCGCGCGACGTGCAGGCGGCGATCAACGCGGCCAGGGTGGATCTGCCGGTGACCCTGCGCGCCAACCCCACCTATCGCAAGCAGAACCCCGCCGACGCGCCGATCGTCATCCTGGCCCTCACCTCGGCCACGCGCACTCCGGGCCAGATCTACGACGCCGCCGCCACCGTCGTTCAGCAACAGCTTTTGCAGGTCAAGGGCGTCGGCGACGTCAACATCGGCGGCGCTTCGCTGCCGGCGGTGCGGGTGGAGCTCAATCCTCTGGCCCTGGCCAAATATGGCGTCGGCCTGGAGGATGTCCGCGCCGCTCTGGCGTCCGCCAACGCCAACCGCCCCAAGGGGGTGGTGGAAGACGGCAGGCTGCGCTTCCAGATCTACACCAATGATTCGGGGACCACGGCGGCCGACTACGCCCCACTGGTCATCGCCGCGCGGGGCGGCGCGACAGTGCGCCTGAGGGACATCGCCGAGGTCGTCGACGGGGTCGAGGATCTCCACAACCTGGGTCTGGTCAACGGCAAGCCGGCCATCGTGGTGGTGGTCAGCCGCCAGCCCGGCGCCAACATTATCGGCACGGTCGATCGGGTGAAGGCTCTGATCCCGGCCCTCGAGGCGGCTCTGCCGGCCGACATCGACATGCAGGTGGCGGTCGATCGCACCATCACCATCCGCGCCTCCCTGGCCGATGTGGAGCATACCGTGCTGATCGCGGTGCTGCTGGTCATCGGGGTGGTGGCCTTTTTCCTGCAAAACGGCCGCGCCGTGCTGATTCCCAGCGTTGCGGTGGCCGTCTCCCTGCTGGGCGCCGTCGCGGTGATGTTTCTGCTCGGCTTCTCCCTGGACAACCTCTCCTTGATGGCCCTGACCGTGGCGACCGGCTTCGTGGTGGACGACGCCATCGTGGTGCTGGAAAACGTCACCCGCCATGTGGAGGCCGGCATGGGACGCCTGGAGGCGGCGCTGCTGGGCGCCAGAGAGGTCGGCTTCACCGTCTTTTCCATCAGCGTTTCCCTGGTGGCGGTGTTCATCCCCATCCTGCTCATGGGCGGCATCGTCGGGCGGCTGTTCCGCGAGTTCGCTATCACCCTGTCGGCGGCGATTCTGGTTTCCCTCCTGGTCTCGCTCACCACCACCCCGATGATGTGCGCCTTCCTCGTCGATCCGCCCAAGCCGGCGGCGCGCCAGGGCCGTCTCGCCCGCGCCTCGGAAGGGGCTTTCGCGGCCATGGCCCGGACCTATGAGAAAGCGCTCGACTGGCTGCTGGAGTCAGGGCCGCTGATGCTGGTGGTGTTGGCCGCCACCATCGTCCTGAGCGCCTTTCTGTTCACGGTCGTCCCCAAGGGTTTCTTTCCCCAGCAGGACACCGGCCAGATGGTCGGCGGCCTGCAGTCGGACCAGTCGAGTTCGTTCCAGATCAGCCAACGGCGCCTGCGGCGGTTCGTGAACATCATCCATCGCGATCCGGCGGTGGAGACGGTGGTCGCCTTCGCCGGCGGCCGTTCGGCCGGCGGATTTCTGGTGACGTCCCTGAAACCGAAGAGCCAGCGCAAGGGCGGCGCCCAGGACGTGATCGCCCGCCTGCGACCCAAGCTCGCCCGGGTCACCGGGGCCAACCTGTTCCTCAATCCGGTGCAAGACGTGCGGGTGGGCGGACGAATGGGCAACGCCACCTATCAGTTCACCCTCAAGGCCGACAATCTCGCCGACCTGCGGCTGTGGGCGGGCCGGCTTTCCGAGGCCATGAAGGGTCAGCCGGAACTGGTCGATGTCAACTCCGACCAGGAAGACCACGGACTGGAGAGTTTCGTCACCATCGACCACGACAAGGCGGCGCGGCTGGGCCTCACCAACCGGGCGGTCGATAACGTCCTCTACGACGCCTTCGGCCAGCGCCAGGTTTCGACCATCTACAAGGACGAGAACCAGTATCATGTCATCATGGAGGTCGATCCGAAGTTCGCCCAGGATCCCACCGCGCTGAAGGATGTCTACGTCAGCAATGGCCAGGCTGCGGGGGCGGCGGCGGGAGGTCCCCCGGCGAGGAGCGGCCAGCCGGCGGGGCCCGGCGGGGTCGGAACCACCAACGCGGTGGCCCAGACGGCCGGGGGCGCCGTCGGTCAGCCGGGCGCGGGCCTCAACGCCACGCCGCTCGGCGCGGCCAGCGATGTCGCCGCCCCGGCCGTCGCCGGCCTTACCGGCCAGTCCAGCGCCAGCATCGGCACCGCTCTCGTGGTCGGGGCCAGGGCGGTAGCCGGCCCGGCCGCCCCGCCCTCGCGCGGCGCCTCTCAAGGCGTGGCGGTCAGCGGCGCGGCCGAAACCATCGTCCCGCTATCGGCCATCGCCGCCTGGGCCGACGCGGCGACCCCGACGGCGGTCAATCATCAGGACACCCAGCCGGCCACCACCATCTCGTTCAATCTGGCCACCGGCAAATCGCTCAGCGACGCCACGGCGGCCATCGCCCGCGCCGAGGCCCAGATCGGCCTGCCGGCCACAATTCACGGCGGCTTTCAGGGGACGGCGCTGGTCTATCAGCAGTCGCTGGCCAACGAGCCGGTCCTGGTGGCCGCCGCCCTGGTGGCCATCTACCTGGTGCTGGGCATCCTCTACGAGAGCTACATCCACCCTCTGACGGTGCTTGCCACCCTGCCGTCGGCGGGGATCGGGGCGGTGATCGCCCTCATCGTCTTCCACATCGAGTTCTCGATCATCGCCCTCATCGGCGTCATCCTGCTCATCGGCATCGTCAAGAAGAACGCCATCCTGATGATCGATTTCGCCCTGGCCGCCGAGCGCGACGGCGGTCTCTCCCCCCAAGACGCCATCCGCCAGGCGGCGCTGACCCGTTTTCGCCCCATCATGATGACCACCTTCGCGGCCATGCTGGGCGCCTTGCCGCTGGCCATCGGCTGGGGCGAAGGGGCCGAGCTTCGCCGGCCGCTGGGGGTCACCATCATCGGCGGCCTGCTGGTGAGCCAGGCGATCACCCTTTTGACCACCCCGGTGGTCTATCTCTATCTCGACCGCTTCCGCCGGCGGCGGAGGGCCGTTCCTGCCCGCCACGGCGGCCCCGCGCCATCGCCGGTTCCGGCCGCCTGAAGAGCTTGACCATGCATACCCTTCGACCCCGCCGACTGCTCCGTCTCTCGCCCCTGCTGGCCTGCGCCGGCCTCGCGGCCTGCCTGGTCGGCCCCAACTACCGCCGGCCCAGCGGCCCGACGCCCGCCGCCTACAAGGAGGCGGCCGGATGGGCCCCGGCGCGTCCCTCCGACGCCGCCGACCGGCGCGACTGGTGGACAGTGTTCGGCGATCCCACCCTGAACGCCCTGGAGACGCGGGTGGCAACCTCCAACCAGACCCTGGCCGGGGCCGAGGCCGCCTATCGCCAGGCCCGCGCCCTGGTGGCGCAGCAGCGGGCCGCCCTCTTTCCCATCGTCTCCCTGAACGGCGCGGCCTCGGTGTCGGGCAATCGCGTCACGACGCCGGTCATCGTGGGCACGCCGCCGCCGACCGTCGAATTCGTCACGACGCAAGCCTATAGCCTGGGGCTGGGCGCCACCTGGGAACCGGACCTGTGGGGCCGGGTGCGGCGGACGATCGAGAACGCCCGCGCCAACGCCCAGGCGAGCGCCGCCGACCTGGCCAACACCCGCCTGTCGGCTCAGATGGAGCTGGCCGACGACTATATCTCGCTGCGCCAGTTCGATGAGGAAAAGCGCCTGCTCGACGCCACGGCGGCCGGCTACGCCCGCTCCCTGACCATCGCCCAGAACCGCTACAAGGTCGGCGTGGCGGCCAAGAGCGACGTGCTGTCGGCCCAGTCCCAGCTCCAGACCACCCAGGCCGACGACGCTGACCTGGTCCAGCAGCGGGCGCGCGTCGAACACGCCATCGCCATCCTGACCGGCCAGCCGCCAGCCACGCTCACCCTGACTCCGGCCCCGTGGACCCTGCGCCTGCCGTTAATTCCGGCCGCCCTGCCCTCGACCTTGCTTCAGCGCCGGCCCGACATCGCCGCCGCCGAGCGCCTGGCCGCCGCCGCCAACGCCCTGATCGGCGTCCAGACCGCCGCCTACTACCCCAATCTCGCCTTGACCGGCCAAGCGGGATTGGGCGCGAGCGGATTGGGTCAACTGTTCAACACCTCGAACTTCGTCTGGTCTCTGGGCGCCTCGGCGGCCGAGACGATCTTCGACGCCGGCGCGCGCCGCGCCGGAGTGGCTCAGGCGCGGGCGGCCTATGACCAGGCGGTGGCCAACTACCGCCAGACAGTGCTCGTCGCCTTCGGCCAAGTTGAGGACAACCTCGCCGCCCAGCGGGTCCTTGCCGGCGAACTAGCCCTGCGCCAAGCCGCCGCGCAAGCGGCCGAGGCCAACGCGGTCATCGCCCGCAACCAGTATCTGGCGGGCCAGACCGACTACACCGCCGTGGTGGTCGCCCAGGCCACCGCTCTGGCCGCCCGCACGACGCAGCTGCAGATCGAGGCGGCGCGCCTGACCGCGGCGGTGGACCTGATCGCCGCCTTGGGCGGCGGCTGGACGGCGGGGGCGGCGCCCTGAAGCCTCGGGTTCGTTGACGGTCTACCGCTGCGGGGTCGCCGCGGAACCGGAAGTCGTCTTGGCGATGTGGTGGTAGTGGTGATAATGGCGGACGGTTCGCGGACGCCGTCGCGCGTGGTGGCCGATCACCGCCCCGCCGACCCCGCCGACCACCGCGCCGACCGGCCCGGCGACCACCGCCCCACCGACCGCGCCGGCCACCGCGCCATTCGTCGTGGGACCCTTGGCTCCAGCGGCATCGGCGGCGCCTAGCACCGCCAGGGCGCAGGCCGCAATTAAAATGGGCTTCATAGGACTCTCCTCCAGTCTTCTCGGCGACATGCCTTTGATGTGGAGCGGCCGGCGGGAATCGAACCCGCGACATTCAGCTTGGGAAGCTGACGTTCTACCTCTGAACTACGGCCGCGCCAGGGGGCCGGACCATAGCGAAACGCGCCGGCGCGGCAAGGCGCGCGTTGACGTGGCGGGCCGGCCGTCCCACCATGCGCGCTACATACTTCGAAGAGGGAGACTTCCCATGGCCGACGGCGGGACGATGACGGTGCAGGCGCGATTCCACGCCATGACGGAAGGCACGCGGGAAGACTGGATGGCCATCGGCGCGGCGGCGGCGCCGTTCAAGGACGCCCTGCCCGATCGCCTGCTGGCCAGCCTGCGCGCCCTGGGCGAGGATGCCGGAGGCTTCGCGGTGACCCGTCTCGAACATTCCCTGCAGACCGCCACCCGCGCCCACCGCGATGGCCGCGACGAGGAATATGTGGTGTGCGCCCTGATGCACGACATCGGCGACCTGATGGGGCCGGCCAACCACGCCGAGATCGGGGCCATCGTCATGAAGCCCTACATCGACGAGGCCAACTGGTGGATGATGGACAAGCACGGCGTCTTTCAGGGCTATTATTTCTTCCATCACATCGGCCTGGACCGCGACATGCGCGAGCAGTACCGCGGCCATCCCCATTTCGAGCGCGCCGCCCAGTTCTGCCACCTCTACGACCAGGCGAGCTTCGATCCGGGCTACGACTCGATGCCGCTGGAGGCCTTCGAGCCGATGCTGCGGCGGGTGGTCGCGTCGCCGAAGCGGTCGATCTACCGGCGCCCGTAGCCTAGCCCCACGCCGCGAAATGCTTGGATAGCCGCAGGCCCTGGCGCTGGTAGTGCGAACCGCCGGCGCCGTAGAGGCGGTCGGGGCGCTGCGTGAGCGGCTCGAAGACCAGGCGGGCGACGGTCTGGCCGTCTTCGAGCAGGAAGGGGGTCTCGTGGCTGCGCACCTCCAGGACGCCGCGCGAGCCCTCGCCGCCGGCTTCGGCGGTCCCGAAGCCCGGATCGAAGAAGCCGGCGTAGTGGACGCGGAATTCGCCCACCGCCGGGTCGATGGGAGTCATTTCGGCGGCCTGGAGGACCGGAATCTCGATGCGGTCTTTCGACGCCAGGATGTAGAATTCGCCCGGATCGAGCAGCAGCTCGCCGCGTCGAGGGGCCAGGGCCTCCCAGAAATCGCGCGGGTCATGACCGCCTTCCAGGTCCAGGTCGATGACCCCGGCGTGGCGGCGGGCGCGATAGGCCGCGACGCCCTCACTCAGGTCCACCCCGACGCTCCTCGCCGACAGCATCGCCGGCGCGCCGCGCTTGAGACGCAGCTGGTTGAGCCGCGTCCCGGCCCGCGCCAGCACCGAGAAGGTCTGGGGCGCGATCTCCAGGAACATCGGGCCGGCGTAGCCCGCCGCGATATCGTCGAAGGCCGGCTGGCCATCGGTGAGCAGGCGCACGAACACATCGACCCGGCCGGTGGAGCTCTTGGGGTTGGCGCGGCCGGATATGGCGTGCGGCAGGGCCAGGCGTTCGGCCACCTCGGCGATGTAGACGCAGCCGCGCTCCAGAACCGCGCCGCCGGTGAGGTCCAGCCGATGCATGGCCACGTCGGCGATGCGTGTCGCGACCGCGCCGCCTGCCCTGGGCAGAAAGGACGCCCGTACCCGCCAGGCGCGCGCCCCCAACCGCAGGTCCAGGCTCGCCGGCTGGACCTGGCCCGGGCCCACGCCGCCCTGGGCGGTGATGGCGCCGCCGGCGATCAGGGCCTCGATGGCCTGGCAGGGCAGGATGCCGG
Source organism: Caulobacteraceae bacterium (assembly GCA_051002715.1). Taxonomy (GTDB): domain Bacteria; phylum Pseudomonadota; class Alphaproteobacteria; order Caulobacterales; family Caulobacteraceae; genus Acaudatibacter. The sequence continues at coordinate 10,450 of JBPCMA010000068.1, forward strand.
GAGCGTCGCTCATCAAGGGTGGCTTGGGCGATGGCCGCGAGTCTGGCAAGAGAGAAGGGGGCTCAAAACGAGGAGAGCGCCATGGCCGAAGACCCGTGCGATTGGGGTATCGCCACCCGCCTTGTGCGCGGCGGCCTGGCGCGCTCGAACTTCGGCGAAAGCGCCGAGGCGCTCTTTCTCACCCAGAGTTTCGTCTACGAGAGCGCCGAGGGGGCCGACGCGCGCTTCGCCGGGACCGATCCGGGCTTCGTCTATTCGCGCTACGGCAACCCCACCGTGCAGATGTTCGAGGACCGCCTGGCCTTGGCCGAGGGGGCGGAGTTCTGCCGGGCCACCGCGTCGGGGATGGCGGCGGTGCATCTGGCCCTCACCGGCCTGCTGCGCGCCGGCGACCATGTGGTGGCGGGCAAGGCCCTGTTCGGCTCGACCGCCTGGATCCTCAATGTCTGGGCGCCGCGGTTCGGGATCGAAGCGACCCTGGTGGACGCGCCCGATCTGGCCGCTTGGCGCGCCGCCGTGCGGCCAAACACCAAGGCCTTCTTCCTGGAGACGCCGGCCAACCCCTTGCTGGAAATCTGCGACATCACCGCCATCGCCGAGATCGCCCACGCCGCCGACGCCAGAACCCTGGTCGACAACGTCTTCGCCACCCCGATCTTCCAGTCGCCGCTGAAGCTGGGGGCCGACGTGGTGGTCTATTCGGCCACAAAGCACATCGACGGCCAGGGCCGGGTGATGGGCGGCGCGGTCCTGGGCGCCCGCGCCCTGCTGGAGGAGGCCTACCGCGACTTCATCCGCCACACCGGCCCGGCCCTCTCGCCCTTCAACGCCTGGGTGCTGCTCAAGGGGCTGGAAACCCTGGACATCCGGGTGCGCGCCCAGAGCGCGACGGCCGCGACCTTGGCCGACCTCATCGCCGCCCATCCCAAGGTGCGGGACTGCCGCTATCCCGGCCGCCCCGACCATCCGCAATACGAGATCGCCTCGCGCCAGATGAGCGGCGGGGGGAGCCTGATCGCCTTCGACCTGGGCTCGCGCGAAGCGGCCTTCGCCTTCCTGAACGCCCTGGAGCTGGTGGACATCGCCAACAACCTGGGCGACGCCAAGTCCATGGCCACCCACCCGACCACCACCACCCATCGCGCCATGACCGAGGAACAGCGGCTGAAAATCGGCCTCACCCCCGGCTGGGTGCGCCTGTCGGTGGGCCTGGAAAGCCCGGCCGATCTGGCCCGCGACATCGCCCGCGCCCTGGACGGCGCTTAAGATGGCCCGCGCCTACGAGGCGACCACGCGGGGGGTGCGGGTGCGGGCGGCGCCAGCCTATCTGCCGGACCAGTCGGCGCCGGAAGAAGGCCGCTATTTCTGGGCCTATACGGTGGAGATCGAGAACCTGGGGGCCGAGACGGTGCGGCTCGTCTCCCGCCACTGGATCATCACCGACGCGCTCAATCGGGTGGAGGAAGTGAGGGGACCGGGCGTGGTCGGCGAACAGCCGATCCTGGAGCCGGGCGAATCCTTCCGCTACACCTCCGGCTGCCCGCTGCCGACACCCTCGGGGGCGATGCGCGGCGCCTACCAGATGCGCACCGTCGCCGGCGAGACGTTCGACGCGCAAATCCCGGAGTTCTCGCTCCATCTTCCCGAGGCGGTGCGGCGGATGAACTGAGAGCAAAACGGCGCGCTACCCCCGCTTCCAGAACACGCCCGACCGAGCCACGCACCGGCGGGGCAGCTCCTTTCGGCCGGCGGGGACGTAGCCGAGGGCGGCCATCAGTTCGGCCACCAGGGTTTGGGCGGTGGGGACGGCGGCAGGGTTTTGGCGATAGGCCTCGCCGATCGTCTCGTGCAGCAGGGTGTCGATGCCGGCCATGGCGGGCAGGCCGTCGAGGGTGGCTTCCAGGGCGGCGGAGCGGGCCGCCGGCGAGGCCAGAATCTTGGCCATCCCAATCCGCATCGGATCGCCGACGGCCAGGGGTTCGGGCTCGGCGTATGGCAGCCCCAGCAGTTCGATGGCGCGGGCCAGGTGGTTGCCCTCGGCCGAGTGGAGGGCGCGGGCGCGCTTCCACACCGCGTGGCGCTCGCTCTGGCCGCGGGCGCGAAGGGCGCCGCGCGTCCAGCCGCCGATGAAGACCTCTTCCTTCATGCGCGCCCCTCACGCCAGGTTGTAGGTCCCGCCCTTTTCCAGCGCCGCCTTGAAAGCCGGCCGGGCGTGCAGGCGATCGATCCAGGCGGCGATATTGGGGAAGGGCGCCAGGCGGCCGAAGGCGCGGCCGACCTCGCCGACGAAGCTCATCTGCACGTCGGCGCCGGTGAGGCCCGCGCCGACCAGATAGTCGCGGCCCTCGAGGGCCTGGTTCACAAAGCCCAGATGGTTGGCGATCTCGTCGTCGATCCGCCCCTTGAGCGGCGCCGCCGCCTCGCCCAGGCGCGTGGTGTAGAGCAGCAGCATCAGCGGCAGCATGGCAGAGCCCTCGGCGTAATGCAGCCATTCCAGATAGGTCTCGTGGTCGGGCGAGTCCGGCGCCGGCGCCAAGCGCCCGTGGCCGTGGGTGCGGATCCGGTCGTCCACGATGGCCCCCGCC
>JBPCMA010000069.1:0-4717 GCA_051002715.1 Caulobacteraceae bacterium
TGGGTGTGCGGCGGTCCCCTCATCGCCTACCGCAACTATCATCTGCAGCATCACAAATATGCCCAGCAGGCGGAGGATCCGGACCTCGTCCTCTCGGCCCCCTTCCCGGTCACCCGCGCCTCCCTGCGCCGCAAGATCGTCCGGGATCTCACCGGCCAGACCTGGTTCAAGCAGCGGTTCGGCCGCCTTATGGCCAATCTGAGAGCCCGCGAGCGCGGCGCGCCGTTATGGCCCATCCTCGCTGACGAAATCGTGCGCCAGCGCCGTTGGCTGACCGTCAATCTGATCGCGGCCGTCGCCTTGAGCGTCGCCTGCTATTTGATCGGGCGGGCGTTCGGCGCGCCGGCCCGGAGCGTTTGGGGCTACGCCTGGGTATGGCCGGCCCTGTGGTTGGCGCCGCGTGCCACCTGGTTCCAGCTCGTCACCCGCCTGCGCAACATCGCCGAACACGCCCTGGTGGCCAAGAACGAGCCCGATCCGTTGCGCCACGCCCGCACCACCCACGCCAACCTCTTCGAGCGCGCCTTCATCGCCCCCTACTGGGTCAACTACCACTGCGAGCATCACATGTTCATGCATGTGCCATGTTGGAACCTGCCGCGCCTGCGCCGCCTGCTGGTCAGGCGCGACGCCGTCCAGCGCATGGAAAGCGCGCCCGGTTACTTGAGCGTCCTGAGCGCCGTCTCCACGGCCTGAGATCAGGCCGCGGGCGCCGGCGGGCTTTCGAGGAACGCCTTCAGGTCGGCGGCGGAGCGATCGGGAATCTGTTCCATCGGCACATGGCCGACGGCCGGGTAGGTGATGAGCTTCGCGCCCGGAATGGCCGCCGCGAAGGCTTTCCCGTCGGCCAGCGGCACGAGCGCATCCTTCTCGCCGTGCATGACCAGGGTCGGGGCGCGCAGGGCGCGGAAGGTATCGGCGGTCACCGGCGCCTGGGGATTTTCCTTGATGGTCAGCAGGATGTCGCGATGGCCGGGCGCCCGCGCCAGGTCTACATAGCGATCGACGAGGGCCGGCGTCACCAGGGAGCGGTCGACATAGGCCGCCTCCAGGGCGCTCTTGGCGAGGGGCCGGGTGTCCAGGTCGCGCAGGAGGGCGCGCGCCAGGGGATTGCGCATCAGCTTGAAAATAAGAGGCCCGTCGTCCTCACGGGCTTTTGACGGCCAGCCGGCGGCGTCCACCAGGACCAGACCGCGCACGTCGGCGCCATGGCGAAGGGCGTCGTCCCAGGCCACCGCCCCGCCCATGGAGTTGCCGACGACTACATAGCGGCCGAGCTTCAGCCGGGCGGCCACCGCGTCGACGAGATCGGCATAGCCGTCGATCGAGGCGCGATAGCCGGCCGGGGCGCGGGTCAGGCCGTGGCCGGGCAGGTCGAGGGTGACGATTCGGTAGTCTCGGCCAAGCCGGGCGACCCACGGTTCCCACGCCTGCAACGATGCCGAAAATCCGTGCACCATCACCACCGGCGGCCCGGCGGGGTTTCCCTGGTCGCGATAGTGGACATGCAGTCCGCCCGGCATATCCATGTAGCGGGAGGCGGCGTTGGCGTATTTCGCTTTCAGAGTGGCGTAGGGAATGTCCGGCCGCAGCAGGGCCAGATAGCCGGCCGCCAGGGCGACGACGACCGCCCCCGCCACGATCAGCACGGTCCTTCCCGGTCGTCCCATCCTCTCCTCCCCCGTTGTCAGTTCGCCGCGCCTGGCGCCGGCCGGGCGGCCCTGCCGCGCCGGTGCTCCACGAACCAGGCGATCAGCCACCACAGCATGGCCCAGGCGGCGCCAAGGGCCCAGCCGGCCATCACGTCGGTGGGCCAGTGGACCCCCAGATAGACCCGGCTGGCCCCCACCACCAGGGTAACGAAAAGGCCCGCCCCGAGCGCATAGGCGCCTTCCCGTCGCCGGCTGGCGAAATGGCCCACCAGGGTGGCTAAGGACAGATAGACGATGGCCGAGAGCATGGCGTGTCCGCTTGGAAAGCTGGAATTGCCTACCTCCACCGCGTGCATGGCCACGGGTGGCCGCTCGCGGCCGAAGACCACCTTGAGGATGTCGACCAGCAGCAGGCCGCTGCCGCAGGCGCAGAACAGCAGGGCCGCCTCGAGCCGGCGTCGCTGGGCGGCGAAAAGGCCCATGACCACCAGGACGATCAGCACCAGCACGATGATCGAGCCGAGCGAGGTCAGGTCCATGGCGGCCAGGCGCAGCCAGTTGGGGCCGATCGGCTGGGAGATATTGCCGGGCTGGCGCAGCATCAGCATCAGGCCTTCATCGAAATGCTTGGTGTGGCCGTCGGTGACCTCGTCGGCGACGCTCAGAAAGGCAAGGGCGCCGGCGACCACGACCAGAATCGCGGCGACGACGCCAAGTTCATTGCGCGCCGCCTTCAGAGCGGTGGACCAACGGGCGGGCGACGGGGCGGGCATGGTCATGGGAGCGCCGCGCGCATGATGTTTTCCCTTGCCGTGGTTCCGTGACAGAGTGGCGCCGAGCGAACGCCTCTTATGGCGACGCCCACGAGACCACATATGGCCGCCATGTCCAACCCACCGCGCAAGCCCGTCACGCGCTCCTTGGTGCGCGGCCTGCGCGGCTGGTGCCCCCATTGCGGGGCCGGGCGGATCTTCTATCGCTACCTGAAGGTGTCGCCCAACTGCCCGGCCTGCGATCACGACCTGGACCGCTATCCCTCCGACGACGGGCCGGCCTATTTCACCATTCTGCTGGTCGGCCAACTGGTGGTCGCGCCGCTGCTGCTTTTCCCCGTCATCTGGAAGACGCCGGCGGCGGTGATCGTGCCGGCCACCCTGATCCCGCTGTGCGCCCTCACCCTGCTGGCCCTGCCCAGGGTCAAGGGGGCGGTGATCGGGCTGCTCTACGCTCTGAACATCCACCGCGGCGACGGCGCCCTGCACACCGCCGACCGCTTCGATTGACCGCGACGGGGGTCGGGGCGGCGCCATGGCCGAGTGCTTGAGCGCCCAAGCGGTCGCGAGCCTGACGCCTGGAGCACGCCTGAAGGCCATCCTCGGTGGTTCGGCGGGCAACCTCGTGGAGTGGTACGACTGGTTCGCCTACGCCTCCTTCTCCCTCTATTTCGCTAAGGTGTTCTTCCCCAGGGGCGACCAGACCGCCCAGCTTTTGCAGGCGGCGGCGGTGTTCGCGGTGGGATTCCTGGCCCGGCCGATCGGGGCGTGGGTCATGGGCGTCTACGCCGACCGGGCCGGCCGCAAGGCGGCCCTGGTCGCCTCGGTGGCGCTGATGTGCGCCGGCTCGCTGGCCGTGGCCGTGACCCCCGGCTACGCCACGATCGGAGCGGCGGCGCCGGTCGTCCTCATCCTGGCGCGACTGGTGCAGGGCCTGAGCGTCGGCGGCGAATACGGGGCCAGCGCCACCTACATGTCGGAGATGGCCGGGCGGGCGCGGCGCGGCTTCTGGTCGTCCTTCCAGTTCGTCACGCTGATCGGCGGCCAGCTCTGCGCCCTGGGCGTGCTCATCGTCCTGCAGCGCCTTCTCACCGGCGCCCAGTTGGGCGCCTGGGGCTGGCGCGTTCCCTTCGTCATTGGCGCGCTTCTGGCGGTAGTGGTGTTCTGGATTCAGCGGGGCCTGAACGAGACCGGGGCCTTCGAGGCAGTGAGGGAACACGGCGCGCGCGGGTCGAGCCTGCGGGCCCTCCTCGCCCGCCATCCGCGCGAGACCGCCATCGTATTCACGCTGAGCGCGGCGGGCGGCCTCGCCTTCTATTGCTACACCACCTACATGCAGAAATTCCTCGCCAACACCGCCCATTTCAGCAAGGCGGCGGCGACCTCGATCACCGCCGCTTCGCTCATCGCCTATCTCCTGGTCATCCCCGCGTTTGGCTGGCTGGGCGACAGGGTGGGGCGACGGCGGCTGCTGATCGCCGCCTTCGGCCTGGGCGCCCTGGCGGCGTGGCCGATCATGAGCGCCATCGCCGCCGCCACCGACGCCGCCACGGCCCTGGCCCTGGTCGTCGCGGCCATCGTCATCCTGGCTGGCTATTCGGCGACCAACGCGGTGGTCAAGGCGGAACTCTATCCCACCGCCGTGCGCGGCCTGGGGGTGGCGCTGCCCTATGCGCTGGGCAACGCCGTATTCGGGGGCACCGCCGAATATGTCGCCCTGGCGTTCAAACAGGCCGGCCGCGAAAGCGGCTTCTACATCTATGTCGGCGTTGTCCAGGCGCTCGCCTGCCTGGCGGCGCTCATCATGCGCGATACTCAGCGCCTGGGCCTGATGGCCGAGGACTGATCGTCCGGCCAAATCCTAGGCCGCGACGCCCGCGCCGATCGGGCAGATGACGCCGGTGCCGTCCACCCCGCAATAGCCGTTCGGGTTCTTGGCCAGATACTGCTGGTGATAGTCCTCGGCAAAGTAGAATGGGCCGGCCGGGGCAATCTCGGTGGTGATCGCCCCCCGCCCCGCCGCCGTAAGGGCGCGCTGATAGGCCTCGCGCGAGGCCGCCGCCGCGGTCGCCTGGGCCGGCGAGGCGGTGAAGGTGGCCGAGCGGTACTGGCTGCCCACGTCATTGCCCTGGCGCATCCCCTGGGTCGGGTCGTGGCCTTCCCAGAACAGCTTGAGCAGGGCCTCGTAGGAGACAACCCGCGGGTCGAACACCACCTTCACCGCCTCGGTGTGGCCGGTCCTCCCGCCGCACACCTCCTGATAGGTGGGATTGAGCGTCGCCCCGCCCATGT
>JBPCMA010000070.1:0-6752 GCA_051002715.1 Caulobacteraceae bacterium
TGCGCTTGTATTGCTGGGCCACCAGGTCGCCCATCAGCCGCTTCTCGTCCACCGCGTCGCCGACGGTCAGGGTGAAGGTCATGGCGGTGTAGGTCTCCACCGAGCCAATGCCGTAGATGCAGGAGACAGAGGCGACCACGATCACATCGTCGCGCTCCAGAATGGCGCGGGTGGCGGAGTGGCGCATGCGGTCGATCTGCTCGTTGCGCGACGAATCCTTCTCGATATAGGTGTCGGTGCGGGCGACATAGGCCTCCGGCTGGTAATAGTCGTAGTAGGAGACGAAGTATTCCACCGCGTTGTTGGGGAAATAGCTCTTGAATTCGGAATACAGTTGCGCGGCCAGCGTTTTGTTGTGGGCCAGGATCAGGGCCGGCCGCTGGGTCGCCTCGATGATCTTGGCCATGGTAAAGGTCTTGCCGGAGCCGGTGACCCCCAGCAGCACCTGGTCGCGCTCGTGTGCCTGGACCCCGGCCACCAGCTCGGCGATCGCCCCCGGCTGGTCGCCGGCCGGCGCGTAGTCGCTGATCAGCTCGAACCGCCGCCCCCCCTCGCTCTTGACCGGCCGGGCCGGGCGGTGCGGCGTCCACGGCATGGGTGTCGCGGCGAGATCATGGACAAAGGCGCCGGAAACATCCGAAACGCCGGCGATCGAAGCGGAACGGGGCATGAACGGCAAGGTAGGCGAGGGGAGGGGGGTTGGCTAGGGCGGCCGGTCGCTCAATCGGGCGCGATCAGCGGCAACCGGGGATAGTAGGTCCGATAGCGCGCCGGGTCGCGGGTCAACAACCGATAGCCGGCGACGGCGGCATGCGCGCCCATGAAGAAGTCCGGGAGGGGCGAGCGCTTCGTTCCGCCTCGCCGGCGATAGGCGAGATAGGATTTCCCCGCCAGGAAAGCGGCTTCGTAGGGAACGTCCTCGCGGTCGAACATCGCCTTCGGCAGGGCCGCCTCGAGATCCTCGATGTTCGTGTAGCGAACCGAAACCTCGGCGTAGACGATCGGATTGATGACCAGCCGAAAACGGTCGGCCATCGCCTCGACGATCTTGGCCGACCAGGAATACCAGCCGGCATCTTCGGTCATCAGGTCGATGAGGACATTGCTGTCGATCAATATGGCGGTCATTCAACCGTCACGGGTGAGGGCCATGATCTCCTCGGTGCTCATCGCGACATCGCCCCGTCCGCGCAGATGCGCGACCACGCGCGCGCCCCGGCCGCGCTTGTCGATGTCCGCGCGGACAAGCCGCACCACGTTGCCGTCGAACTGAAAATCCACATCGGTGTGCGGGAGCAGCCCCGCCCTCTCGCGGATTTCGGCCGGGATGGTCACCTGGCCTTTCGACGTAACGCGCATAGCCAACTCCCTACTCTTACCAGTAAGAGTAATACACTGCGCGGCGGTTGCAAGCCCTCGCGGTCACACGCCACGCGGCCCTGGCAGCGCCCGCCCCCGCCTGCCAACGAGGCGTCCGGGCGAAGTCGGGATACATGGTGATTCGAACCGTCACGGAGGCGCTCATGTCCGTGCTCGAAACCGATGTCGTCGACTACATCTATCTGGACGACGAGGACGACACGCCGGTCCTGGTGGTGTCCGACCCGTTGTCCTGGCGGCCGCCCGACGACGAGCGGCATCTCGGCGCCCTGCGCGACAAGCTCAACGCCCAGATCGCCTTCGTGGAGAGCGGCCAGATTCGCGGCGTGTGGCCGGACTACGCCGGCGGGGCGGTGCGGGTGGAGGTGGTCGCCCATTGCCCGCTGACCCGCGGCGCCGTCGAATTCTACTATCTGGCGCGCGATGTGATGGAGCGGGCCAACATGGATCTGCGCTTCCAGCTTCTGGACGCCTGAGGGCGCCTCGCCCTATGAGGGGCGATGGCGAGACGCGGAAACGACACCGATGTCCTGATCGTCGGGGCGGGGCACAACGGCTTGGTCTGCGCCTTCTATCTGGCCCGGGCCGGGCTGAAGGTGACGGTGCTGGAGCGCCGCGGTGTGGTCGGCGGGGCGGCGGTGACCGAGGAATTCCACCCCGGTTTCCGCAATTCCGTGGCGGCCTACACCGTCAGCCTGCTCAATCCCAAGGTGATCGCCGACCTCGACCTGCACTGCCACGGCCTGCGGATCGTCGAGCGCAAGGTCGCCAACTTCCTGCCGCTCAACGACCGGGAGTATCTCCTGACCGGCGAGGGTCGCACCGCCACCGAAGTGGCCAAGTTCTCCAATCGCGACGCCGAGCGCGTCGCCCCCTACGGCGCGCGCCTGGACGCCATCGCCGATATCCTGCGCGGCCTGGTTTTGGAGACGCCGCCGAACGTCAGCCGGGGCTGGGCGGCGGCCCTGCCGGAGCTGCTCAAGGCGGCGGGCGTGGGGCGGCGGATGGGCCGGCTCGATCTCACCGGCCAGCGCGACCTGCTGGCCCTGTTCGCCCAGTCGGCCGGCGACTGGCTGGACGGCTGGTTCGAAAGCGATCCGATCAAGGCCGCGTTCGGTTTCGACGCCGTGGTCGGCAACTACGCCAGCCCGTACACACCGGGCTCCGCCTACGTGCTGTTGCACCATGTGTTCGGCGAGGTGAACGGCAAGAAGGGGGCCTGGGGTCACGCCATCGGCGGCATGGGGGCGATCACCCAGGCGATGGCGCGGGCCTGCGCCGCCAAGGGCGTGGTCATCAAGACCGACGCGGCGGTGCGCGAGGTGACGATCGAGAAGGGCCGGGCGGTCGGCGTGGTCACCGAGGCCGGTGAGGCCCTGCGCGCCAAGGTCGTCGTCTCCAACCTGCACCCGAAACTGCTGTTCGAGAAACTGGTCGATCCCGCCATCCTGCCGGCCGATTTCCGCGAACGGATCGAGCGCTACCGCAGCGGCTCGGGCACCTTCCGGATGAATGTCGCCCTCTCGGAACTGCCGCGCTTCACCTGCCTGCCCGAGACCGGCGACGCCCTGACCGCCGGCATCATCATGGCCCCCAGCCTCGCCTACATGGACCGCGCCTTCGCCGACGCCCGCGCCTTCGGCTGGTCCAGGGCGCCGATCGTCGAGATGCTGATCCCCTCGACCCTGGACGACAGCCTGGCCCCGCCGGGTCGCCACGTGGCCAGCCTGTTCTGCCAGCACGTCGCGCCCACCCTCCCAAAGACGCTTTCTGGCGGACGCTCCTGGGACGATCATCGCGAGGCGGTGGCCGACCTGATGATCGCCACGGTGGACGGCTACGCCCCCGGCTTCAAGGCCTCGGTGCTGGGCCGCCAGGCGCTGAGCCCCCTCGATCTGGAACGCACTTTCGGCTTGGTCGGCGGCGACATCTTCCACGGCAAGCTGGAGCTGGATCAGCTGTTCTCCGCCCGCCCGGTGCTCGGCCACGGCAATCACCGCGCCCCGATTCGCGGCCTCTACATGTGCGGGGCCGGAACCCACCCCGGCGGCGGCGTCACCGGCGCCCCCGGCCACAACGCGGCGCGGGAGATACTGAGGGATCTGGAGCGGCGGTGAGATTCCCTCTCCCCTTACGAGAGAAGGTGGCCGCGAAGCGGCCGGATGAGGGGTTTTCCACGGCCTATCGGCGTGGCTATCCTGGTGGATTGATGCCGACATAAGAGTCCTTCGTGGAATTCCCGCGCGGTTGCTGGCGTGCGAGTCTGCGGGATGCGTACCGGCATCACCGTCCACCTGAGCCTGACTGATCGGAAGCGCCTGCAGGCGATCGTCGATGACCGCAACAGCCGGCAGATGCATGTCTGGCGTGCTCGGATCGTATTGGCGGCAGCCGACGGGCTCGGCACGGCTGCGATCATGCGCACGGCCGGGGTCAGCAAGACCGCCGTCTGGCGCTGGCAGGAGCGCTTCATGGCCCAGGGCGTGGATGGCCTGCTGCGCGACAAGACGCGGCCACGCGGTTTCCCAGATTGGCCAACGAGGTCGTCGAGCGCATCGTCGCGTTCACCTTGGGCGAACCATCTGGCGAGACGACGCATTGGACCGGCCGGCACACCACGGCCCTTCATCTGGACCGATGACCCAGACAAAATCATCGCCGCCGCAAGCCGAAGCCACCACGTATTGGCTTCAATCCATGGGAAACGGGAGACGATCAGTCCCGGAGGGGATCAGTCCGCCTGCCAAGCGTCGTAGAGCGCCAGTTCCTCAGGCGTGGGGCGCTGGAATAGTTTCGCCCATCTCAGCAACGCCTCTTTTGGAATCTCAAACACGCCAAATGGTCGATCCGCGTTGCGACGCGATAGACGCTCCCAAAGCTCGTCGACCGAGGGATCAAGGAGACACAAGACCACCCGTGCCCCGACATCGCGAGCGCCCGTCCGGAAAAGGTCACGTTCCTCTCGCGCCCAAACGCCAAAGTCCAGGACCACATCACAGCCCAGTTCCAACGCGCGGAGGGCAAGGTTCCACTGCAGACGTTCGACGGGCCTGCGAATGGCGCCCTCCTCCGCCTCCGGCGTCGAAATGGCCGGGTAAAGTTCGTGTAGCCATTCGTCGGCCGTCAGGCGAAGCGCAGGGACCTCCAGCTCAAGCCGCTTGGCGAGCGTCGATTTGCCGGAGCCCGGCAGGCCGCAGGTGATGAAGAGGGTTGGCCGCGGCGGTTCCATTAGTGGCTCCGGTTCGAGGTCATACGCTACCGGTTCCAGGAGCATCGCAATTGACGATGGTTTCCAGCATCGCCGCGCGCGCGGCGAAAGCCGCTGTCTTCCGCGCCCCGACCAACATTATCTTCCGCCTCGGCTGTCGCAAACCCACCCGATTCCGTCATTCGGAAGGTCCGCTCGTCGGCCGGGAACCAAGCGTCAGACAGTCACACTAGTCATGGAGAAACCGGCGCGACCCCTCATCCGGCCCTCCGGGCCACCTTCTGCCGGACGGGGAGAACGGCCCCTGATCGCCGCCACTCCGCCTGTCAGGCCGGCGCGCCTCGCGGCGCGAACACCGTCGGCCGGCCCTGGGCGTGGAGATCGGCCGGGACGGGGTGGATCGCGCCGGCCGCGCCCAGCCCCGCCATGGCGGCGACGAAGGCGTGTAGGGCGGGCGGGCCGGCGGCCATGGCGGTGACGATGACGCCCCCGGCCCCGTCGCTGGCGGCGACGAAGGTGTCGCCCACATAGTCGCCGGCGAGCCGGATCCGAGCCGAGTGGGTCCCGTCGTCGATGGTCAGAAAACCGCCGCTGGAGCTGCCCGAAAAGGTCGCTTCGCCGGCGCTGGTGAAGGCGATGTCGCGAAGATCGAGCGCATCGCCGCCGCCGGCGGCGAAGCCAAAGATCGTCCCGAAATAGTTTCGCGACTGGGCGAGTTGGAGAACTCCCGACCGGCCCGCGAAGGCGACGTTCTCGCTGAAGAACGAGGTGAAGCCGAGCGTTCCATCGTCGATCGCCGCCTGGCCGAAGCCGCTCACCGAGCCGGTGACGGTCAGACTGGTCCCCTGGACCGCCAGCAGGCCGTTGTTGACGATCGACCCGGCCAGGGTCTGGCCTGGCGCCTGGAAACGCAATACGCCGCCCGGGTCGATGGCGATCGCCGCCCCGGCCGCTTCGCTCAGCGAGCCGTCGACGGTGAGGACGCCATCCACCGTCAGGCTCTGGCCGGCCGCCAGGACGTTCGTCCCGGTGAGGCTCCAGTGGCCGCCGGCCCCGATGCCGTAGGACCCGAACCCGGAGAAGGTCGCGCTGTCCGTCCCCGACACCTGGCCCGCGCCGCCCAGGCCGCTGACCGCGCCGGTTCCTCCCGCTAGGACGAAGGTTCCACCGCCGCCGACGATGGCCCCGACGAACTGGGCGCCGGCGTCGGCGATGAGGATGTCGCCCGCCTGGGCGAACACCACTGAATTGACCGCGCCGACGATGGTTCCGGCGTTGGTGACGGTGGCCGCCGCGCCGGGGCCGGCGAAGATCCCCACGCCCGCCGCGCCGCCCCGCCCATAGCGGTGATGGCGGCCCTGGCCGCCCGCGCCGCCCGCCCCGCCCTCGATCAGGCCGCGATTGTCCACCGTGCCGCCGGCCGACAGGACGATTCCCGCCCCCCCGTTCCCGCCACGGCCGCCGTTATAGTAGTCGTAACTGCCCGCGCCGCCCTGGCCGCCCCGGATGGTTCCGGTGTTGAGGATGTCGCCGCCGGCGGTGAGCCTGACGCCCGCCCCGCCGGCCGCGCCGGCGCCACCCCGCTTGACGCCGAAGTCGCCGACCGAACCGCCGCCGCCGCCCTCGCCTGCGACGATCACGCCCGCGTTGACCAGGCCGCCGCCCGCCGACAGATGCGCCCCGTCGCCGCCCGCCGCGCCCTTGCCGGCCACCGTATAACCGTAGCCGCCGGCCCCGCCCGCGCCGGCGACGATCGTGCCGTGATTGACCAGGCTGGCGGCACCTTTGAGGATCGCGCCGGCCCCGCCCTTGCCGCCGGTCGCCCCGTCCTCGGCCCCGCCCGTCGCGCCGCCCCGGCCGCCGACGATCTGGCCGTCGTTGAAGACTCCGCCGCCGGTGAGAACGGCGCCCCCTCGGGCCCCGAAGCGGGACCGTTCTTTACAAGGCTACCGAAACACGCCTCCCGCGGAGGCCGGCTCCCGCGCCGCCAGCAAAATCGGCGATGCGAACGCGGGAGCGTGGAGAGCCGCGAGCGAGCCCCCGGCGGCCCGGCGGCCAGCCCCGCCATGCTGGAGACGAAGGCCTGAGGTGACGGGCCGTTCGGCTGGAAGGTGATCGAGACCCCGCCGGCGCCGTCGCTGGCGACCTGGAAGTTGTCGAGCTG
>JBPCMA010000071.1:0-14469 GCA_051002715.1 Caulobacteraceae bacterium
GGCCGATCCGGCGATCCGCAGCGTCACCCCCGCCCCGCGCGTGATCGTCACCGTGCCGCCGGCGAGCGAGCGGAAGACGACCGCCGTGCCGACCGGCAAGGCGACGGACGCTTGCGGCGGGATCGTCAAGGCGTAGGGGCCGCCGGTATTGGCGAAGATCGTCTTGCCGGCGTCGGCAAGGGCCAGGATGTAGTCGGCGTTCTGGGCGTTGACCGGCGCGCCCAGGTAGCCGGCGGATGTGGCGGCCAGGGCGCTGTTGGCCAGCAACAGGTTGGTCGCCGTGTCGCCGGCCTTGTTGACCGGGGTGAAGCCCAGGTTGGCGATGGCCGCGCCGGCCGCCAGCATGGAAGACGTTATCGAGCCCGCGCCCGGCGTCACCGGGGCGAAAGCGGGGTCGACATCCTGTACGAGCGATCCGCCGCTGGTCTTTAGTTGCGCCCGATAGGTGATCGTCGGGTCGGCGAACATGGGCGGGAACAGGCCGGCGCTGTCACTGACCACCGGGTTGCTGAGCGCCGTGGCCAGCGTGGCGTCGGTATAGACCGGCGTCGGGCTGGTCGTGCCGGTCAGGTAGAATTGCAGCAGCGCCCCCACCATGGGGACGCCACCCACGTCCACCGCGCGCAAGGTCGGCACGGCGAGGAGCGTTCCGGTCATTGCGGGGGCTTTCGGGTGAAGAGGATGGGAGAAGGGTCTTCCTCCCTCCCCTTCATGGGGAGGGCGACTCGCCGGCAGGCTAGCGGGGTGGGGCAACGGCGAGCAACGAGACGTGGGGGCGAAAGAACCCCACCCGTCTCGTCGCGGAGCCTGTCCTCGGGCCGGCTTCGGCCGGACCCGGGGGCGCCGATCCACCCTCCCCATGAAGGGGAGGGAGGTTCGTTCAGCCGCCCTCCGCCAGCATTCCCTCTAGCGACCGGGCCGACGCCACCGCCGCGTCGAGGGCCTCGTCGGTGGGATCGAAGGCGGCGACCGCCGCCGGCGGGACGCCGCGGGCCGCCAGGGCCGGCGTCAGGTGAGCCAACACGGCCGGGCGCTCCGCATACGGAACACCCATGAGCCCTTGTCCGATGGCGGCCAGCAGGTCGGCGCGCTGGCCGGCGCCCGCCCGCTCGGCGGGACTCATGGCGGCCATGCGATCCGCCAAGTTAGTGGTTGCCGCCGCCCCGCCCACGAAGGCGTTCGGCGTATTCTGGCGCGGCGCCAAATCGCGCCCGACCTTGAAGGCGTTGGCGTAATCCCCCACGAAATCAGGGGGTTTGCCGAGCAGGCCGAAATCGACGTTGATGTCCTGGCCCATCGGTCAGCCTCCCGTCGGGGCGAAGGGGTTGAAGCTCGATCCGCTCCCGCCGTTGCCGCTCCCGAAGCTCGATCCGCCGCGAAACGCCCCGTAGGCGGAAAAGGCGTTGCCGATGAGGCCGTTGATCTGGTTCGCGCTGGCCAGCCCGGCGTTGGCGCTCACCTGGGCGGCGTTGTTGTTGTTCGACGACACCGCGTTGGCGTAGTTCGCCCCCGTGTTGGAAAGGGCGTTCACCGCGCTCTCGCCCGTGCCGGTGAGGTTCTGCAGATTGCCGACGTATTGCTGGCCGTATTGATCGGCCAGGCCCGTGCCGAACTGGTCCAGCGCCTTCAAGGTCGAGCCGCTGTTGAGCAGGCCCGCCGCCGCCTTGTCGGAGGTGACGGCGTTCTGCCCTTGATCGAAATTGAACTTGTAGCCGGTCGAGTTCAGGTAGGTGTTGAGCGCCGCCTGGCTCGCCGCCGGATCGCCGCCCAGGCCCAGAAAGCCGCTAAGCTCGCTCCCCGCCGCGTTGCCCCGGTCGATGTAGGGTTGGGCCAGGGCCTTGTTGGAGCCGTAAATCTGGGCTTGCAGGGCGTTGTTGGCGGCGGCGGTCTGCGCGGCCTGGTCGGACGCGTTGCTCGCCGCGCTGGACGAAATGAGCGCGCCGCCGAGGGCCGCCACGCCGCCGATTATTGCAGGGATCGCCGGCATTTCAGCATCCTTCCATGGGCGGGAGAGGCCTCCCAGGCGGCGCGGGTGAGAACCCAGGCGCGCAAGGGGCCGATCACGGTTGCCTGCCACTCGCCGGCCGGCGTGAAGCCGAACGAGCGCGGCGGGCGGGAGTGGGGGTTGTTTTCAAGTTCATGAGTGACGACGACTTGGGCGGCGCTAAATACCCATTCGAACGCTTCCTTGGCGGCGCCCGCCACCTCGCGGCCCCAGCCGGCCGGCCGGTAGAGGGTGTGCAGCTCGCGAACCAGGCCGAGCGCATCCATCTGGCCGAACAGGAAGCCGCCGTTGTCGCTCGCCAGCGGCAGTTGCGACGGCCTTTGCGCCGCCGCCGCCACCGCGTCGGGATCCAGTCCCATGACCGCCCCGGCCACCGCCGGATGGCTGGCAATGTCGCGCCAGAAAGCCGGGTCGCGTTCGAGGCGGATCACGCCGCCACCGCCGCCCCGCTGTCCGGCGCGATCCAGTTGGCCCCATCCCACCAGGCCGGCGTTCCCGATCCGGCCCCGGCCCCCTCGCCCGCCTTGCGGCCGTCCAGGGCGAAGGCCCAGTCGCCGAGGTTGGCGCTAGCCGGAAGCAGGGCCACCGACGTGACCGCCGCGTAGAGGGCCACGCCGACATTGCCGCCCAGGGGTCCGCCGACCTGCAAGCCGCCGGTGGCGATCACCTGGGTTCCCTGCGGCACGGCGGCGGTGGCCAGCGCGTGGGCCGCGTCGATCTTGTCCACCGTCCCGCCGGCGCGGTTGTAGAGGCCGGTGAAGAAGGCCCGCCACGCCCGCGTCAAGCCGCCCTTGCGGTCGGTCATCGGCAGGCCGAACGGCGGCGGAGGCAGGGGCTGGGCGGTCATCCCGCCGGCCGGGCCGCGTTCAGTTCCAAATGCGAATAGACCGCGTTCACCGGATCGGTGACGCGAATCTCTATCAGCCTTCCGGGCGAGCGCATGGTTCCCAGCCGCTGCCAGAAGGCGCGGGCCGTATATTGCCCCATCCGGCCCAGCGGGGCGCTTCGCCACTTGCCGAAGGTGCGGCCCATGTCGTCGGAATAGCGCATTTCGGCCGTGGGGATGAGGCCCGGATCGCGGGCGTTGCCCACCCCCTGGACGCAGTTGAGAACGAGGTTCAGGCAGCGCGGCGTCCCCTCCTCGATCTTGATGAAGGCGCCGGCCACGCGGGAGATCGGATCGTCGCCATCGGTGTAGGCGCCGGTTTGCATGAGCCACACGTCGTTGGTCGCATCGTCGCCGACGAAGGTAAAGTCGCTCTGCGTCACCGCCACGTGGCCGCGGAAGCCGGTGTCGCGGCCGAAGCTGGTCCACTCGCTCCATTCGCCGCGCTCGTAGATTTCCTGGAACGCCCCGCCCGAGCCGATCCGCGAGGCGTCGTAGACGTAGGTTCCGACGCCGGGGATGTTCAGCACATAGAGGTCGTGGCCCTCGAATGTGGCCGCCCAGCCGGTGACGGTGGATATATCGGCGCATTGGCGCAGCTTGTCGTCGATGGAGTTGGACGACACCCGCTGGGGCACGTCGCCGGCGCGGTAGACCACCTTGTTGTCGCCGACCCAGAAGACGGTGTTGTCCATGAGCGCGATGGCGCCCCTGGCGGCGCACCCGCGCGGATAGCCGCGCCCCACGATGGGGATGAAGGCCGGATCGGTGAGGCCGGCCGAGGCGTTGGGCTGCCAGAACTCCACCGTCTGCGAGCCGAAGAAGATCAGCTCGTCGTTGATCCGCCGTACCGAGCGTGTTGTCGGAACCCGATTCCGCCGTGGCGAAGGAAAGGCCGTTCACATTGGCCGCGTCGTTCACCTCCGACCAGTAGAAGCGGTCGGAGCCGGCGCACTGATAGACGAAGCGGCCGGCCAGATACGCCACGTCGATGACCGGCGGCAGGGCGTCCGACACGATGGGCTTGAACGAGCCGCCGGAGCCGCCCTCGAAGAGGTAGGGGACGCCGGAAGAGACGGCGACCACTTGCGAGCGGCTGGCGGCGAAGCGGACAAGATCGCCTCCCGGAATGGTCCCCAGATTGGTTCCGTAGCGGGTGAAGACGGTGTTTCCGGAAACCAGATAGAAGCCGGCCGAGGCGAAGGCCGGGGCGCCGGGGGCGAGCGCCATCCCCCGGATCGGCCCTGATCCGTAGTTGTAGGCCTCGGTGAGGGCCGGGCGGCTGTAGCGTATCTCGCGCAGGCCGATGAGGGGTGAGTAGGGCCGCTCCTCGCGAAGCTCGGTGGCCTCGCTGATCATGTTGCGCAGCCGAAGCTCCGGCATTCCGTAGGACCGCGACAGGCCCTCGGAGAAGAACGGGACGCGCAGGCCGCTCGCCGCGCTGAACCCATCGGAGCGGAACTGGGCGATCTGCGAGTCGGGGGCACTGCCCTGGCCGGTGGAGGTGGGCACCTATCCCCCCTGCCCGCCGGCCGGCGGACTGGTCCCCAAATCCACCCCGATCGGCTTGTCCGCCTGGTTGCGCCCCCGCCTCGCATACTGGCGGGCGAAGGCCTGGCGGCCCTCGGCGGCCCCGGCGACGATATCGGGGCGAAGGTCGACGCCATATTCGGCGGCCACGGCTACGGCGAGCATGTTGGGCAGATAGGCGGCCAGCGCCTCGGGAAACTCGATGGCGTCGTCGGGGCTCACATAATCGGCCTCGCGAATCCAGTTTCCGGTATCCCCCCGGAACCACCAGCGGCGGTTGTCGCCATTGGCGGTCAGCACCAGGTTGGCCGCCGTCCCTTCCAGCAGCCGGCCGTTGCGGGCGACGGTGCAGTTGTCGGCGGCGAAGGCCAGGTTGGCGTCGACCGCCCCGAAGCGCGCGCCGGAGCGCGGATTGGCCGGGGCGGTGAGGGTGAAGACGGCGGCGGGAATCTGATACTCCCCGCCGTTCTCGGCCTGGGCGGAAGAACCGGTGGCGTCCTGGGGCGACAGGCGCACCCCGATCACCGTGCCGAACAGGGCGCGCTTCATGGTGTTGAGGGCGAGTATCGCATCGTTCATTTCGTCGCTGGTCGGATCGTCCCCCGTGGCCAACGCCCCATTGAGCCGCCCGGCCCGCTTGATGATGTCGCGAACGGTGGGTGCGGTCATGGGGCGGTCCTATAGAGGGCGGCGTCGTCGCGCTGGCAGGCGGTCAGGGCGGCGAAGAAGAGCAGGGCGCCCAGAAATCCGGTGAGCGAATCGCCGAACGCCAGCTCGGCGGTCAGCAGGGCGAGGAGCACCGCCGGCAGGCTCTGCCTGGCTCGCCGGGCGGCCAGGGCGGCCAGGGCGGAGAGGACCAGCAGGGCGGCGGCCAGGGCGCCGTAGGCGATGGAAAGGTCGACCAGGCCGGACTCGGTGACTCCGGCGTCTTGCAGGGATTGAAAGACCGGGCTGAGCTGGCCGGCGTCGCGCCAGGCCGCGCCGATCCCCAGCAGCGGATGGGCAAGCGCCCGCGCCGCGCCGGCCGCCATCAGCCGCCAGCGCAGGTCGTCGGCCTCGGCGAAGGCGGCGGCCACCCCGGCCGCCCCGATCCCCGTCGCGATCCAGGCCAGGGGAAGCCGCCAGGCCGGGCGGAAACCCAGCAGGAAGACGGCGAGGATCGCCAGCACCACATAGCGCCGGGCGTCGATCAGCCACAAGGAGGCGATGAGCACCGCCAGCAAGCCAAGGCGCGCCGCCAGGGCCGGCCGGAGCCGCCCGCCGGTCCCGGTGGCGACGAAGGTCACGGCGGCGAAGGCGACCAGCCCGGCGGCGTGGGTCGCGCCGCTAAGGCCGGGGTAGCGCAGACGCACCCCGCCCTCCACATGCCGCCCCGCATAGGCCGGCAGGTCGATCAGATGGGCGAAAGCGGCCAGATTGGCGACCGCGTCGACGGCCGCGAAGGCGAGGCAGGTCCAGCCGAAGGCCCGCAAAAGCGCCAGGCGCCGGCCGCTCACCGTCAGCAGGATCGGCGTCCCGGCCTGCAAGGCGAAGAGGCCCCAGTCGTTGAGGTTCATCGGCCGGCTCGCCGCGCCGGCCGCCTGGGAAATGGCGAAAAGCGCCACCGCCAGGGCGAGGCAGGCCGCCGACAGCCGCCGCGCGATGCTCTCGGGCGCCTCCGCGCGAAAGGCCGATCCCTCGGCCAGGGCCAGGCCGACCAGCCCCGCCGCGATGATCCCGGCCGCGACCGGCGTCGTCGCCCGCGCCGAAAGGCCGGTGAGCGCCGGCGCATAGAGCGACCCCACCGCCGCCGCCGCGACGATCCAGGTGAGCCCGCCGGCCGGCGAAATCCGCATTTCAACTTCCCTCGGTGGCCCGACGCCCCCTCCACCGTGTAGCCTGTCCTCGGGCCGGCCTTTGGCCGGACCCGGTGGCGGTCCCCCCGTAAACGGGGGAGGAGAAGGCAGGCTGTAGCCGTCCCTACTCCTCCCTCGCGAAGCGGGGGAGGTGGCGTGGCGCGCCTCTTCGCGCCGCGACGGAAGGGGCGTCGGTCCCTACAGCTTCGCCACCGACAGGTAGGTGTCCTCTTTCAGGCCGGTGAGCGGGATGGCGGCCGGGGCGTTGTGGTAGAGGCGAAGCTGGACGGTGTCGCCGGGGCTGAAATCGAGGCTGAAGGCGACATTGGCCCCCACGAAGCCGGCGGCGTAGCCGGCCTGGAAGGCGGAATCGAAGGTGCCGCCGCTGGTCTGGGCGCGGATGCGCATCTGCCAGGCGGGATCGGTCAGGCCGTTCAGCACCGCCGCCGCGCTCACCGCATAGGTTCCGCGCTGGAGAATGTTCAGCCGCAGGTTCGCCGCGTCCCAGGCAAAGGTGTTGTCGTCGACGATGGGCAGATGGCCGCCCAGGTCGGCCGGCGTCTCGATAAGCGGCGGGATGGCTTGCGCCGCGTTGCTCTGGCAAAGGGCCAGGGGTTTCAGAGCCGTGTCGTAGTCCGGCCACACCAGCTGATAGGGAAAGGCGCGGGTGCGCGCCCCGCGGTCCAGCAGGTAGCAGCCCTCGAAGCCGGGGTTGATGAACACCGTGTTGGTCGCCCCCGCCGTGACCAGCACGCCGGCGATCAGGGCGTGCGTCCCGTTCACCCCGTCGTTCCAGGTCGCCGGATAGCCGCCGCCGTTCTCGAAGTCGGTCCCCACGAAGCTGGTGTGCAGGGCCGAGTCGAGGGTGACATAGGGGCAGAGGTAGAGGCCGTCCGTGTTCGGAATATAGCCATAGGGACTCTCGCCGGGCGGCAGAAAGATCACCTCGGCCGCATCGAACGGGCCCTGGATCGCCCCGCCGGTGAAGGTGAGGTTGAGCGCCCAGGCCGCGGTCAACCCCCGGATGTCGCAGTTGTCGAAGCAAAGCGTGGTGGCCCGGTCGTTCGCCGCCGCCCCGGCGACCTCGACCCAGCCACACTGGCAGGTGTCGAGGCGGGTGACATAGGCCCCGGCGAGGAACTTCCAGCCGCGCTTGTTCACCCCGTCATTGATGATCCGCACGCCCCGATAGCGGCCGTCGAAAGCCCGGCCTTGCAGCACCGCGACGCTGGCCGCGCTGTCGGCCATGGCGCTCATGTCGATGGTCAGATCCTCGAGGGCGAAGCCTTCGATGTAGCCGCCGAAGGGCGACCCATCGATGGAGACGGCGGCGCCGACGCCGGCGTCCGGGCGGATCACCGCCTTCATCGCCCCGCTCCCGTCCAGCGCCGTCGGCCCCGCCCCGCGCAGAACCTGGCCGGCGTTGGCGGCGGTGTTCAGCATGAGGGTCGAGCGGGTTCGATAGGCGCCGGCGGGAAAATAGAGGCCCTGGCCGGAATTGAGCGCCGATTGCAGGGCGTCGGTGTCGTCCGCCACCCCGTCGCCCGCCGCCCCGAAGCGCTTCACTGAATTGAGCACGAAATCCTGGAGCGCCGAGGCCTTGACCGACTGCATCGGCGAGGATCGCAGGAGCGGCAAGAGGTCGTCGGGCGCCGGGGCGGGCTGCTCGGCAAGGGCGTTCAGTTCGACGAGGTCGGCGGCGGCGAGGGTCATCTAAAGCTGATATCCCATGACGTTGACGGCGGCGTGGTTGTTGCCCGCCCCCAGGGCCGGCAGAATGACCTGGATGACGGCGTTCGGCCCGCCGGCCGAAACCGCGTCGGAAAAGGCCAGGATGAGCGGGGTCGCCCCCGTATTGGCGTTGCCGGCGAAGGCGAAGACCCAGCTCAAGGTGAGAGCCGAGCCGGCCAGATAGGCGGTCGCCACCACCGAGCCGGCCGTCGTCGCCCCGGTGGCGGTGATGTGCAGGGCGGTGAGATAAGTGGTCCTGCCCGGCGCCGCGGGCAGGGTGACGGTAATCTGGGAATTGGCCCCGGTCCCGGCCGCGATCAGCTCCGTCGCGCCGGCCGGCAGGGCGGTCACCCCGCCGTTGCCGATTATGCTGACATCCAAGGTTCCGTTCACGCCCGAGGCCGCGCCCATGGGTTTGTTCCTTTGTCGAGGGGTTCAGACGATCCGCGCGGCGCTCTTGCCGGCCCAGGAATCGAGGATTTCCACCGCCAGGGCGCGGCCGGGTTCGGCGGCCAGGGCCATCCCTCCGCCGGCGCTCAGCGCGAGGTTCAGGAACGGATCGTCGCCCTTGCCCGTGTCGGCGACGGCGAGCGCCGCGCTTTTGCCCGTGTCGGAATAAGCGACGGCCGCGCTTTTGCCGGCGTCGGCCACCTCACAGATACTCCGCCATGACCGCGTCCCGCGCCACGCCGCCCTGCATCATCAGCGCCCCGTTTCCCCGCGCCACGCGGCGGGCGAGGGCAGGCGAGGGGTCGACGCCCCAGGCTTCAAGCAGGCGTTCCGCCACCAGGGCGGCCAGGGCGGCGGCGTAGCGGTCGTTCAGCGGCGTTTCGTCGTCGAGAGCAAGGCCGGTCGCCGCATGCCAGTCGTTGGTGTCGGCGCGGTAGAAGTAGAGGGCCTGGCTGGACCCCACCACTTCCACCCGCACCCCGTCGCGCGGGGCGCGGGTGGTGACGCCATCGGCCGATCCGCTATAGCCCGGCGCGGGCGTGGGGAAGGCGCCGGTGAAGCCATAGTCATACGGCGCGAAGGCCGGGCTTATGGCGACGGCGTTGGGCAGGGTGACGCTGACGCTGGCCCCGATCTGGACCCGCACCCGCTGGTTCTCGCCGGCGACGTAATCGGCGGAAATGTCGATATCCGCCATGGGGCCGCGCGCATTGTGAATATCGAGGACGATGGCTTGCAGGGCGGCGAGGCCGAGGGCGAGTTCGTCGGCGCTCGGCGTATCGCCCACGGTGAGAGCGCCGATGGCGCGCAGGGCGTCGGCGACGGCGGCGCGGCAGGTGGCCATGGGCTGATCCTCCGCGCCGCCTTACGTCACCCCCGGCCCCGTGCCGGGGGCTCTTACGAGGGCATGCCGTCGACGGTGTAGAAGACGGTGAGGCTGATCGTGCCGGCCACCTTGGTCGCGCCGGCCGCGTGGACGGTGGCGAAGATGGCCGTCTTGACCGGATACTGGTAGCCGAGGCCGACAAAGGCGCACACTCCGTCGTCGCCGCTCGCCGACGATCCGGCCAGCGACTGCGAGAACAGCCGGGCGGTGTTCCCCGCGTCGCCCACGTCGAGGGTCAAGGTCGGCGAGCCGTTGGAATCGAGCGCCGGCGAAGCGCGCAGGGAAGCGCGCCGGACGGTCGCCCCGGCCGGCAGGTAGAAGAGGTTCACCGTGTCGTTGGCCGCGAGGGTGTTGGGCACGGCGACGGACGCGGCGGCGACCTTGATGTTCTCGGCCAGGCCGTGGCCGGCGGTCGGCGGGTTCACCGTGTAGGCGGTGGAGGAAAAGGCGGTCATGGTGAGGGGTCCTTGGGGGATGGGAGAGGATTTTGGGAGCGAGCCTCCCTCCCCTATGAAGGGGAGGGAGGAAAGCGGCCTAGCTATCCGCCGCCGCGCCGACGTGGACGGTGACGACGCCGTTCTGGACGCCGTTGAAGTTGGTCTTCTTGACCCCCAGAAGCTCCTCGATGGCGACGCCGGGGCGGAACTGGTAGTCCTTCAGAAGATCGGTGCGCGGGGTCGGCTCCTGGCCCCAGGCGACGGAAACCGCGCCGCCGCCCGCCACGAACACCGGCCGCACGTCCGCCCCGGCCGCGCCCGAGCCGTCATAGACCCCCGTGGCGGTGGCCCAGGCGTCGATCTCCGGAACCTCGTGGTGGATCACCCCGTCGTAGAGGATATCGCCATCCTGAAAGATCGGGTTCTTGTCCATCCCGTCGGCTTCACGCGGCCGCGCCCCGGTGTTGGCCGTGACGATGGTCGTATCGGCCTTGAGGTCGCGGAACGAGCGCGATCCGTGGAACGCCACGAAATACTCCCGCCCCGTGCCGGTCTTGAACGGCCGGATGTGCGGGGTGGCGAGTTTGGCCATGCGCTTGGCGAGACTCATGTTGGCCGCGCTCGCCTTGGTCGCCGCCGCCACGTTGGCGAGCGCCGCGGCGTAGGTGGCGTTGTAGTTGGAAAGCAGGGAGCCGAAGAGCAGCCGGTCCTTGTTGGCGCCGCACCAGAAGTTGCGCTGCGGCGCGGTGGAATTAGCCACCGTGACGGTATTGCCGTTCGTATCGATGATGACCCCGCCGAAGCCGTCGGTGATGTCGTCGCGCAGCTTCTCCGACTCCCACACGATGAGGCCCGAGCGGGCCGCGTTCAAGAGGTCGATCTCGGTCTGGAAGGAGGTCGACTTGGGGACGCTGACCGCGTTGCGCCGCCAGTCGATGGAGATCGGCATGTTGAAGTTGGTGAGTTCCTCCTCGTTGCCGGAAAGGACGCCCGAGCCGATGACGCCGGGGGCTTTGAGGCGGCCGATGAAGGGGACGTTGATGGTCTTGCCCGCCTCCTTCTGGAGCTCGTAGCGGGTGAGGATGATGCCGCCCTTGTTGATGTCGGCGTTGGACATGTAGGGCATGTAGCCGCTCATGCGGACATACTCCTGGTAGTATTTGTTCATCCACACCTGTTTGGCGGATGCGGAGGCGAGGGTGACTTCGGCCATGGGAGGCGGGTCCTTCTAGGGATCAAGTGGGAAAGAGCGCCGCGTAGGCATTGCCTTCCGCCACCGTCACAGGTTCCTTGCCGACCGCTCCGGTTCCGGAGGCGGTGGCGAGGGAGCGTGGCGGGGGCGTCGCGGCGGCGGGTGGGGTTTGGGCTTGCCCGGTCGCGGCGGTGGCCGCTTTCCAGGCGCGGAATTGATCGAGGTCGCTCACACTGACTTCGGCGGCGATCTTCTCGCGGTCGAAGGCGGTTTTGGCGGCTTCGTAGGGATCGTCGCTGACGCGCATTTGCTGGTTGAAGGCCGGATCGGCGTCGCACCGGGCCGCCGCCCAATCATGGACTTCGGCCACCGTGTCCTTGCCGTATTCCTTTTCGGCCAGCCGGCGCGAAACGCGCAGGTTCTGGGCGTAGAGGGTGGCCTGGAACTGGTCGGCTTCGGAAGGCGGCGGGGCCGGTTCGGCTCTGGCCCTCAATTCGGCCAGTTGCTTTTCCAGCGCCTGACGCTTGTCCCGCTCGTCGGCCATCGCCTTGTAGAAGCCCACTGTCTCCTTTTCGGAGAGAGGGGGCTGGGCGGCGTCAGCGGGCGCGGCGGCGTCCGGCTCCTTGGGCGCGAACTTGCCGTCCGGGCCTCGCGGCCTATCAGGTTGTTCGCTTTCCGGGGCGGGCGGCGTTTCCGCCGCTTGCGCTTCGGGCGCGGCTTCTTCAACCCCGGACGGTTGCCCGCCCAGGAAGTCCAGCTTGTCGCTCATTGGTGATCCCACGCCCATTCAAAGACACGGTGGCGGCCCGTGAAACGCCCGCTAACCCGGCGGCGGTGCGTGGCTGCTGGACAGCGCCACGCGGCTGAAACGCCCGTCAGGACCCTTGCTGGTCCGGCCCGGCGGCGGCTTGTTGCTGTTGCGCGGCTTGCGCCTGTTGTTGCATGGCGGCTTGGTGTGCCTGGTCGCTCTGTTGACCAGCGGCCTGCGCCGCTTCCGCCTGCTCCCCCTGAGCGCTCTCGATCCCCTTCTCCAGTCCCGCCGCCGCGTGGTCGTTGTGGACGGCGTGGGCTTCGGAGAGGGCGTTCAGGGTCTTGGAAAAGCCGGCGGCGCCGTGCAGCGCCGTGCGGGCCTGGGTCTCGCCGATCTTGGCGGTCTCGGCGGCCTGGGCGATCTGCTGATGTTGCGCGGCGGCCTGTTGTTGCTGGTCGGCGGCCTGTTTGACGACATCGAGCACCGATCGCTTGTGCGGAATGGGCGAGAGCTGGATCAAGGTCGAAAGCGATATCTGCTGCTGGTAGATCGGCGATGAGCCGACCAGGGCCATGATCTCGCTGAACGCCTCCTGCTGGATCGTCCCGGTGTCGGGTTGGGTGTCGATCTCGATATCCACGTCCATTTCGGCCACGGCGTTCTTGTAGCCGAGGACGCCGGGGCGAAGGGTCGGCATTCCGGTCGCCGGATCGGCCGCGACGCTCGGCGGCCCGCCGGGGATGGGCTGGTTGAGGCCGACGAACTTGGGGGCGTCCTCGTCGTCGGTGACGCGGATGAATTGCGGCGCGGTCCAGAACTGTTTCGCCCTGGCCCAGCACTGGCGATAGACGCGCAATTCCCAATCCTCCAGGCCGCCGTAGAGGTTGGCGAGCTCGGTGATGCCCGATTGCTGGCGGGCCAGCAGGTGACGGCCGGACGCATCGTCGGAGCGGCCGAGGATGGCCGGCGATGGCCCCATGCGCTCGATCTCGGCCTTGGCCTCCTGCAGCATTTCCAGATGGCCGGCCACGTCGGCGCGGTTGTCGGCGAACTCATAGCCGGGCGGCAGCACCCCGTCCGGCTTGGACGCCTCGGCCCGCGCTACGTTGATGTCCTCGCCGATCGCCGTCACGTCGCGGACCTGGACCTGCTTGGAGACCAGGCGATGCAGGGCGCTTGACCGGCGCTTGTTCACCTCGTCCTGCGGGCCGATCATGTCCCACACCGCGCCGTAGCGGGAATTGTCGCGCTTCACATAGGCCGATTGGGCCTCGATGGGGCAGTCGGGGCGGCCCTTGTGGTCCTGATAGGGGCTCGGGCCTTCCTCCAGGATATCGGAGCCGGTGAAGACGCAGCGGCGCCACCCGGCGTCGCGGTAATACATTTCCACCACCATGAGGCGGCGCTGCTTCTTGTCGACCCACGCCCCGCCCGATCCGCCGGGCGCCCATTCGGGGCGGTCCTGATAGGACTGGTCCGGCGCCAGGCCGGCGGTTCCCTGGCCAGCCTGCACGGTCGCCTCGATGGCCTCGCCCTTGTCGGGATAGAGGGCCGCCGCGTCGTCGGCATACATCCACTTGGCGATGCCGAGGAACCGGGCGTCCTTGAAGTCGCGGCGCCGGGCGCGCGGATCGGCGAAGAACTCCTCCCAGCGCACTTGCGTGACCGTGACCTGCTTGTCCTCGTCGACCCCGATGAGGGCCGCGCCGGAGCCGGGGACCAGCATGTCGAGGAAGCAGTCCTGCTTGAGGCGTTTGAAGCGGTTGAAGTCGGCGATGTAGCGCAGGATGTCGGTGGCCGCGTCGGCCGCGTCGTCGTCGCCGGGATTGCGCGGCCAGGCTCTGGGGTCGGAGCGGCCCTTCTCGGTGATGCCGATTATCCCATTGATGGCCGGCTTGACCCGGTTGATGACGATCGGCGGCTGATTGCGCGCCGCCAGCTTGGCCAGTTCGGCGCCGGTGTATTGGTCGGAATCGTAATAGTCGATGGCGATCAGGGAATTGCCCCGCGCATCGACGGTGAGATCGCGGGCTTCGGTGAAGTAGCGCTTGAGGCGGGCAAGGTCGGGCGGCGAGTCGGGCATGCGTTCCTCATCGAAGTTCTCGAAAAAAGGCCCGCGCCCGGCGGGGAAAAGGCGTCGGCTCGACACACATTTCCACTTTGCATATTGCAACACATTTTCAGCCGGTCGTCAAGCGGAAAATCGCCGGCGAACTCCTGAAATTTTTTTGAGCAGACTTGGAACCACCCATCGGAGACGGCGTTTTGCTCCTGTCTTCGCGCCTACTGTTTCGCCCCCCCGACTGAAGGCGCGGAGCCCAGGCCCGGCCCGAACGAAAGTTCCGGCCGGGCCAATTTTTTTGTTCTTGCCCTGCGGAGCGGGAAAGGAATCGCTCACCGCGCCGCGCCGACCAGGGCGGCGCAGTCGGCGTTCTTGGCCAGGCCCGGATTGACGAAAGGCAGGATGAGGGCCAAGGGCGCGACCACCACCCCCAGGAGGGCGCTGACCGCCAGCTGGGGGGCCGCCTTGCCGACATCGACCCCGAACTTCGGCGCCAGCAGCCATCCCTTGACGGTGATCGGCGCGCCAATCCGCACCAGGCGGAACTTCTTGGGCTTGCCGGAAAGGCGCAGGTTCACCGACTCGTCGCGCAGATCGATGTCCCCCTTGCCGAGCGCCAGCACCACCCCGGTGTCGAAGACGATGCGCTGGGCGGTGAGGATGCCGTCCTTCGCCTGAAAATCGGCCACCGCGCAGCGGATCGG
>JBPCMA010000072.1:0-37533 GCA_051002715.1 Caulobacteraceae bacterium
CGGCCAAGGCCCCGGCGGCCTCCCCGCACCCCCTCATCGCCGCGATGGCCGGCATGGGCGCGGCGGGCGCCGGCGCCGCTCTGCCATGGGCCGCCCCCTGGCCGGCGCATCAGCCGCCAAGCCTGACGGCGCCGCGAACCTTTCTGGCCTGACCGCGCCGACCAGCCGCCTTGCCCAGGGCGGCGCGTCTCCCCGGGCGCGCCCGAATCTCGACGGCAAATCTTAACGATTGCGGCGCCATGCGGCCGCCATGGTTATACTAAGAGTTCTCCGTATGTTCTGTTGATGGCCTTGGCGACAAAGTGACTTGCCGGCCACAGGTCTGTTAATCAGCGAAAAATTCCAAATAGTGGCATTGTATCCCAATTAGTCCCGTGTTAACCCATTCGAAGTCGCCGCGGAACCTCGAAGGCGACGGCCGCTAGGGTTGGTGGCGCGAAACGAACGGGGCGGATGCGATGTTTCTCTCAACCGTCGAGAAACAGTTGGACGCCAAGCGGCGGATCGTCCTGCCGGCGGACTTCCGCGCCGAGGCCGCCTCGGCCTTCGACGGGGTGTTCTGCTACCCCTCCATCGCGGCCGACTGCATCGAGGGCGGCGGCCAGGCCCTGTTCGACACCTGGCTCAAGGTGATCGAGGAGCTGGCCTTCGGCGATCCCCTGCGCACCGCCCTGGAGACCAGTGTCCTGGGCGGCATGGCCCGGCTTTCCTACGACAGCGCCGGGCGCATCACATTGCCGGAAATTCTCTGCGAGGCGTTTGGCCTGAAGGACTGGGTCTCGGTGGTCGGCATCGGCGACCGCTTCCAGATCTGGCCGCGCGAGGCCTTTCAGGTCCACAAGGCCGCCGCCCGCGACCTGGCCCGCCAGGAGTTGCCGGCCCTGCGCGCGCTGCAGCGGCCCGTTCGGGCGAGCGTCTAGATGGCTCCTCCCCCCCACATTCCGGTCCTCCTGGCCGAGGTGCTGGAAGCGCTCCAGCCGGGGCCGGGCCTCACCGTGGTGGACGGGACCTTCGGGGCCGGCGGCTACAGCCGCGCCTTTCTGGCCGCCGGCGCCCGCGTCGTCGCCTTCGACCGCGATCCGGTCGCCGCCCGCTTCGCGGAGGCGCTGGGGGGAGGCGAGCGCCTTCGCCTCATCGCCGCGCCGTTCTCGACCTTGGCGCGGGTGGTCGGCGAGGCGGGGGCCGACGCCGTGGCCCTGGATCTGGGCCTGTCCTCCATGCAGCTGGACGAGGCCGAGCGCGGCTTTTCCCTGATGCGCGACGGGCCGCTGGACATGCGGATGAGCGGGGAGGGCCCCACCGCCGCCGATCTGGTCAACCATGCCCCGCCGACCGAGCTCGCCCGCGTCTTCCGCCTCTACGGCGAGGAGCGGCAGGCCCGCCGCGTCGCCGCCACCCTCGCCCGCCGCCGCGCCGAGGCGCCCTTCGCGCGCACCCTCGATCTGGCCGGCGCGGTGGAGCGCGCCCTGGGCGGCCGGCGCGGGGCGAAAATCCATCCGGCCACCCGAGTCTTTCAGGCCCTCAGAATCGCGGTCAACGACGAGCTCGGCGAACTCGAACGCGGCCTTTGCGCCGCCGAGCGGGCCTTGAAGGCCGGCGGGCACCTGGCCGTGGTCACCTTCCATTCCCTGGAGGACCGGATGGTCAAGGCCTTCCTCGCCGCCCGGGCCGGGCGCGAGGGCGCGCCGTCCCGCCACGCCCCGCCCCGCGCCGACGGCCCGCCTCCCAGCTTCCGTCTGCTGCACGCGGGCGTGCGCGTGCCGGGCCCGGGCGAAATCGCCGCCAATCCGCGCGCCAGATCGGCCAAACTGCGGGCCGCGATGCGCACCGATTCGCCGGTCTGGAGGCTCGCCGCATGATCCTTTCCGGCGCCTTCAACCGCCGCTTCCGGGGCTTTCGGGTCATCGACCTGCTGGCCCTCGGCGTCGTCCTGGTTCTCGCCCTGGGCTCCTATGTCTTCACCACCCTGGCGGGGGCGCAGAGCGCCGACACCGCCGGCGTCCAGGGCCAGATCGACCAGGAGCAAACGCGCGTCCGCCTGCTTCAGGCCGACCTCGCCCATCTCGAGGACCCGGGGCGGATCGAACGCCTGTCGACCCAGTATCTGGGCTTGGCGGCGGCGGACCCGAAGCACGAAATCACCCCCGACGCCCTGGCCCAGGCCGCGAAGGCCCCCGCCGCCAAACCCGCCGCCGGAAGCAAGCCGTGATCGCGACGCCCCCTCCGTCACGCGGCAAGAAAGAGCCGCGCGCCACCTCCCCCGCTCCGCGAGGGAGGAAAGTGGGAAGCCAGCCATTCTTCACTCCTCCCCCGTCCTCTTACGGGGGAGGTGGCGTCCGGCCGCCCCACGGGGACCCCCGCCCATGACCGCCGCCGACACCCAGCTTCCCGGCTCCAACCCCTTCTGGCCGCCGTGGCGGGGCCTGACCTCGCCGCTGTGGATGATGGAGCACGCCTTCGAGCGGGCCCGCGCCTCGGGCAAGGCCGAGGACGACACCCGCCTGCGCATCTTCTTCGTCATGGCCCTGTTTTCCATCGGTTTCGCCACCCTGGGCCTGATGGCGACCAAGGCGGCGCTGATGTCGGGCCTGGGCGAGGGCGCCCGGGCCGGCCTGCCGGCCAACGCCCGCGCCGACCTGGTGGACCGCAACGGCCAGATCCTGGCGGTGGACCTCGTCCACTACGGCCTCTACCTCAGCCCGCGCGAGGTCTCCGACCGGGCGGGAACCCAGGGCGCCCTGCTGGCCGCCGTGCCTGGCCTGTCGCCCAGGCGCCTGGCCGCCGCCCTGGCCGGCGACCGCAAGGAATACTATCTGGCGGGCGGCCTGACCCCCGAGGCCAAGGCCAAGGTTCACGACCTGGCCCTGCCCGGCGTCACCTTCGAGGACGAGACGGCGCGCGCCTACCCCCTGGGCGAGACCGGGGCCCATCTGATCGGTTTCGCCGGCAAGGACGGGACCGGCCTGGCCGGCGCCGAGCGCGCCCTGGACGGCGAGATCCGCGCGGACGCCGGCAAGACCCAGGTCCCGCTTTCCATCGACCTGCGGGTCCAGGGCGCCCTGCAGGACGAACTGCAGGCCGCCGCCGCCCATTTCGGCGTCATCGACGCGGTGGGCATGGTGGTCAATGTCCGCACCGGCGAGATCCTCGGCATGGCCAGCTACCCGGCCTACGATCCCGGTGACTTGGCCAAGGACACTTCCGCCGCCATGGTCAACCACGCTGCCGCCACCGTCTATGAGCCAGGCTCGGTGTTCAAGGTGTTCACCCTGGCCATGGGCCTCGATTCGGGGGTGGTGACGCCGGACACCCAATTCGACGTCCACACCCCCCTGGTCCTCCCCGGCCAGATCATCCACGACTACGACAAGGGCGACCGCGTCCTTCCCTTGTGGGAAGTCTTCACCCATTCCTCCAACATCGGGGCGGCGCGCATGGCCCTGCTGGCCGGCGGGGCGCGGGAAAGCGACTACTGGCGCCGGTTCGGCCTGATGGCCAAGGCGCCCAGCGAGCTGATCGAATCGGCCAGGCCTCTCACCCCCAAGCGGTTCAGCGACAACATCGTCGCCACCACCGCCTTCGGCCACGCTATCTCGATCTCGCCCCTGGCCATCGCCACCGGCATGAGCTCGATCCTGAACGGCGGCGTCTATCGGCCCCTGACCTTGAAGAAGCTGGAACCGGGCGCCGCGCCGGCCCCCGGCCGGCGGGTCATCCAGGCCTCCACCTCGCGCACCATGCTGAACCTGATGCGACTCAACGCCTTGATCGGCACCGGCCGCAAGGCCGACGTGGCCGGCTACCGGGTGGGCGGCAAGACCGGCACGGCGACCAAGCTGGTGGGCGGCCACTACACCGGCGGCAAGCGCAACCTCGCCTCCTTCGCCGCCATCTTCCCCACCGACGGGCCGCTCAATGCCGACCGCTACTACGTTTTGATAATGATGGACGAGCCGCACGCCACCCCCGAGACCGGCGGCTTCACCACCGGCGGGGTGGTCTCCGCGCCCATCGCCGGGCGGGTGATCGCGCGCATCGCCCCTTTCCTGGGGGTGCGGCGCGTGGCCGGGCCGGTCGCCGGCGACCCCAAGGTCCCGGTCGATCCCGACCAGGTGGTGGCGAGCCGCGACTGATGAGCGCCCCCCGCCTCTCCGAACTGGTCCAGCGCAACCTCGCCGTCGACCCGCCGATCCTGGGCGTCACCGCCGACAGCCGGCGGGTCGAGCCCGGCTGGCTGTTCGCCGCCCTGCCCGGGGCCAAGGCCGACGGCAAGTGCTTCGCGCCCCAGGCCCTGGCCAAGGGCGCCGCCGCCATCCTGGCCGGGGCGGAGCTGCCGGGACTCGCCGCCCCGGTCGTCGCCGTGCATGACCCGCGCCGCGCCTACGCCCTGGCCGCCGCCGCCTTCCATGCCGCCCAGCCGGAAACCTGCGTCGCCGTCACCGGCACCAATGGAAAGACCTCCGTCGCCGCCTTTTGCCGCCAGATATTCGAGGCGTGCGGGCGTTCGTCGGCCAGCATGGGCACCCTGGGCGTGCGGGCCGGCGAGGCGCAGCTGACGCCCCCCGGCCTCACCACCCCCGACGCCGCCGAGGTGGCCGCCACCCTGGCCGACCTCGCGGCGCGCGGCGTCACGCACCTTGCCCTGGAAGCTTCCTCGCACGGCATCGATCAGCGGCGCCTGGACGGGGTGAAGCTCGCCGCCGCCGGCTTCCTCAACCTCACCTTGGACCACCTGGACTATCACGGGACCATGGGGGCCTACCGCGCCGCCAAGCTGCGCCTCTTCGAAACCCTGCTGCCGCGCGGGGCCACCGCCGTGCTCAACGCCGATTCCGACGCCTTCCCCGCCTTCGCCGCCGCCGCCGTCACCGCCGGCCACACCATCCTGTCGGTGGGCGCCATGGGTCAGGCCCTGACGCTGGCCGGCCGGGCCGCGGAGCCGGACGGCCAGCGCCTCACCGTCCGCGCCTTCGGCGCCCGCCACCAGGTGCGCCTGCCCCTGGTCGGCGCCTTTCAGGCGTCCAACGCCCTCGTCGCCGCCGGCCTCTGCATCGCCGCCGGCGAGGGGCCCGATGAGGTTCTGGCCGCCCTCAAACATCTCGAAGGCGCCCCCGGCCGGCTGCAGCGGGTCGCCGCGCGGGATGGAAAGCCTTCTGGCGGCGGCGAGGCCTATGTGGACTACGCCCACACCCCCGACGGCCTGGCCGCCGTCCTTTCCGCCCTGCGCCCGCACGCGGCGGGCCGGCTGATCGTCGTCTTCGGCGCGGGCGGCGACCGCGACCGGAGCAAGCGGCCCCTCATGGGCGCGGCGGCCGCCGCCCACGCCGACATCGCCATCGTCACCGACGACAATCCCCGCTCCGAAAACCCCGCCGCCATCCGCGCCGAGATCATGGCCGGGGCCGCGGGCTTGCGCGACATCGAGGGCCGCCGCGCCGCCATCCGCGCCGCCTCCGCCCTGATGGAACAAGGGGATGTGTTGCTCGTCGCCGGCAAGGGCCACGAGACCGGCCAGATCGTCGGCGACGAGGTGCTGCCCTTCGACGACGCGGAAGAGACCAGGGCGGCGCTCGATGGGTAGCGCTTTGGCCGGACGCCCCCTCCGTCACGGCGCTCCAGGAAGCGCCGCGCCACCTCCCCCGCTGCGCGGGGGAGGCGTAGAGGAGGTTCAGCTCTGCCTTCTCCTCCCCCGCCCTCTTGCGGGGGAGGGGGACCGCGAAGTGGTGGAGGGGGCGCAAGGCCGCCGCCACGAACGGTGGGGGGCTCGCCCATGACCGCCCCCCTGGGGACCGCCCCCCTGGGGACCACCCCCCTATGGACCGCCGCCGAGATCGTCGCCGCCACCGGCGGGAGGGCGAGCGCGCCCTTCGCCGCCACCGGGGTCTCCATCGACACCCGCACCCTTGAGGGCGGCGACCTCTTCGTGGCCCTGAGCGGCGAGCGCGACGGCCACGGCTCCATTCCCGCCGCCCTGGCCGCCGGGGCGGCCGGCGCCCTGGCCTCGCGCCCCATGGACGGGCCGGCGGTCATGGTGGACGACACCCAGACGGCCCTGGAACATCTGGGCGAGGCGGCCCGCCTGCGCGCCCGCCAGGCCCGCCGCGGCGCGGTCACCGGATCGGTGGGCAAGACCAGCGTCACCCAGGCCATCCGCGCCGGCCTCATCCGCGCCGGCCCGGCCCACGGCTCGGTCAAGTCCTACAACAACCACATCGGCGTGCCCCTGACCCTGGCCCGCATGCCGGCGGCGACCCGCCGAGCGATCTTCGAGATCGGCATGAACCGGCCCGGCGAGATCGCGCCGCTTGCCCGCCAGGTCCAACCCCACGCCGTGGCCATCACCAACGTCGAGGCGGTGCACGTGGAGAACTTCCCCGGCGGCGAGGCGCAGGTGGCCAAGGCCAAGGCGGAAATCTTCGCCGGAATCGAGCGCGGCGGCGTGGCGGTGCTCAACGCCGACAACCCCTGGTTCGACTATCTGAAGGGGGAGGCCCGCCGCGCCGGCGCCAAGCCCCGCGTCTTCGGCCGCGCCAAGGGCGCCGACGCCCGACTCGTGCGCTTCTCCCCCGCCCGGGGCGGGGCGTCGGTGGAGGCGTCCCTTGACGGCAAGGACATCGAATTTCCAATTCCCCAGTCGGCCGCCCACTGGGGGCCGATGAGCCTGTGCGCCCTCCTCATGCTCCAGGCCCTCGACGTCGATCTTGACACCGCCCTGGCCGCATTGGGGTCTTTCCGACCCCTGGAAGGCCGGGGGGCCGAACGGGTGGTGCGGGGGCCGGCCGGCGCCTTCACCCTGATCGACGAAAGCTACAACGCCAGCCCCGTCTCCATGGCCGCCGCCCTGGCCGCCCTGGGGGCGCGCAGCGGGGCGGCGCGCAGGATCGTCGCCCTCACCGACATGCTCGAACTCGGCCCCGCCTCGGCCGAGCGCCACGCCGCCCTGGCCGCGCCCATCGCGGCGGCCGGCGTGGACCTGGTGTTCTGCGCCGGGCCGGCCATGGAGGCGCTGTGGCGCGCCCTGCCGGCCGATCGGCGGGGGGCGTGGACGCCGGGCGCCAACGCGCTCGCGCCGCTTCTCAGCGGGGCGGTGGCGGCCGGCGACGCGGTGATGGTCAAGGGCTCTCACGCCTCCAACGCCGCCACGCTGGTGGCCGCCCTGGCCGCCCTCGAGACGGCCGGCGGGAGGGCCTAGGCGGATGCTCTACCTTCTCTACGAGCATCTGGCCGCCCGCCACCTGGACGTGCCGGGCCTGGGCCTGCTGCGCTACCTGACCTTTCGCGGCGGCATGGGGGTGGCCACCGCCCAGCTGGTGGTCGTGGCCATGGGCTCGCGCTTCATCCGCTGGATGCGCGCCCGCCAGGGCAAGGGCCAGCCGATCCGCGCCGACGGCCCCGAGCGCCACATCCTGGAGAAGTCCGGCACCCCGACCATGGGCGGGCTGATGTTCCTGGCCGGGATCGCCGTCGCCACCCTGCTGTGGGCCGATCTCAGCAACATCTACGTGTGGGTGGTGCTGCTGGTGACGGTGGCCTTCGGCGCCTTGGGCTTCATGGACGACTACGCCAAGGTGACCCGCCAGACCGCCGCCGGAATCTCGGGGCGGATGCGTCTGGCCATCGAGGCCGCCGTCGCCCTGGCGGCGGTCTATCTGATGATCCGCTTTGGCCAGCCCTCGCCCGAGGGGGCGAGCCTTTCCACTTCGATCGCCTTTCCCATCTTCAAGCGCGCGCTGCTCGATCTCTCCTGGTTCTATCTGGCCTTCGGGGCCTTCATCATCGTGGGCGCCTCCAACGCGGTGAACTTCACCGACGGCCTGGACGGCCTGGCCACCGTGCCGGTGATGATCGCGGCGGCGGCGTTCGGCCTCATCGCCTATCTGGCCGGCAACTTCGTCTTCGCCAACTACCTGCAGCTTCACTTCGTGCCGGGAACCGGCGAGCTGGCGGTGATCTGCGCCGCCATCGTCGGCTCTGGCCTGGGCTTTCTGTGGTACAACGCTCCGCCGGCCCGCATTTTCATGGGCGACAGCGGCGCCCTGGCCTTGGGCGGCGCCATCGGGGCGGTGGCCGTGGCCACCAAGCACGAGATCGTGCTGGGCATCGTCGGCGGCCTCTTCGTCCTGGAGACGGTCTCCGTGATCGTCCAGGTCCTATGGTTCAAGCGGACTGGCAAGCGGGTCTTCCTGATGGCCCCGGTCCACCATCACTTCGAAAAGCTCGGCTGGTCCGAACCGACCGTGGTCATCCGCTTCTGGATCGTCGCCGTCATGCTGGCCATGCTCGGCCTCGCCACCCTGAAGCTGCGGTGAGGAGAGGGCGGGCGATGACAAGAATTCCACATCTCCGCCGCCGGACGCCCCCTCCGTCACGCGATGCGAAAGGGCCTCGCGCGCCACCTCCCCCGCGAAGAGGCGTGGGGGAGGAGTGTGTGAGGCCAGCTTTCCTTTCTCCTCCCTCGCGAAGCGGGGGAGGTGGCGCGGCGCGTTTCCTATGCGCCGCGACGGAGGGGGCGTCGGGCCGCGACACAATGGCGATAACCCCATGATCCCAGTCCCCGGCTTCGAAGGCCGCCAAGTGACCGTGTTCGGCCTGGGGCGTAGCGGGCTCACCGCCGCGCGCTCTCTCCTGGCCGGCGGGGCGCGCGTCGCCGCCTGGGACGACGACCCGGCCGCCCGCGCGGTGGCCGCGGCGGAGGGATTGACCCTGGTCGACCTGGCCGCCGCCGACTGGTCCGCCTTCGCCGCCCTGGTGCTTTCGCCGGGCGTCCCGCTCACCCACCCGACGCCCCACTGGACGGTGGAGAAGGCGCGCGCCGCCGCCGTCGAGATCGTCGGCGACATCGAACTCTTCGCCCGGGCCGTCGCCCTGGCCCCCGACCACAAGCGGCCCCGCATCGTCGCCATCACTGGCACCAACGGCAAGTCGACCACCGCCGCCCTGCTGGGCCACGCCCTCACCGAAGCGGGGCGCGACGCCCGCGTCGGCGGCAACATCGGCTGGGGCGTCCTGGGGCTGGACGACATGCACGGTGGGGCGGTCTATGTCCTGGAGCTGTCGTCCTATCAGCTCGACCTGACCTCGAGCCTCAAGCCCGACGTCGCCATCGTCCTCAATATCAGCCCCGACCATCTCGACCGGCACGGCGACATGGAAGGCTATGTGGCCGCCAAGAAGCGCATCCTGCTTAATCAAGGCAAGGGCGACACCGCCGTCGTCGGCGTCGACGACGCCTGGGGCCAGCAACTGTGCACCGAGATCACCGCCGCCAACCGCCGCACCATCTGGCCGATCAGCGCCCGCAAGGCCATGGGGCGGGGCGTCTATGCGCTGCAGGGCCGGCTGTATGACGCCACCGACGCGCGGGTGACCCAGGTCGCCGATCTGACCGCCGCCCGC
The DNA here is from genome assembly GCA_051002715.1 of Caulobacteraceae bacterium. GTDB lineage: Bacteria > Pseudomonadota > Alphaproteobacteria > Caulobacterales > Caulobacteraceae > Acaudatibacter. The sequence continues at coordinate 9,397 of JBPCMA010000072.1, forward strand.
TCCCTCACCGGCCGCCACAACTGGCAGAACGCGGCGGCGGCCTACGCTGCGATGCGCGCTCTGAGCGTTTCCCAGGAAGACGCGGTGGCCGGCCTGATGAGCTTCCCGGGCCTCGCCCACCGGATGGAGACCATCGGCATCCTTGGCAAGGTCCGCTTCGTCAACGATTCCAAGGCGACCAACGCTGACGCCGCCCGCCAGGCGATGAGCGCCTATCCCGCCTTCCGCTGGATCGCCGGCGGCCGGCCCAAGGCGGGCGGCATTGAGCCCCTGGCCGACCTCTTCGGTTCGGTCACCAAGGCCTATCTGATCGGCGAGGCCGCCGGCGCCTTCGCCGCCACCCTGAAGGGCCGCGCGCCCTGTTTCGAGGCCGGCGACATGGAAACGGCGGTCGCCGCGGCCTATGGGGACGCCAAGGCCGACGCGCGGGGGGCGGACGGCGAAGAATCCATCGTCCTCTTCTCTCCGGCCTGCGCCTCCTTCGATCAGTACGCCGACTTCGAGGCGCGGGGCGAGGCCTTCCGCGCCGCCGTCCACGCCCTGACCGCGCCGCGCTTGCGAGAGGCGAGCTGAAATGACCGCCCAGACCCACGCCTTTCCCCGCTCCGACCGCAGCCGCGTCGGCCTCTGGTGGTGGACCACCGACCATTGGTTGCTGGGGGGCGCGGCCGCCTTGATCGCCCTTGGGGTCCTGCTGCAGTTCGGCACCAGCCCGGCGGCGGCCTATCGCCTGGGCATCGCCTGGCCGTTCCACTTCGCGGTGCGCCAGTGCCTGTTCGCCGCCGGGGGAGCGGCGGTGCTGCTCGCCGCCTCCATGCTCTCGCCGCGCGGGGTGCGGCGGACAGCGTTCTTCGTCTATCTGATCTCCATCGCCGCCATGTTCGCCCTGCCGGTCCTCGGCCATGCCGCCAAGGGGGCGACGCGCTGGGTGGAGTTCTCCGGCTTCACCCTGCAGCCCTCGGAATTCATGAAGCCGGCCCTGATCGTCCTCATCGCCTGGATGTTCGCCGAGGGCCAGAAGGGCGAGGGGGTGCCCGGCGTCACCATCGCCTTCGGTCTCTACGCCGTGGCCGTGGCCCTGCTGCTGGCCGAGCCGGACATCGGCCAGACCGTCCTCATCACCGCCGCCTTCGGAGCCGCCTTCTGGATGGCCGGTGTGCCGATGAGCTGGATCGGGGTGCTGGGCGGCATGGCCCTCGCCGGCCTAGGCAGCACCTATTTCCTCTTCCAGCACGTGGCCACCCGGGTCGACGGCTTCCTCAGCCACGAAAAGACCGACACCCAGCAGGTGCACCGCGCCGCCGAGGCCATCGCCGCCGGCGGCGGCTTCGGACGCGGCCCCGGCGAGGGGATCATGAAGCTGCACATCCCTGACATGCACACCGATTTCGCCTATAGCGCGGCGGCCGAGGAGTACGGCCTGTGGCTGTCCTTGACCCTCATCGCTCTCTTCACCCTGCTGGTGGTGCGCGGCCTCTATAAGGCGATGAAACTGTCCGACCCCTTCGAACAGGTGGCGGCGGCCGGGCTCTTCGTCCTGGTGGGGATGCAGGCCTTCATCAACGTGGCGGTCAACCTCGATCTGGTGCCGACCAAGGGCATGACGTTGCCGTTCATCTCCTACGGCGGCTCGTCCATGCTGGCCATGGGGTTGACACTGGGTATGGCCATGGCCCTCACCCGCCGCCGGCCGGGCGCCTACGGGGCCGGCGGCGAGGGCTTCGCCAAGGCCGGCGCCTTTGCCTGATCCGCATCTGGCGTCCCGCAAGGTCGCGGTTCTCGCGGCGGGCGGCACCGGCGGCCACCTGTTTCCCGCCCAGGCGTTGGCCACGGCCCTGAGCGCGCGGGGTTGGCGCATCGTCCTGGCCACCGACGCGAGGGCCCAGGCCCTCTCCGACTCTTTTCCGGCCGAAAAGCGCATCGCCCTGACTTCGGCCACCTTCCGGCCCGGCGGCGGCCTGATGGGCCTGGCGCGGGCGGCCGGGGCCATCGCCCGCGGCGTCTTCCAGGCGCGCGCGGCGCTCGCCCAGATCGATCCGGCCGTCGTCGTCGGCTTCGGCGGCTACCCATCCCTGCCGGCGCTGATCGGCGCCATCAGCCAGGGGCGGCGGACCCTCATCCATGAGCAGAACGCCGTCTCCGGCCGGGCCAACCGCCTACTGGCGCCGCACGTCACCGCCGTGGCCTGCGCCTTCCCGATTCTGCTCAAGGCCTCCCCGCGCGTTCAGGCCCGCGCGGTGGTGGTCGGCAACCCGGTCCGCCCGGAAATCGCCGCCCTGGCCGGTCGCCCGTACGCGCCGCCGACCGACGAGATCCGCCTGCTGATCACCGGCGGCAGCCAGGGCGCCCGATTGCTGTCCGAAATCGCCCCGACGGCGGTCGCTGCGCTGCCCGAATCCATCCGGCGGCGCCTCAGAGTTCACCAGCAGAGCCGCCCCGAATGCCTGGACGCGGCGCGCCGCGCCTACGCCGACGCCCAGGTTCGCGCCGAGGTCGCCCCCTTCTTCCGCGACATGGCCGGGCGCCTCGCCGCCGCCCATCTGATCATCGGTCGCGCCGGCGCCTCCACGGTCAGCGAGATCGCCGTCGCCGGCCGGCCCTCGATCTTGATTCCATTGAAGAATTCCCTTGACGACGACCAGGGCCAGAACGCACGGGTGCTGGCCGAGGCCGGCGCCGCCGAGGTCGCCCGTGAAGACGACCTCACGGCGCCCGCCTTGACGGCCGCTCTCGAAGCCCTCCTCGCCAACCCCCGCCGCCTCGCTAGGATGGCCGCCGCCGCCCGCCGCGTGGCCAAGCCCGACGCCGCCGAATGCCTGGCCGACCTGGTCGAGAAGACGGCCCGCTAGTTCCGCGGCCTGATCAAAAAAATCGGCCGGACGCTCTGGGCGCCCGGCCGAGGTCAATCAAATCAAAGCGTTGGCGCCCGAAGGCGAGCCAACCTTAGCGGCAGCGCGGTCCCGCGTCGGTGGTGAACACGCCCTTGAAGGAGAACTTGCCGCCCGTGCCCGAGGCGGGGGTGCGGAAGAACCAGTCATGGAAGGCTTCGTCTTGATAGCTGTAGATGAAGCCGTCCGCGCCCTGGATCTGGAACGTCGCCACGCCGGTTAGAGGATCGCCTGTCTCCAGATTGTTCTGGCAACCGGAAACCTGGCCGGTGTGGCCCCAAGGCGGCGTCGTATCGTTGAGGTTGCCGCCGTTGACCGCCGCCTGAACGAAGGGGTCGTCCAACCATTCGGACATTTCATGCGTCCAGGCATAGATGTCCTGGATGGGCGCGGTGAAGACGCCGGGGTCGTTGTAGGTGCCCACGGCGTACGTCTGGGTCCCGCCGGCCACCGGCACGGCGTTGTGATAGCCGATGATGCAGCAGCCGCCGCCACTGGTTTCCACGAAATTATAGGTGAGCACGACGGGGAGCTGGTCGGGACGCGAATACTTTCCGATCAGATTCTGGACGATGGCGTCGTAGGCGTTGATGTCCATCGTGCCCAGGTTGATGGTAGGCGTCGTGCCGTTCGGGCATTGGATCGGAAAGCTGAAGACCTGCGAACTCTGCGCCGGCGCCAGAACGTCCACGATCACCGGAGCGGCCGCGGGTTGCAGATTAATGCCATATTGCGTTCCCTGCACCACCGACCAGTAATTGGCGCGCTGGAAGGCCGAGACGAACTGAGTACCGCCCGAGCCCGCGCTCACATTCACGCCGTTCGAGTGGAAAACGTTCGGCCTAAAGAGCGGCGAATTGAAAAACCGGGTCTGCGGCGAGACCGTGTCGCAATTGCTCGGCTGGGTGGGATCGAGCACTGTTCCGTCGGTGAAATGGATGCGGGCGACGATCGGCACGTAGGTGATGAGGGTCGGCACGGTGGTGAGGTGGGGGCTGTCGCCGGCCATGGTGGTGGTGAAATATTGCGCCCTCAGCGGCGATTGGATGTGGTCGCGCCAGTAAGGGATGGTCCGGTGGCCGACCGCGTCCAGTTGGGCGTTGGTGATTTCCTGATGGGGAATCAGCGTGAAGATCGGCTGCCTCGCCGAGCGGGCCAGATAGGGGTGGACGGATTTGGCCGCCGCGGTCGAGGCGTCGCTCGAAGCGGCCGAGGCGGCGCCGCCAAGAGCCAAGGCGCCCAGGGCGATCGTGGCCAGACTGGATACGCAGGCGCGCCAGAGCGCGCCCGAACTCCGGCCGCTCTCCGCGTGTTTGATTTCAAGAAGATTCATCGATTGTCACTCCCTAGCCAATTTGAACAATGGTTCCTCTTCATAACCAGCTTTCGGCCTCAGATGGAAGGCGCGGGGCGCCTGAAAAAGAATATGTTTCAAAATGAACTCGGGCGGACACGAAAGGCGTCCGCCCGAGCGTTAATCATATGATTTTATTGAACGCTGGCGACGGCCGTCCCATCCGACAGGACAGTCGCCGCAGGCCCAGAGCCGCCCGCCTAGGGGTTAGTGCGGGTAACGTAGGTTCCCCAGTTCGCCAGCGACGTGCGGGGATAGATCGCGCTGTCTGGAATATACTCGCTGCCCATCCAGATCGAGCCGTAGGTGTCGACCGCGCCGGCGCTGTAGTCACCCCACCGCCCGACGCCATTGCCGCCGTATTGCGGATAGGCGGTGAAGCCGTCATCCGGCTGAGCGCCGATCCCCGAAAGTACGATCGCCGGGCTGGCGAACTCCGGCACTTCGATGGTCCCGGTGCTCGGGAACATGTCTTTGCTGGTCACGCTCACGCCAATCTGGCCTTGACCGAAAACATTCATGGCGACCGCCGGGTAAAGCAGGTAGCCGTCGCTAGGCGCGGTGTAGATCGCCTGGTTGGTGACACTGGCTGTGAAGCCGCCGCCGCCGGCGCCGGACACCGCGAACTGGTAGAAGGCCACGCCATCGCCGACCGAGTTGTCAGGGTTCACGACCGCCGTCGAACTGGCCGCCGAGATCGTGCCGTTGACGTAGTAGGCGGTCGATGAGAAGCGGCCGTCATCGGGATTGAGCAACGGCAGCGGATCGTTCAGGCCGCCCGGCTGCGACCCGCCCAGGGGCCTGGGGCCATGCTTCTGACGCGCCGGAGGCAGATTGGCCGAAACGGTCTGGGTCGGCACCGACGCTTCGGACAGGAACAGGGCCGGGAAAGGCCGTATAAGAGTATTGGTGCCGGTGATCGCGAACACGTTCACCGAGGTGCCGATCCCATTGTTGGTCAGGTCGGAGGTATTTTCGACGAGATATTCCGAGCCCTTGTTTTCCGTCGCGAACTGTCCATGCGGCGGAATCACCGTCGGCATGATGGTGAAGTCGCTCGGCAACGGAGGTGTCTGCAACACGATGGGCAGGCTGCCCGTTTCCATCGCGTGTTTGGGCAGAACGTAGATGACGGCCCCGACAAAGCCGCTGCCTACGAGGCTGAACAGGTTGTTGGTGATATAGACCCCCTTCGCGTCCATCCCGAGCTGGTCAAAATCCGGAAAACACGGGCAGCCAGCATAAGCGGAGTTGGTGGTCTCGTAGCTGTAGAGGTTCCAGCCGGCGGTGGGATCGGATGACTGGCTCACGGCGACGAATTGCACCGATATGTTGAGCGGATTGCCGCTCGCGTCGTTGAGGGTCGCCCATTCGATCACGAAGAAACGCCCCGTGTCATAGTCATAATAGGCACGGGGATCGGAAAGAAAGGGGCCCTGCTGGCCGTTAGTTCGATTGTATTCGGACGGCTGATTGAAGAACCTGTTCATCGACACCGGCGCGGCGAGCAGGGGCTTGCCGGATGTGGTATAGACCTGCAAGGCGTTGTTGACCGCCTCGACCACATAGCCGTGGCCCACCGCCAGGGCCTGATCGGGCGGCTCCAGCGAAAACTGATTGCCGCTGTCGGCGTTGCGCTGATCGGCGTGATCAAGGCCGTTGAAGCTGTTACCCAGTGACGGCGACGTCGATATGGCCTTTCCATTCGCGCCGACATAGTGGCCGGCGGCCGTGGCGCGCGGCGCGCCGACGGCGGCCTCGGCCTGCGTGAAGGTGTGACGCGGCCGGAAAGTGTGCAGCACGATGTTGCGGTATTCCGCCGGGCCTTTTGACCCCGCCGCCGCCGACGCCGGGCCGGCCTTGGCCGCCGCGACGCCCAGGGCGCCGAGGTTCACCGTGCCTTCCGAATGGGCGGCCGCGCCGGCGTGGAGCGCCGCGACGGGGGTGGCGGCCGACGCCTGGACGGTCCACAGGCCCGCCAAGGCGATCGCTCCCAGGAGCGCCGGCGACGCGCCGCTTAAAAACAACGATGATTTCGACATGGACCCTGATTCCCCAAATTTGGTTTGACAGGCGGAGGCGGTCTCGGCCCGTTTGCGGCGACAGCTAAATCCCAAGAGATCGACCCTGTAAAGCCCGATGATATCGCCAAAGAGCGGTCGCCACGTGAATTGTTTGTGACTGGACACGGGCGATTCCATGTCGCCATTCCTTCTTTTGTGGGGCGCGTGGGCGAACGGCGCCTGTTGGCGGGCGGGCGTCCTTGCCGTTTCGCGAATTCGACAATTCCGCTGACGCACGAGCCATGAATCGCCACCGCTTCGCCATCGACGTGGGGCCCGTGCATTTCATCGGCATCGGCGGGATCGGCGTAAGCGCCATCGCCGGCGAAAGGTGGGGCGGTCACGCGTTCGGTTGGACTTGGGGGCATGGCCGCCCTGAACCGCGCCTGATCAGAACCGGCGTTCGAAGCCATCGTCGCTCCAGCCCTCGCTGCCCACTCCGTGATGGACGAAGAAGAGGCCGTCGGGGTCATAGGTCGCCTTGACCCGCGCCAGACGCGGGTAGTTCGATCCCCAGAAGGCTTCCCCCCAGCCCCGCAGGAAGTAATCGCTTTCCGAGACGTAGGCGCCTTCGGCGCCGATGGCGCGAAGCTCTCCCATGGCTAGGTCGATCGCCGCCGCGTTCCTCCTCGCCGCCGCCACGTCCGGCTCGTGGCCGGCGACGCCGGGATAGGCGCGCTGCTCCGCCGAACTGCTGATGGCCAGGGCGAAGGCGTCGAGAACCACGGGATTGATGGCGGTGTCCCGCGCGCCCTCGATCGCCTCGACGGGCGACCCGGCCAGCCCCTTGTTGAACTGCAGCGAAATCCACCAACTTCGCGTCGCCTGGAACAGTGCCGCGCAAAGGCGGGGCTGCTGGTCAGGCTTCAGCAGCGACTGGCGCAGCCACGCGGACTGGAAGCCCTCGAGATATTGACCCGCCTCCCCCTGGTCGCCAGCCCAGATGAAGTCCGTGGGGGATGCGCCGGGACGATCATCACCGACGATCACGCCCGGCTCGCGGCTCAAGGCGCCGGCGTCCCAGAAACGCTGGCCGGGCAAGGCGTCCACCCGAGGGGCGGCCATGTCGAAGTCATGATCATGGCGCGTGACCCACGCGAAAAATGGCCGCCACACGCCGCGGGCTTCCTCGCCGGTCAGGCCCTGGAAGGTCATGCGGATCCACATGGAGTTTCCGGGGATGAAGAATATCTGTTCGCCCCAGTGCGGGTTGAAGAGCGTGCTCCGATAGAAGCGGACGACCTCCTCGATCAGACGGCGATAGGCGTCGTCGGACTTGGCGTGGATCGTCGCGTTCACGCCGCCAAGTACGCTCGGCAGTTCGCGCGTGCGCAGAGTGACTTTCGTCACCACGCCGAAGGTGCCACCGCCGCCGCCCTTGATCGCCCAGAACAGGTCCGCGTGGAGTCGCGGATTGACCGTTCTGACGACGCCGTCGGCGGTGATGATCTCCGCCTCCAGCAGCCCGGCGGCGGCGCAGCCGTATCGTTTGGAGAAGCTGCCGAAACCGCCGCTCTGAACGAGACCGGCGACGCCCACCGTCGTGCAGCCGCCGCCCTGAACATATCGACCACCGAGCGTGGTCACCGCCTGATAGACGCGACCCCAGATCGCCCCAGCGCCGAGAGTGACCGCCGGCTGGGGAGACCGCGCGTCCTCGCAGCCCTCGGCGACGAACGCCTCGTGCGCCACGGCGCCATTCATCCCGCGCGTCCAGACGAGAAGGGAATCGGCGGCGTTCGACGCCCCTTGATAGCTATGGCCGCCGCCCTTCACCACCAGACGCAGATTGTGCTGGCGGGCGAAATCGACGGCGGCGACCACGTCCCGCGTCTCCTGGGCAAGGACGGCGTAGGCGCTCGGCTTCGATGTCCATCCTCCGACCCAGCCGAGGGTCTGCGTCAAACCGGGCTGGTCACCGATAAAGAAGGGGTTTTTCACCGCGGCGAACAACCTGTTGCAGGACCCCGGCGTCGGATCGGCGCACGCGGCCGCCAGCGGTGAGCGAACGGGGATCAGGCGCTGGTCGATGGAATTGGCGAGACGCGCCCACTCCGACGCATCGGGCCACGCCGCATCGCCTGGCCGGGGCCGTCGGTTCGCGGATCGCCCCGTGAGCGGCGGCGCGAGGGCGTCGGCGGCGACCGGGGCCAACGCCGCCGCGGACAAGGTCGAGCCGAGCAGGCGGCGCCGGTTCATTCCCCGATATCCTGGCTCTGGGCTAGTAGCGGAACTGAACTTCGAGGCCGCCGTAAGCCGGCGTGTTGATCGCGAAGATGCTCTGTTGCGGATTTGCGCCGGACGAATAGCGGAAGATCGTCTGCCGGGTGTCGGTCACGTTTCGTCCATAGAGGATGACGGTCCAGTGCGATTTGTGCGGCTGCCAAACCGCCCTCAGATCGAGGTCGTAGTAACCTGATCCAAGATAGCTAGTCGTGTTAAAAATTCCATAGTATTGCCTACCGACCCATGAGTAGTTAGCGGACAAACTAAGATCAGACCCTGGAAGACGAAATATATATTGCGGTGATACGGTGATCTTGTTGGCTGGGGATTGCGGAGCGGTGTTGCCCCCCAGATTGGCGTATGGCGTATTTGTCGCCAGATCGACGATCGGCGACCCCGCCGGGTTGTAGAAGTTTGTGAACTTGGCGTCCAGATAGGAATATATCAGCGACACGTGAAGGTCGCGCATCGGCGACCAGACGGTTTGCACCTCCACTCCGTAGGATCGCGATTTTTGCGCATTGACTATGGTGAGCTGAGGAATGCCGGAGGGTGGCAGGATCGAGAGTGGGACCTGTTCGTTCGAATAGTCATAATAGTAGGCGGCGACGTCGAACAGCAGCGAGCGCCACGTTTTCTTCAAGCCCGCTTCGTAGTCGATCAGGGTTTCCGGAGCGGCCGCTGGTATCGGCGCGAGGGCGCCCAGGCTGAAGCCGCCAGGCTTGTAGCCCCTCGAGATCAAGGCGTACGCCAACAGGCTGGGATCCGGCTGCCACTGCGCCTCGACCTTCCCTGTCCAGTCATTCCAGTGGCCCACGGCGGAGGCGGCATGGTCGGCGGGCGTGACGTCGAGCGCCTCCATGGGTACGTAAGGCGCGAAAAAGCCCCACAGGTCGAAGATTTCGCGGAAGGAGTCCGAGCCCGACTTGCGATACCAGTCGTAGCGAAGCGATCCCGTCAGACGGACGGTCGGCGTCAGGTCGTATTCCGCTTGGCCGTAAACGGCTTCATTCTGCTCGTTCGAGTTTGCAACGTAGCCATAGAATTCCTGGTTGGGGTTGGGGGGTCCGCCCACCGGGTTCGCCATGTAGGCGGCGAGGGGGTCCGCGGCGGAAAACGTATTGTAGTAGTGCTCGGCATATTGATAGGCGCCGGCCACCCAGCGTAGCCTCTGATCCTGACCGGAGATGAGCTGCAGTTCGTTGCTCCCCCACTCCTTGTTCTGAAGCACATGGTCGACGTACAGCCCCGGCACCTGGTAGCCGAAATTACTCACGGTGTAGAGCTGATCGGTCATATCGCCGATGTCTTCGTAGTCGTTATGATAGCTGTACTGACTGTAGCCGCCGATATATTTTAACTGAATCTTGTCGGGAAGATTGTAAACGGCGTTGGCTATGACCGTATGAGTGTTGTCGAGCCATATGTGGCCGGGGAAGGCGAGGTTGACGTCGCGCGGGTTTGTGGTCTGGGGATTGCTGGCCGGGGGGAGGCCGAACTGCGGGTTTCGCACCAGCCCGCCATAGATGCTGGGCGTCGTGGAGGCGTAGGGACCAGCCAATCCGGCGCCGGCGTAGTTGCCGTTCTGAACGCCGTATGGGGTGGTCTGACTGTTGTAATAGTTCTGATATCGAACCCAGAAGTCGAGGTCGCGAGTGGGCGTCCAATCCAGTTGCGCTTCGACGTCTGGTCGCGACGCTGGTTGGTGTCGGGGTATGGCGCAACGTTGTTCTGCACGGCGCTCCACTGATCGGAATATTCGTAGGCCAGGCGGTAGCGCAGCTGATCGGTGATCGGGCCGGACACGGCGCCTTGGAAGTAGGCGTCGTCGAGCGTGGTCACGCCCGCGCGCACGTCGGCATGGAGAGATTCGGTCGGCCGCTTCGAAATGACATCGACGGTTCCCCCCAGCGAGCTGTGGCCAAAGACAATCTGAGGCCCGGGCAGCACCTCGATTCGATCGGTGAGAAAATCTGGTCTATCGAGCGTCGCCGGCGAGGATGCGTACAGCCCGTCGATACTTGAAACGATGCCGGGGTCGACCCCCAGCCCCGGCTGCGCGCTCTCCTCGCGGCCAACGCCCCGGATCGACAAGAATTCGCCCTGCAAGCTGGCGCTGGGGGTGAATTTGGCGATATCGAGAGGCGTGAGAATGCCAAGGAGATTGCGCCGTTCATCGGTGAAGGCGGTCACCGCCGCGGCGACATGCTGCAAAGCGGTCCCGCGATTGCTCTTCGCCGTGACGATGACCTCGCCCACGGCGGTCGCGGAGTTTGCCCCGACGTCTTGTTGACCTCGAGACCTGCTCTGGCCGACATCGGAGGTTGGTCCGCTGCCGGACGGGGAACCGCCGGCCGGCCCCGCCGGCTGCGCGTGAAGCCCGACGCCGGCGCAAGCCACCGCGCTGAAGGCGCATGACCCAAGCAGCAAATTTTTGAAACGCATGGGCTCTCCCCTTTGGGGCGATGGCCTCACGCTCGGGCGCCCCTTCTTGTTGTGGCTTCGCGCTCCGGGCCGGCGTCGGTCGCCGGCCCGCAGGAACGCTTCGGCCGTCTCCCCATCATGATGCCACGTCACTTCGCTCCGTCAAGTCAATTCTAACAACCGGTTTGCCGGTCGGTTGGGCGCGAGGTCGCTGGACCGCACCCTCCCGCGCTCCAGTTCGCCCGAAGTGTCCAGCGACCCAACCCCCCTTCTGGGCAGGGGGCGAGCGGTCGCGTGAGCGCCGCCCGCTTCTTACCCCTCGCCACCGTCTTCCCGAGATCGGCGGTGGGTTCGGAGGGCTAACATGTGGTATGGTGGGCTTGCCTCTGGGTGGCGAAGCGGGCGAAAGTGCCGGGCGGCCGCCGAGAGGCGCGCCAACTAGAAGCCCCCGGGGGCGAAGGAGCGGTTCAAGGGGTGGACGCCGTCGCTTTCCAAAAACGTCAGCGCTCCCGCCGCGGAGACATGCTCCAGGCGGCGGTCGTGGAGATCAATCACCGTGGGATGCGCGGCATGACCCTGGCGAGCGTGGCCGGCCAACTCGGCTTGGCGGCGCCGGCGGTGATCTACTACTTCGGGAGTAAGGAAAGACTGGTCGCCGAAGTCTTCCTGAAGGCCATTTCCCACTACGACGGACTAGTCGCGAAGGCGGAGGCGGGTCCGTCCGCCCCGCGGAAAATTGAGTTGCTTCTAGGCGCGTTCTTCTCGGCCCGGGGCGACATCGACATGGGCGGGCGGGAGCCGGTCGTTCTCTTCAACGACGTGCGGGCTCTCAACAACGCGGAAGTCAATGCGGCCTTCGTCGCTCTCTTTCGGCGGGTAAGAGGCCTGCTTCCGCACACCGCCAGTCTCACGGCCGTCGATCGCAATGCCCGCGCGCACCTCTTGCTGGCGCAACTGTTCTGGGCCGTCGCATGGGCGCGCCGATTCAACATTCGCGACTACCCGTTATTGGCGCCGCGCATGGCTGACATCCTGCTTGGCGGCCTCGTTCCCGCGGGTGGGCCGAGCGTCGAGACGAGCCCTTTGCAAGATATTCCCGCGCCGCCTGCGACCGAGCCGCGCGAACTGTTTCTGCGGGCGGCCACCGAGCTGATCAACGCGGAAGGCTATCACGGCGCATCGGTGGAGCGCATTTCGGCCCGCGTTCATGTGACCAAAGGCGCCTTCTACCACCATCACCATACCAAGAACGATCTCGTGATCGCGTGCTTTCAAAGAACGATCGACACGATCTGGCGGACACTCGAAAGCGCGGGAACGGAAAGGACCGGCCTGGGGGTGTTGACGTCGACCTGCGCCACTCTCATCGATCATCAGTTCCAAGGCGAGTCGCCGCTGTTGAGCACTACCGCGCTGTCGACCTTGCCGGCGGCGATGCAGACCGAGATCACCGAGAAGATTGATCAGATCGGCCGACGGTACGCGATGCTGGTGTCGGACGGGGTCGCCGACGGCTCCATCCGGCCCGTCGACGTCAATGTCGCCGCGCAACTTCTCGTTGGAGCGGTTAACGCGGCCGCCGAGTTGCCGTTCTGGACGCCGGGACTGGCGCCCGCGAGGGCGGTGGCGACCTTCGGCCGTCTGATCTTCGCGGGTCTGGGGGCGAAACCGATGACCGAGGCGAACCGATGAGACGCCCCGCCCATGCCGACAGAGGCAGGGAAGCCCGATGAACGGCGCGCCGGCTTCGATCGGAGCTTCATTCGCGCGGCGGTCGCCGCGCCCGGGCCTGGGCCTCAAGCTCACCTACGGCTTCGGGTCGATCGCTTTCGGCGTGAAGGACCAGGGCTTCGCCTCCTTCCTGCTCTTCTTCTATAATCAGGTCATCGGCGCCCCTTCCGCCATGGTCGGCCGCGCCATCGCCGTTGCTCTGTTCGTGGATGCGTTCGCCGATCCGATCGTCGGGCAGGTGTCGGACAACCTGCGCAGCCGTTGGGGCCGGCGACACCCGTTCATGTACGCCTCGGCGCTGCCGGTGGCGATCGGCTACTACCTGCTGTGGAATCCGCCGCGCCTGACCGGGGGCAATCTCTTCCTGTACCTGGTCGCCATCATCATCGTGGTGAGGACCTTCATAACCGTCTACGAGATTCCGAGCTCGGCGCTGGTCGCCGAACTGACCACCGACTACGACCAGCGCACTTCGTTTCTGGGATACCGATATTTCTTCGGCTGGGTCGGGGGCCTCGGCATGACCCTGCTCGCCTTCGGCGTGTTCTTCCATGCCACGCCGCGCTATCCGCAGGGACAGCTCAATCCTGCGGGCTATGTCACCTATTCGCTTACCGCCAGCCTGGTGATGGTCGCCGCCATCCTGATCTCATCTCTCGGCACCCATCGGCACATCAGGGGATTCATGGTCCCGCCCAAACGGACCTTCTCGCTCGGCGGGGTGTTCAGGGAGATGTTCGAGACGGTGAAGAACCGCAATTTCCTCGTCTTGATGGTCTCGGCCCTGTTCTCCTCGATCGCCGCCGGCGCGCTGACGGCGCTGAACACCTACTTCAACACTTTCTTCTGGGGGCTGACAGCCGGACAGATTCTCCTGCTGAGCATTTTCATCATCGCCGCTCCCGTCGGGGCGTTGTTCCTCGCCCCCCTGGTATCCTCGCGGATGGGCAAGAAGCGGGCGGCGATCTTTCTGTGGATCGGAGCGACGGCGTTCTACTGGTTCCCCATGGCTGCCCGGCTGCTGGGGGCCTTCCCGGCCAATGGCGAGCCGCTGCTCATTCCTCTGCTCGCGGCATTGCAGACCCTGGGGACCCTGCTTTCCATCGCCAGCCAGATAACCGTCTCCTCCATGCTGGCCGACGTCGTCGAAGACAGCCAGCGCCGGACCGGGCGGCGCTCGGAGGGCCTGTTCTTCGCGGCCAACGCCTTCACCATGAAGGCCGTCTCCGGCATGGGCATTCTTGCCGCGACCATCCTGCTCACGATCGTGCATTTCCCGGCCCACGCGGATCCGGCCCATCTCGATCCCCAAATCCCGCGCAACCTGGCCATCGCCTACTTCCCGCTGACCTTCACCTTCTATGCGATCGCCTTGGGCGCCCTGAGCTTCTACCGCATCGACAGGGCCGCCCATGAGGAGAACGTCCGCACTCTGGCGGCCGAGGCCGCCCTGGCGCCGGTCGCGGTCGGACTGGGGGGGCCGCTCACCAGCGAGCATGGCAGTCCATCGAGCGAGGCGGATGTCTGAAGTCCTTTGAGTCGCGCGGAGCGGCCCGACTCATCCCCGGCGCGCACCTTCGAGCGTTTCACCGCCATCGACCGGCAAGAGGACGCCGGTCAGGAAGGCGGCCTCATCGGAGGCCAGAAACAGCGCGGCCTGAACGACGTCGGCGATCTCACCCCAGCGGCCGACGGGTATGGCTCCGAGCGCCGCGTCCGGGGCATGCTCAAAGCCGCCGCGCGACATGGCCGTTTTCACGAAGGTCGGGCAGACGCCGTTCACGCGAATGCCGCGATCGGCGTATTCCAGCGCCAGGCATGTCGTCAGGCTGGCCTGCGCCGCCTTCGCCGCGTTGTAGGCGCTCTGCCCCCGGTGCGCGCGAAGGCCGGCGGTCGAGACGACGTTGATGATCGATCCGCCGCCGCGAGAGAGGAAATGGCGGACGGCCGCCCGCGAGCAGAGCCAGGTGCCCTTGGCGATGACCGACCAGCAGGCGTCGAAGGCGGCCTCCGGAAGTTCGTGGAAGGGGCCGCCGCGCCAGACGCCGGCATTGTTGACGAGAACATCGAGGTCGCCGAACTTTCGAACAGCCGCCTCGACGAGGCCGGCCGCTTCGTCCGCCTTGGTCACGTCGCAGCCGACGAACAACGCCTCGCCCCCTTGGGACGCGATCAGCTTCGCTGTCGTGAGTTCGGGCCGGTCGTCGAAGTTGCCTCCCCGCGCCGCTTCGCCGAGATCGCCGACCACGACACGCATTCCGAGCCGAGCCGCGCCGACGGCGATGCCTCGGCCGAGCCCGGTGCTGGCGCCCGTTACGGCGATGACTTTCGAGTCCCTGTCCAAGTGGTTCACCGCCAACGTTCTTAGGGTGCGACCCGCTTAAGTCGCTGGCCATCGATCGTCAAACCAACCATGCGGAAAATAGTGATATCAGCCGGTGTATGCGACGGAAAATACCATACCGGTCGTTTTGGATCGCCACGGATTCCTTGACGGAGGCGGCGTTTGGGTTCAGGTTTCGGATCGCATCCTTGGAGGCGCTGATGGCGGAACGGCTGGCGGGCAAAGTCGCCCTGATCACGGGCGGGACCAGCGGCATCGGCGAGGCGACCGTGGAACTGTTCGTCGCCGAGGGCGCCAAGGTGCTGTTCACGGGTCGCAACCACGAGAAGGGTGGGGCCCAGGCGAGCGCGCTTGGCGAGAACGTCGCCTTCCGGCAAGCCGACGTTCGCCGTGAGGCGGACATGGCCGGCTCCGTCGCCGAGGCCATCGAGCGGTGGGGCAGGCTGGACGTGCTCTTCAACAATGCGGGCGGTCCCAGCCGCGGCGAGGTCGACACCTTCACCGAGTCCGACTTCCGCGACGCCATGGACCTGCTTCTGTTTTCGGTGCTGACTGGCATAAAGCATGCCGCGCCCGCCATGAAGGAGCAGCGGCGGGGCGCGATTATCAACAACGCGTCGGTCGCCGGCCAGCGCACGCACATGGGCGGCTATCTCTATTCCATCGCCAAGGCAGCCGTGATCCACGCGACGCGCCTGGCCGGAATGGCGCTCGGCCCTTGGGGCGTGACGGTGAACGCCATCTCGCCGGGCGGCGTCGCCACGCCGATCTTCTTGGGCGGCGCGGCCGGCGTCGAGCAGGCCCAGCTGGAGGCCAAGCTGGCCAAGCTGCGGGGGAACCTCGCGAAGGCGACGCCGCTTCGCAGGTCCGGGCTGCCGGCGGATATCGCGCGAGGCGCGCTCTTCCTCGCCAGCGACGAAGGGGCTTTCGTCAACTGTCACGACCTGGTGATCGACGCCGGCATGACCGCCGGCGGCCGCACCAACTATGAAGACATGCGAGCCGGCTCACCCACGTAAACCGATCGGCGGCGAAATGGCGCTTTGCCAGGCTTTCGCGCCCCGCCGCTTGCGCCGCGCGGCTGTAGCGGAATCCCCCGGGCCGCACGAACGACCGTCCGGCCCCGACCGACCAAGGAGACGCCAATGCCCCTGCCGCAGCCCATCGAACCCTTCCACCAGCATCTGCAGGATAGTCTGTTCAAGGCCTCCGAGGCCGACTGGATCGAGAACATGCTCGGCATGGCCTGGACGCGCATCCTGTGGACTGGGTCGGAGAGCGGCGCATGGGCGGCGGTGTTCCGCTGGAAGAAGGGCTATGTCGCCCCGCCGCACAAACATTTGTCGGCTTCCCACACCTACATTCTCAACGGCCGGCTCAAGGTGCGCGACGGCGTGCTCGAGACCGGCGACTACGTCTACGAGCCGAACGGCGTCTTGCACGGCGCGACGGAGGCGCTGGAGGATACCGAATATCTCTTCATCTGCAACGGGCCCTTGCTCTACTTCAACGACGACCAGTTCACCGGCTATCTCGGCTGGGAGGAGTGGGAAAGATGGCGCTCGACCGCCGCGCCGACGCCGGACGCCGCCACCGCCCAGCGACAACTCGGCCCCAAACCCGCCTGAGCCTTGTCCGACGCGATTGGCCGTGCCCGCTAGGTCTTCGGCGGCCTCGACATCCTTGTCGCCGGCGGCGTCGTTGAAGCCGGCCGCCGAACCGCCTGGACGCCCCTGGCGAGCGCGCCGAACGCGCACTTCGAGCATGGCCGGCCCGTGTCGTCATCCTGTTTCGCTCCGCCCCCGTTTCGGTTAGCTCTCGGCGGATGAATCGCCGGCCCGCGCCCTCCGATTTCGGAACCGTGCATTTCATCGGCATCGGCGGCATCGGCATGAGCGCCATCGCCGAGATCATGCGACGTCGTGGGTGCGTGGTTCAGGGTTCGGACGCCAAGGCGGGCGCCACCCTCGAGCGCCTGAAGGAACTGGGGATCAAGGTTTTCATCGGCCACGACGCGGCGAACGTCGATGGCGCCTCGGTCATTGTGTTTTCCAGCGCCATCGCGGCGGACAACGTCGAGATGGCGGCCGGCCGGGCTCGCGGCATGCCCCTCGTCCGGCGCGGTGAGATGTTGGCCGAACTCATGCGCGCCCACCCGTCGATTGTCGTGGCCGGCGCCCACGGCAAGACTACCACCACCTCCCTGATCGCCGCCGTCCTCGACGCCGGAGGACTCGATCCCACCGTCATCAACGGCGGGGTCATCAACGCCTACGGCGCCAATGCCAAGGTTGGCGACGGCGAATGGATGGTGGTCGAAGCCGACGAGAGCGACGGGACCTTTGTGAAGCTGCCCCGCATAATGGCGGTGGTGACCAACATCGATATGGAGCACCTGGATCACTACGGCGGCGATTTCGCCAACCTCACCGGCGCTTTCGAGACCTTCGCGCGGGATACGCCCTTTTACGGCCGCGCGGTCCTGTGCATCGACGACCCCAATGTGCGCGACCTCGCATCGAGGATCGAAGACCATCGACTGATCACCTATGGGACCGACCCACGGGCGGACGTCCGGGCCTTGAACATCGCCATGGGCGCCGAGGGCGCGGCTTTTGATGTCGAGATCAAGGGCTCGTCAGGCGATCTCGCCACGTTCGCCCGAACGACCTTGCCCATGGCCGGGCGGCACAATGTGCTCAACGCCCTGGCCGCGGTCGCCGTCGGCCGCGAGCTGGGCGTCGCCGACGAGGCCATCCGCCAGGCGCTCGCCCGATTTGGCGGGGTGCGCCGCCGGTTCACCACGGTGGGCGTCGCCAGGGGCCTTCGCATCATCGACGACTACGGTCATCATCCGACGGAGATCGCCAGCGCCCTGGCCGCCGCCCGGGCGACGAGCGGCGGGCGGGTCGTCGCGGTCGTCCAGCCGCATCGGTATTCCCGCCTGCGCGATCTTTTCCTGGAGTTCTGCCGCTGTTTCGGCGACGCCGACGCGGTGATCGTGGCCGATGTATATGCGGCCGGCGAGGCGCCGATCGACGGGTTCGACCGCCAATCTCTGGTCGAGGGCCTGCGCCGGCAAGGCCATCCCCGCGTCGTCGCCCTCGAGCGCCCGGCGGACTTGCCAGGTTTGATCGTCGAGGAAGCTCAAGGCGGCGACATGGTGGTCTTCCTCGGGGCCGGCGACATTACCGGCTGGGCCCAGGCCCTGCCCGCCCAATTGGAGGCGCTGGGTGCCTGACGCGCGAGGGGGAGCGGCTTGGCGTGACCGCCCGCTGGCGGTGCGCGGCAGGCTGCGCTTCGACGAGCCGCTGGCGCCTTTCACCTGGTTCCGCGTCGGCGGCCCGGCCGAGGTTCTTTTCCTTCCCGCCGACGAGGACGACTTGGCGGCCTTCTTGCATGAACTGCCGCGCGAGACGCCGCTCATCGTGCTCGGCGCCGCGTCCAATGTCATCGTGCGCGACGGTGGTGTCGAGGGGGCCGTGATCCGCCTGGGGCGCGCCTTCGCCGATGTCGGCGTCGAGGTGGATGAAGGCCGGATCGTCGCCGGCGCCGCGGCGCTGGATGGGGCGGTCGCCCGCGCCGCCGGCAAGGCGGGGCTCGCCGGCCTGGAGTTCTACGCCGGGATACCCGGAACCATCGGCGGCGCCCTGACCATGAACGCCGGTTGCTATGGCGACGAGACGAGCCAGTGTCTCGTCGCAGCGCACGGGCTGGAGCGCGATGGCGCGCGGCGGGTCCTGGCGGCGGATGCCCTGGGCCACGCCTATCGGCGCAGCGCGGCGCCGGCCGGCATGATCTGGACGGGGGCGATCTTCCAGGGACGCCGCGACGATCCGGCGGCGATCGGCGAGCGCATGGCGGCGATCACCGGCCGCCGCGAATCCACCCAGCCGATCCGCGAGAAGACCGGCGGCTCGACCTTCAAGAATCCGCCGGGGGATTCGGCGTGGCGATTGATCGACGCGGCGGGCTGGCGCGGCAAGCGGCTCGGCGGCGCCATGGTCTCGCCCCTGCACGCCAATTTCATGATCAACGCCGGCGAGGCGACGGCGGCCGACCTCGAAGTCCTTGGGGAGGCCGTCCGGGCCGACGTCCTGGCGAAATTCGGCGTGGATCTGGAGTGGGAGATCAAGCGGATCGGCCGCCCTTAACACCGCCCCGCGATTCAGCGCACAAGGGGCGCCTTGATACACAAGGATCGCCCATGGCGCTTCCCCTCGCCGGCCGTCATGTCGTCGTGCTCATGGGCGGCGTCTCCCCCGAGCGCGACGTCAGCCTGATCTCGGGCCGCGAATGCGCCGACGCCCTCGAACGCCTGGGAGCAAGGGTCAGCCGGGTCGACGCCGGGCGGGACATCGCCGAGGTCCTGACCCGCCTCGCCCCCGATATCTGCTTCAACGCATTGCACGGCGCCTGGGGCGAGGACGGATGCGTACAGGGCGTGCTGGAAACCTTGGGGTTGCCCTACACCCATTCCGGCGTCCTGGCCTCGGCGCTGGCGATGGACAAGGCCAAGGCCAAGGCGGTGCTGGCCGCCGCCGGCGTGCCGGTGCCCGGCGGCTGCCTCTACGACCGCTTCGAGGCGGCGCGCGGCCACGTGATGGACCCGCCCTATGTGGTCAAGCCCAATTCCCAGGGCTCGTCGGTGGGCGTGTTTCGGGTGTTCGACGGCGCCAATGGCCCGCCCGCCGGCCTTCTCGCCCCCGATTGGGCGTTCGGCGACGAGGTGATGATCGAGCCCTACGTGCCAGGGCTCGAACTGGCGGTGGCGGTGATGGGCGGCGAGGCCCTGACCGTCACCGAGATCGAATCGCGCACCGGCTTTTATGACTACGAAGCCAAGTACGGCGAGGACGGCTCCCGTCACATCCTCCCGGCGCGCATTCCGCCGGCGGTGGCGGCCCTCGCCAAACTTCACGCCGCGCGGGCGCACGACGCCCTCGGCTGCCGGGGCCTCACCCGAAGCGACCTTCGTTATGACGGCGTTAACGACCTTCTGGTCCTCCTGGAGGTTAATACTCAACCCGGCATGACGCCGACCTCGCTCGCGCCCGAGCAGGCGGCGCACCTGGGTTTGGGGTTCGACGACCTGGTGCTGTGGATCACGGAGGATGGGCATGCCCGCGGCGTTGCGGGGGGAACGGCGGGGGGCCGCCAGACCTCGGGTCAAGGTGTCCGCTAAGACCGTCCGCCCGCGCGCCGCGAGATCGCCGTCGCGGGGGAACAGCAAACTGCGTGCCGCCCATCGCGCCGGCCTGGCGCCGGCCGCCGCCGTCGCCGCCGCCTGCTTGGTCCTGGCCCTGGCCCTGGTCGTCGTCCTGGCGACGGGAGGCCGCGCCCAGAGGCTGCCGGCGATCGCGCATCAGGCGGTCGACAGCCGCTTCGCCAGCCTTGGGTTTCGCCTGGGCGTGATCCACCTTCAGGGCGCCTCGCGCCCCGCCCGCGCGGAGATAGTCAAGGCCGCCGGCCTCGCCTTCGGCGCTCCGATCCTCGCCGTCGACCTGAACGCCGTCCGCCGACGGGTGGAGCGGGTCGGCTGGGTGGAGCGGGCCCGCGTTGTCCGCCTGTTGCCGGGCGCCCTGGTAATCGCGGTGGACCAGCGCCCCTTGCTCGCGGTGTGGGAACATGGCGGCCACGCCTGGGTCATCGCTGACAACGGCGCGGTTATGACCCGGATCGATCCGGCCCACTTCACCAGCCTGCCCCTGGTCGTGGGCGAGGGGGCCAATCTCGCCGCCGGCGCGATCTTGCCGGCCATCCTCGGCCGGCCACGGCTGGCGGGGCGGTTGGACACCCTGGTGCGGGTGGACGGTCGCCGTTGGGATGTGCGGCTCAGGGACGGCTGCCTGATCATGCTTCCCGCCGAGGGCGAAGGCGCCGCCTTGAAGCAACTGGACGCGCTCGATCGGGCGGCGCGAATCCTGGATCTGGGCTTCGCCCGCATCGATCTGCGCGACCCGGAAATGGTGGTGGTGCGCCCGCGCGGCGGCGCGCCGGCGGTGTTGACGAAAAGTGGGGTATAGCCGATGCAGGACGTGATGGAACGCAATGGGGCGCCGGCGCCGGTGAAGGGAGAGCGGCGCGAGGCGCTCAAGGCCGCCCTCGGCCGCGCTCCGGTGGTGGCGGCGGTGGACCTGGGCGCCTCCAAGGTCGCCTGTTTCATCATGAAGCACGATGGCGTGCGACGCGGCGACCGCACCTTGACCACGGCGGGGGTGGGCTATGTGCAGTCCCACGGCGTGCGCGGCGGGGCCATCGTCGACATGGACGAGGCGGCGCGGGCCATCGCCCAGGCGGTGGAGCGCGCCGAAACCATGGCGGGCGTCGATGTCCAGGCCGTCACCGTCGCGACCGCCTGCGGCCAGCTCGCCAGCCATCGCGTCGCGGCCCGGGTTTCGCTGGGCGGCCGGCCGATCGGCGAGGGCGACATGGCCCGCGCCACCGACCAGGCCATGGCCGGGCTGCGGCTCGACCGGCGCCAGGCGATCCATCTGCGCCCCATCGCCTGGTCGGTGGATGGCCAGCGGCGGGTGCGTGATCCGCGCGCCATGTTCGGCCGGGTGCTGGGCCTGGAAATGTTGGTGGTGTCGATGAACGAGGGCGTTTTCCACACCCTCGGCCACTGCGTCGAGCGCGCCCACCTGCAATTCGAGGGCGTGGTGGCCGCCCCCTTTGCCTCGGCCCTGGCCGCCCTCGAAGAAGACGAGATGGAGTTGGGCGCCATCTGCATCGACATGGGCGGCGGTTCGACCTCGGTGGCGGTCTATTCGGGGGGCGCCCTGGTCCACGTCGACAGTCTCGCCGTCGGCGGCCAGCATGTGACTCAGGATGTGGCCCGCGGCCTTTCCACCTCCACGGCGGGGGCCGAGCGCATCAAGACCCTGCATGGCTCGGCCATCGCCTCGGCCAACGAGGACCGCGAGATGATCGAGGCCCCGCCGCGCGGCGACGATCCGGGGGCCGGGCCGGTCAACGCCCCCCGCTCCATGCTCAAGGGGATCATCGCGCCGCGGGTGGAGGAAACGCTCGAACTCCTCAAGGAGCGCTTGAAGAATGCCGGGGCCCTGGTCGAGCCGGGAGCGGGGGTGGTTCTTATCGGCGGGGCCAGCCAGCTGGCCGGCGTGCGGGAAGTCGCGGTTCGCGTGTTTGACCGCCCGGTGCGCCTGGGCCGGCCGCGCCGCATCCCCCACCTCGCCGACGCCGCCTCGGGCCCGGCCTTCTGCGCCGCCGCCGGCGTCCTCCAGCGCGCCGCCTTCGGCCCGCGAGACGTCGGCCCCCGGCGATCCGGGCCTCAGAAAAAGCAGGGGCCGGCGGAACCCGGCGCCAACGTCGTCGCCAAGGCGGCCGCGTGGCTGCGGGAGAATCTCTGAAGCTCGGCCGGCGCCGATAGCAAATCGCGCGGTTTCCATGAAGCGCCGGCGCACGTCACCGATACGCCTCCAGCGTCACCGCCCGATATGCGCCGCGTCCACGGCGATGGTGACGGCGGTGTGGTCGCCGATGGGCTGGCAGACCACGCCGCCGGCTTCGCGGTAGCCGTGGGTTCCGACCGCGGCCCACACCTCGCCGTGCGGCTTCTTGTCCGGCTTTTCCACCTGGCCGTCGCGGATCAGGCCGACCGCGCCGCAGGGGCCGACCGGCAGAGGGCCGGCGTCGCGGTCGTCGATCGTGTCGGGCAGGGCGATGGGGGCGGCGTTGGCCGCCGAGGCGGGAGAGGGGGCCGGCGCGCCGGTCGCCGTCGAGATGGCTTCCTGGGCGAGCGCGGCGGAGACGCCGCCAAGCGCCACGGCGCCGGCGGCCAAAGCGATCAACACGGCGCGGATCATGGCGGCGCTCCTCCAGTGGCTCAAGTATAGGCTGGACGCCGCCGGCGGCCAAATTACGTCGGTGGCCCAGGCCGCCGCGAGCGGTTAGAAGCCCCTCCTTGGCCGCCGCGCGGCGCGCCGTCCGCCCGACCCTCAATTCGCAGTTCCAAAAGCCCTTGCCCCAGCCCACCGACCCCTCCCTCGACGCGACGCGCCGCGCCATCGCGCCGCTTTATCGGCGCGCCGAGCCGGAGGTTCTGAAACCCTTGGCCGAAGCGGCGCGGCTGTCGGCGGCGGCGCGCCGGCGGGTCGTGGAGCGGGCCGCCGGCCTGCTGGCGGCGCTTCGGGCGCCCGGCCGGGGCGGCTGGATCGACCGCTTCCTCCAGGAATACAGCCTTTCCGGCGACGAGGGCGCGGCCCTGCTGGGCTTGGCCGAAGCCTATCTGCGGGTGCCCGACGCCGCCGGCGCCGTCGCCCTGATCCGCGACAAGCTGGGCCAAGGCGACTGGCGCGGCCATCTGGGTTCGGCCGATTCGGCCCTGGTGAACGGGGCCACTCTGGGCCTGATCCTCGCCCAGTCCCTGACCGAGGCCCCGGCCGGCACTTTGCGCGCCCTGGTGGGGCGCCTGGGCGAGCCGACCATCCGCGCCGCGGTGGGAAGCGCGATGCAGCGGATGGGCGAGGCCTTCGTGCTCGGCCGCACCATCGAGGAGGCCCTGCGCCGCGCCGACCGGGGGGCCAACAAGGCCTTTCGCTATTCCTTCGACATGCTGGGCGAGGCGGCGCGCGCCGCGCCCGACGCGCAGGCCTATTTCGACTCCTATCGGGCCGCCATCGAAACGGTGGGGCGGGCGGCGGCGGGGACCGGCGACGTCTTCGCCCGCGACAGCGTGTCGGTGAAACTCTCGGCCCTGCATCCGCGCTACGAGCCCCTGCAGGCGGGCCGCGCCGTCCCGGCCCTCACCGGGCGACTGATCGAGCTGGCCCGTGTCGCCAAGGCCGGAGGCGTCGGCCTGACCGTGGACGCCGAGGAGAGCGAGCGGCTGGAGATGTCGCTGGATATCATCGAAGCGGCGGCCCGAGATTCCTCCCTCGTGGGGTGGGACGGCCTGGGCCTGGCGGTTCAGGCCTATCAGCGCCGCGCCCCGGCGGTGATCGCCTGGACCGGCGCCCTGGGGCGCGCCACCGGCCGGCGGCTGATGACGCGGCTGGTCAAGGGCGCCTATTGGGACACCGAGATCAAGCGGGCTCAGGAGCTGGGCCTCATCGACTATCCGGTGTTCACCCGCAAGAGTGGCACCGATGTCAGCTACCTGGCCTGCGCCAGGGCGATGCTGGCCGAGCCGGCCGTCTTTCCCGCCTTCGCCACCCACAATGCGCTGACCGTGGCCACCGTCCTGGAATGGGCCGGAGCGCGGCGCGATTTCGAGTTCCAGCGCCTGCATGGCATGGGCGAGGGCCTCTACGAGCCGCTGATGGCCGAGCTGGGGGTCGCGGTGCGCATCTACGCCCCGGTCGGCGGCTATCGCGACCTGCTGGCCTATCTGGTCCGCCGCCTGCTGGAGAACGGGGCCAACACCAGCTTCGTCCATCAGATCGCCGACCGGACCCTGAGCGACGAGAACCTGCTGGCCGATCCGGTCGAGGACGCCGAGCGCATGGGCTTCTCGGCCCATCCGGCGATCAAGCCGCCCGCCGATCTGTTCGGGCCTGAGCGGCGCAATTCGGCTGGCCTCGATCTTTCGGACGAGGCGACGGTGGCGGCTCTGCTGACCAAGATGCGCGCCGCCTGGGCCGCGCCGGCGCGGGCCGTGCCGATCGTCGGGGCGCGGGAAGGAACCGGGCCGGCCAGGCCGGTTCGCGATCCGGCCGACAGGAAGCGCATCGCCGGCGAGGTCATCGAGGCGACGCCCAAGGACGTGAAGGCGGCCGTGGACGCGGCGGCGGCGGGGCAGGGGGCCTGGAACGCCCGGCCGGTGGAGGAACGCGCCGCCATCCTGGAGCGCCTGGCCGATCTCCTGGAGCACGACCGAGCGGCGCTGATGGCCCTGGCGGTGCGCGAGGCCGGCAAGACCCTGGCCGACGCCCTGGGCGAGGTGCGCGAGGCGGTGGACTTCTGCCGTTACTACGCCGCGCAGGCGCGCCGCCAGTGTTTGCCCGTGGCGCTCCCCAGCCCCACCGGCGAGACCAACGAACTGACCCTTTCAGGGCGCGGCGTCTTCGCCTGCGTCAGCCCGTGGAACTTTCCCCTGGCCATCTTCCTCGGCCAGATCGCCGCCGCCCTGGCCGGCGGAAACGCGGTGGTCGCCAAGGCGGCGCCCCAGACGCCGCTGATCGCCGCCGCCGCCGTGCGCCTGGCCCTGGAGGCGGGGGTTCCCGGCGCGGTGTTGAACCTGGTTCCCGGCGGCGCGGACGTGGGCGCCGCCCTGGTCGCCGACCCGCGGGTGGCCGGCGTCGCCTTCACCGGGTCCACCGCCAGCGCCCGGCGGATCGCCCGCGCCCTGCTCGACGACGAGAGCCGTCCCCTGGTCCCGCTGATCGCCGAGACCGGCGGGATCAACGCCATGCTGGTCGATTCCACCGCCCTGCCCGAACAGGTAGTGGGCGATGTCGTCGCCTCGGCCTTCCTCTCCGCCGGCCAGCGCTGCTCCGCCCTGCGCCTTCTCTGCCTGCACGAAGGCATCGCCGAGGCGACCCTGGCCATGCTGACCGGGGCCATGGCCGAGCTGATCATTGGCGATCCGGCCGATCCGGCGGCCGATGTCGGCCCGGTGATCGACGCCGCCGCCAAGGCCGCGATCGAGGCCCATCTGGGGCGCTGGAGGGACCGCATCCTCTACGCCTGCCCCCTGCCGGATGGCCTCAAGCGCGGCGCCTTCGTCGCTCCCACGGTAATCCGCCTGGATCGGATCGCCGATCTCGACCGCGAGGTGTTCGGACCCGTCCTGCACGTTGTCACCTGGAAAGGCGGGGCTTTGGAGGCGACCCTCGATGCGATCATGGCCTCGCGCTACGGCCTGACCCTGGGCGTCCACAGCCGGATCGGGGCGGTGGCGGCGGCGGTGCGCGCCCGCGCCAAGGTTGGCAATCTCTATGTCAACCGCTCGATGATCGGCGCGGTGGTCGGCGTCCAGCCGTTCGGCGGCGAGGGCCTGTCGGGCACCGGCCCCAAGGCCGGCGGCCCGCACTATCTGCCGCGCTTCTGCGTCGAGCGCACCTACACCGTGGACACCACCTCGGCCGGCGGCAACGCCAGCCTCTTGAGTCTGGAGGAATGACACTACTTGTGCGGGCCGCCCGCGCGCGATGATCCAATTCCGTGATATAGTCGTGACCCATGCCGATCTCCTTCAGCGCATCACTTCCGAGCCCGGCAAATTTGGCGGTCGACCGTGCATTCGCGGATTGCGAATCCGTGTGGCGGACGTGCTGGATTCGTTGGCGGCCGGACTTTCCCATTCGCAAATCGTCGAAGAATTGCCCGACCTGGAACACGACGACATCCGAGCCGCCCTCGCTTTCGCCTCACGCCGTGTCGATCATCCGCTGATCGCGGCGGAGTGACGATCTGGTTGGACAATCACCTCGCGCCCGCGCTCGCGCGGTGTATCGCAGACGAAATCGGCGAACCGTGCCTACAGGTGCGTGATCTGGGTCTTGCGCGCGCTGACGATCGGACGATCTTCACCGCCGCCAGCCAAGAGGCCACCTCGTTCCTGACGAAGGATCGTGACTTTGCCGAGTTGGTGGCTCCAGAGGCGAGCCTCTCGTGGAGATCGGCGGCGGCGCCTAACCTCGGGTCTCATTGGTCACAGCCATGCCCCACCGTCGCCTCACACCCGCATAGAGAACAAGCACTAGCGCCAGAACGCCAAGGCTGGCGGTCAGTTCGCTTCGCAGGCTGGCGGTCAGCGCCATGGCCGCTAGGATGGCCACGATGGCCGCCACGGTGAAGTAGCTGCCGTAGGGAAACAGCCACATGCGTACCGTGAGGCGTGGCGATCGCTCGGCTTCCAGCCGCCGGCGCACGGCGATCTCCGCGCAGGCGACGATCAGGTAGATCAGAAGCATCAGGGCGCCCGAGGCGTTGATCAGGAAGGCGAACACCACCTGCGGCGAGATCACTGACGCCGCCACGGCGACGGCCCCAAAAGCGAAGGCGATCAGGATGGCGCGGATCGGCACCCGGCGTCTGCTCAGCGCCACCAGGACTTTGGGCGCGTCGCCGTGGGCGGCCAGGGTGAAGAGCACCCGCGAGGTCACGTAGAGGCCGGAATTCAGGCACGAGAGCACGGCGGTCAGCACGATGGCGTTCATGATCAGGGCGGCGCCTGGAACGCCGACCCTCGCCAAGGCGATGGCGAAGGGCGAATCGCCCGGGCGGATCGCTGTCCACGGGACCACGGTGACGATCAGGAACAGGGAAATCACATAGAAGAGAAGGATTCGCACCACCACCTGGCTGGTCATTCTGGCGACGGCGCGGCCGGGCTCGCGCGATTCGGCCGCCGCGATGGTGGCGATCTCCGCGCCGCACAGGGCGAAGATGACGCTGGTCACCCCGCCCAGGACGGACACCGCCCCGAACGGCGCGAACCCGCCGTGGGCGTAAAGATTGGTGAAGCGCGCGCCGTGCGTGAGCCCGATGACAAAAACGCCAGTCATGGCGATGAAGACAACGATGGCCGCCACCTTGATCGAGGCGAACCAGAACTCGAACTCGCCGTAAGAGCGTGTCGACCACAGGTTGGTGGCCATCATCAGCGCCATCAGCCCAAGGGCCAGAACCCAGATGTCGATCGGAATCCACAGGTGAAGGATCGCCGCCCCGGCCAGGGCCTCTATGGCCAGAACCACCACCCAGAAATACCAGTAGAGCCAGCCGGCGGTGAAGCCGGCCCAGTTTCCCAGCCCCAGCCGAGCGTATTCGGTGAACGAACCGGTCTCCGGAAAGGCCGCCGCCATCTCGCCCAGCATCCGCATCACCAGCAGAACGACGGCGCCGGCCATCAGGTAGCTGACCACGATGGCCGGCCCCACGGTGGCGATCCCGGCGCTGCTGCCGACGAACAGGCCCGCCCCGATGATGCCGCCGATGGAGATCATCGTCACATGCCGCTGGCGCAGATCGCGGCTGAGGCCGTGCGATCGGACGACTTCCACGACCGCGACATCGCCCTGGCTCAATTGGGTCCCTCCGCTAAAATATCCCGGTTGCAGCCCGAGACCATCCACAACCGCCGTCAAGCAGGCGGCGGGATGGACGCCGCTCGCCGGTTCGGACTATAGGACGCGCCGC
>JBPCMA010000073.1:0-5390 GCA_051002715.1 Caulobacteraceae bacterium
TACATGTGCCAGCGCCAGTCGTCGGCCCCCATGTTGCCCAGGCTGGCCGAGATACCGCCCTGGGCCGCCACCGTGTGCGAGCGGGTGGGAAAGACCTTGGTGACGCAGGCCGTCTTGAGCCCCGCCTCGGCGCAGCCGAGCGCCGCGCGCAGGCCCGAGCCTCCGGCGCCCAGCACCACCACGTCGAACGTGTGATCGACCAGTGCATAGGCGGCCATGGTCAGGAAACTCCGCCGATGGCGATTTTCAGCAGGCAAACGACCGTCAAGGCCGCGCCGCCGTAACAGGCGAAGAGGTTGGCGATCAGCAGGGTGACCTTGGTCGCCGGTTTGTGGATGTAGTCCTCGATGATCGTCCGCACGCCAAGTTGCATGTGATAGAAAACGGTCGCGGAGAGGAGCGCCAGAAGGGCGGCGTTCACCGGCGAATGCAGCCAAATGATCGCCCCCGCATAGCCTCCGCCAGCCAGCCGGAAGGCCGACCACACGCCCCACAACATCAGAAAGATCAACGCCACCGCCGATACTCTCTGGCCGATGAAATGGCCGACGCCACGTTTGGCGGAACCCAGGCCGCGCGCCCGACCCAGCGGCGTGCGAAAGCCGGTCATCAGTAGCCGCCGAGAATGAACGGGAGCGCCCAGACGAAGCCGGCCGCGACCAGGCCGAAGACAAGGGCGATCCAGGCGGTGAGGTCGGCGGTGCGCGGCTCGAAGCCCGCGCCGGCGTCCCAGAACAGGTGCCGCACGCCGTTGGCCATGTGGAAGAAGACACTGACGGTGACGCCAAAGAGAACGATCCTGCCGGGGAGGGATCCGAGGAGATCCATATAGGCGTCATACGACGCCGCCCCCGAAGCCAGGGCCAGCGCCCATCCGGCCAGGATCAAGGCGCCGGCGTAGAGCGCCAAGCCGGTGGCCCGGTGGAGGATCGAGGCGGCCATGGTGACATGCCAGCGCCACACCTGCAGATGCGGCGACAGCGGGCGCGGCCGGGCGGCGGGCGAGGCTTCAGCCATGTCGATCGCTCATCCGCCTCTCTCCCGCGCGCGCGGCGACTTTTGGAGCGCGCCGCCGGCGCTGTCAACGAAGCCCCTAGCGGGGGTTAAGGGGGACCCTGACCGGATCGGCGATGTCCGGTCGGCCGTTGGCCAGGAAGGGATAGAGGGCGGCGCCGGGCGCACAGGCCTTCGGTTGCGGCGCCGCTCCGAGGGTGCGGCTCAGGGCCAGGGGCGCGGCGGCGGTCGCCAGGCCGGCGACGGCGCCGAGCGTCGCCGGGATCTGCGAATCGGTGGTCTGGCCGACCGCGGTGATCGTGCCGGCCGCCGACAGGGTCACCGACAGGCTCGCCGAGCCATAGCCGTTGTGAAAGCTTACAGAGTGCGGCGCGCCGGGGAAGGTCAGGACGCTCGCCGTTGATTTACAGTCGGCGGTGACGGTGACCAGCAGGTAGGGCGCGGGCTCGAAATAGGTCAGGGCCCCGGGCCGCGGCCCGTCGTTGAATTGCAGGCCGGCGCATCCCGCAAGACCGAGAGCCGCGACTGATGCGCAAATCACCCTCATGACACCCCTCCTCAGTCTCGACCTTAGGGCCGTCGAAGGCCGGCTTCAACCGCGTCGCGCCCCGCCCTCATGCCAGCGCCAGCCCGTGGATCACCGCCAGCGCCGCGGCGCCCAGCGCGACCAGCGAAAGGGTCACCACGGCGGCGACGCGGGCGCCGGCTTTGACGACCACGCGGACATCGACGCCCAGACCCAGGGCGGCCATGGAGACGATGGTGAGCCAAGTGGCGAGGCGGCCGGCCGGGACGGCGACGGGCGGCGCGATCAGTCCGGTCGAGCGGGCGACGACCAGAGCCAGGAAGCCGGCGATGAACCACGGGACGAGCTGATAGAGCGGCGGCAGGCGGCCCACCCGGCGCCCGGCGTCGGCGCCAGTCGCTTGGTGCGCCTCGCCTCGCCGATGCATGACCAGCGACAGCCCCAGCACCACGGGTCCGAGCATCAGCACGCGCACCAACTTGACCAGCGTGCCGACCTGAGCGGAAAGCGAACTGATCGGCGCGGTGGCCGCCAGCACCTGCGGCACCGCATAGACGGTGAGGCCGGCGAAGATGCCGAACGACCGCGGCGTCAATTGCAGCACCACGGACAGGATCGGCAGGAGTAGCACCACGACGACGCCTAACACCGCGGTGAAGGCGATGGAGGCGGCCACGTCCTTGCCATCGGCGCCGATCACCGGGGCGACCGCGGCGATGGCCGAGTTGCCGCAGATCGAGTTGCCGCAGGCGATCAGGGTGGCCATTCGGCGCGGCAGGCCGAACAGGCGCCCCAGCCCATAGCTGACGGCGAGGGCGGCGACGACCACGAGGGCGATGGCGGCCAGCAGCGCCGGGCCGGCCCCAACGAGGGTGGCGGCGCTGATCGTCGCGCCCAGAAGGACGACGGCGACTTCCAGCAGAGGCTTGGCGCAGAAGGCGATGCCCCCCTTCCAGGCGTCCCCCGGCGTCCAGGCGGAACGGATGGCTGTTCCCAGCAGAATGGCGATCACGAGGGCCTCGAGCCAGGCGCGGCCGAACAGGCGCGCCTCGAGGCCCTGCAGAAAGGCGGCCGCCGCCGCGACGGCCAGACAAAGACCGAGCCCCGGCGCCAGGCGCCAGAGCGCCGCGCCTGGTCTCAAACCCGCCTCGCGTTGACGATGGGGACGGGCGGATCGAGCATCTGACCGGCCATGTCAGGGGCGCCGGCGGTGGGCGAGGTCGGCAGGGCGAGGATGGCGCGCGCGACACCCATGCCAGCGGTTACATGGCCGAAGGCGGCGAAGCCGAGGTTGTCTCCGGGCGCTTTGGGGTCGGCGTCGAGATAAGGGGCGTCGCCGACGCAGATGAAGAAGTCCGAGGTCGCCGTGCCGGGTGCGCGGCGGGCCAGGGACAGGGTCCCGTCCTTGTGGGAAAGACCGGTTTGGGTCGTGGTCTCGTGGGCGATCGGCGCGATCGGGTGGGCCGGATCGGCACGAGCGCCGCCCTGGATGAGGCCGGTCGTCGGCGCGCCGGGGGCCTTCAGGGCGCGGTAGATAGTCGCCCCGTCATACAGGCGCGCGTCCACGTAACGCAGGAAATTGGCGGCGGTGATCGGCGCCTTGTCGGCGTAAAGCTCCAGGGCGATGAGGCCGGCCCCGGTCTGGAGGTTGACGCGGACCGTTCCGGCCGTCGGCTGAGCCCAGGCGGGCCACGCCGCCAGAGCGCCGGCGGCGGCCAGGGCATCCCGCCGGTTGAGCGGCGCGCCTGGCATGTCCATCAACTCTCGGCCGGCTCCGGGTTTTCCCGCGCGCCGCTGCCCGCCGCCCGCTCGGCGATGCGCGCCGACTTGCCGCGCCGATCGCGCAGGTAATAGAGCTTGGCCCGCCGAACCGCGCCGCGCCGCTTGACCTCGATGGATTCGATCATCGGCGAAAGGACCGGGAACACCCGCTCCACTCCTTCGCCGAAGCTGATCTTGCGGACGGTGAAATTCTCCTGCAGGCCGCCGCCGGAACGGGCGATGCACACGCCCTCATAGGCCTGGACGCGCTCGCGCTCGCCCTCCTTGATCCTGACGTTCACCCGCACCGTGTCGCCGGGCTGGAAGGCGGGGATTTTCTTGCCGGTGACGAGACGCGCCGCCTCTTCCTTTTCGAGTTCCTGGATCGTATTCATCTTAGTCAAATCCTTATGTTTACTGGGCTTTATGGCCCTTTGCCTGTTGATTGGCGAGATGCGCTGACCACAGATCCGGCCGCCGCTCCCGCGTCGTCTCTTCCCGCTGTTGCCGCCGCCACTTGGCTGCCTCGCCGTGATGGCCGGAGAGCAGAATCTCCGGAATGTCCCGCCCCTCGAATGTCCGGGGCCGGGTGTACTGAGGGTGTTCGAGAAGGTCGTTCTCGAAACTCTCTTCGTTCAGACTGGCCGCCTCGCCAAGAACCCCGGGCAG
Source organism: Caulobacteraceae bacterium (assembly GCA_051002715.1). GTDB lineage: Bacteria > Pseudomonadota > Alphaproteobacteria > Caulobacterales > Caulobacteraceae > Acaudatibacter. The sequence continues at coordinate 3,971 of JBPCMA010000073.1, forward strand.
CAGCCGCACGCACGCCTCGATGGCCACCATCGCCGCCGCCTCGCCGCCGGCGAGAACTGCGTCGCTCACCGAGATTTCCTCGAACCCGCGGGCCTCGATCACCCGCTGGTCCACCCCCTCGAACCGCCCGCAAAGGACGATCAGGCCGGGACCGCTCGCCCATTGCCTGACCCTCCCTTGAGTCAGGGGCCGCCCCCGGGCGCTCATGTACAACAACGGCCGCCCCGCCGCCTCCACGCTGTCCAGCGCCGAAGCGATCACGTCCGCCCGCATTACCTGCCCCGGCCCGCCCCCGGCCGGGGTGTCGTCCAGGAAGCCGCGCTTATCGGTGGAAAAGGCGCGGATGTCCACCGTCTCCAGCGCCCACAGCCCCCGCTCCCGCCACGCCGTCCCGATCAGGGAGACGGCCAAAGGGCCGGGGAAGGCCTCGGGAAACATGGTGAGGACGGTGGCGCGGAAGGGCATGGCCACATTATCGCCCTTCTCCCCATGCGGGAGAAGGTGGCCTCCGAAGGAGGCTGGATGAGGGGTCGCGCGGGCCACGCCGCTGTGGGTCAACCGCCGCCAGGACGGTGTCCAGCACATCCCGAGGGCGCTGTTCGATCGTGGCGTTTGAAAGCGCAGCACCCGAAAGCCTTGCCCACGGAGCCGTGCGTCACGTTCAAAGTCATAGAGACTATCTTCGTGGGTCGGACCGTCCGCCTCGACGATGAGCTGATAACGCAGGCAGAGGAAGTCGGCGATGTATCGGCCGCTCGGAACCTGCCGCCGGAACTTGAGTCCCTCCAATCGCCGGTTGCGCAGCAGTTTCCACAAAGCCCGTTCGTTGGCGACGGGATCGTGGCGCATGGCCTTGGCATAGCGGGTCAGGCGCTCAGCGGTCGGCGGTCATGGTCAGAGAGTGGCAAATCGGTGGGGAAGGCGCGACCCCTCATCCGGCCGCTTCGCGGCCACCTTCTCCCGCAAGGGGATAAAGGGATCTAAAGCCGCTCGACGATCGTCACGTTGGCGAGGCCGCCGCCTTCGCACATGGTCTGCAGGCCCCAGCGCTTGCCGCGCGCGTGAAGGGCGTGGACCAGGGTGGTCATCAGCTTGGTTCCCGACGCGCCGAGGGGATGGCCCAGGGCGATGGCGCCGCCGTTGACGTTGAGCTTGTCCGGGTCGGCCTTCAGGGTCTGGAGCCAGGCGACCGGGACCGAGGCGAAGGCTTCGTTGACCTCGAAAAGGTCGATGTCGCCCACGCTCATGCCGGCCTTCTCCAGGGCGCGCGCCGTGGCGCCGAGGGGTGCGTCGAGCATGATCACCGGATCGCCGCCGACCACGGTCAGGTGGTGGATGCGGGCCAGGGGCTCGACTCCCAGGGCCTTCAGCCCCGCTTCGCTGACCACCATCACCCCCGACGCGCCGTCGCAGATCTGGC
>JBPCMA010000074.1:0-3655 GCA_051002715.1 Caulobacteraceae bacterium
GCGGAGATGTGAACGAACACGTCGGCGCCGCCCGCATCCGGTTGGATGAAGCCGAAGCCTTTTTGGCCGTTGAACCATTTGACAGTACCGGTAGCCATTTCAGATTTAGTCCTTGATATGGGCGATCCGCACCGTGCGGGCGCCCGTTGGTCTATCAAAATCGGTGAGGATCGGAAGGCGGGTCCGGGGGTCCCTTGAAGATAGAAGGAACGTGGAAGAGCGGCCGAACCCTAGCGAATTCGATCCGTTCATTATGGGGACTCGGCGGGGCCGGGGCAAGGCGAATATCAAAATAGACAGGTCCAGCCTTTCAAAACGGCGCGAAAAGGCCGATATGAGGCGCTTGCCCTTTCTCGGATTTCGCCGGAGCCGCGCGTATGAGCTTGATCGACAGAATTCCCCACCTCGACGATGCGTCGCTCAAGAACCTGCTGGACAACGCCCGCCGGCTGGGAACCGCCGGCAGCCAGAAACAGCAGGCCGACGCGGCCGAATTGCTGCCGGCCCTGGAGGCCGCGGTGGCGGCGCGCAAGGCGGTCAAGCTGGAAGCCGCCGCCGAAAAGCGCCTCGCCGCCAAGAAACCCGCCGCCGCCAAGAAGGCCGCCGCCGCGAAGGCCGCCTAGTCTCGCGGCCGCCCCGCCCGCGCCTTGTCCATCATCGCCGCGAACCGCTCGAAGAGATAAAGCGAGTCCGTCGGACCGGGCGACGCTTCTGGGTGGTGCTGGACCGAGAACACCGGCCGGTCGGCCAGCGCCAGCCCGGCGTTGCTCCCGTCGAACAGCGAAACGTGGGTCTCGACCAGCCGCGCCGGCAGGCTCTCGCGGCCGACCGTGAAGCCGTGGTTCATCGACACCACCTCGACCTTGCCGGTGGCCAGGTCCTTGACCGGATGGTTGGCGCCGTGGTGGCCCTGGCCCATCTTGATCGTGGTCGCGCCGAGGCTGAGGGCCACCAGCTGGTGCCCAAGGCAGATGCCGAACACCGGCGTCCCGCTCTCGGCCAGCGCCCGCACTTCGGCCCCGGCGTAAAGCGCCGTCGCCGCCGGATCGCCGGGGCCGTTGGACAGCACCACCCCGTCGGGCGCCCGCTCCAGGATCGCCTCGGCGGTCGTGTCGGCCGAAACGACGGTGGCGCGCGCGCCGATCGAGGCCAGGGCGCGAAGGATGTTGCGCTTCACCCCATAATCGACCAGCACCACCTGGTATTTCGGCTCGGCCAGCGACGCGTAGCCGTCCGGCCACGACCATCGGCTTTCTTCCAAGGCGAAGGACTGTAGGCACGAGGCCTCCCGGGCCAGATCGAGGCCGGCGATGCCCGGCCAGTCCCGCGCCCGCGCCGTCAGCCCATCGAGATCGAAGCGCCCGTCCGGGCTATGGGCGATGACCGCGTGGGGCATGCCCTTCTCGCGGATCGACCGGGTCAGGGCGCGAGTGTCGATGCCGGAAAGCCCGACCACCCCGCGGCGGGTCAGCCAGCCATCCAGATCGCCGTTCGCCCGCCAGTTTGAGGGCGCGGTGGGCGCTTGGCGAAAGATCGCCCCCCGCGCCGCCGTCGTGGCCGATCCGGAAACCTGCTCGATGTCCTCGCTGTTGGTCCCCACATTGCCGATGTGCGGAAAGGTGAAGGCGATGATCTGGGCCATGTAGGAGGGGTCGGTGAGGATCTCCTGATAGCCGGTCATGGCGGTGTTGAAGCAGACCTCGCCGACCGCTTCGCCCACCGCGCCGCACCCCAGGCCGGGCAGGATCGTCCCGTCGGCCAGAGCCAGGACGCCGGTGGCGCCGGGGGGCAGATCGTGCGACATCGCAAGGGGCCTTGTTCGATCGATCCGGCGGCGCCCTCATGCTCCAACTTCGGCCCAATTGCGAGGCTTGCGACCGCGATCTGCCGCCGGCCAGCGGCGAAGCGCGCATCTGCAGCTTCGAATGCACCTTCTGCGCCGACTGCGCCGAGGCGAAATTCGGCGGCGTCTGCCCCAACTGCGGCGGCGACCTCGTCCGGCGCCCCATCCGACCGGCCGCCGCGCTGGCGAAATATCCCGCCTCCACCGAACGGGTGGTCAAGGCGCACGCGGGGTGCGCGAGGGCGGGCTGATCGGCCATGCTCGTCACCGGCCGCCGCCGGCCAGCGGCCGGATCAACCTGAGCGTTGCGTCCGGCAGTCGCTCGAAACCAAGGTGTTCATAGAACCGCGCGGCGCGCTCGTCCTTCGCGTTCACGACCATGGCGTAGGCGGCGATCTCCGAGCGGCCGGACCGCAAGAACGCGTCAGCCACCAAGGCCGAACCGAGGCGGTTGCCCTGATGGGCGAGGGAAACCGCCAAGCGCCCCATCAGGATCGCCGGCACGACGGGATAACGTGGCAGTTTTCTCGACCGCTCCACCGAGAGCGCATCGAACTGGAGCGATGTCGCCGCCAAGGTGTAGAATCCGGCGACATCTCCGTCTGAGCTGGCAGCGACGAAACCCGTGGCGAGCCTGCGCCGGATGTCCTGAGTGATCCGTTCGCGAAAATACCGGTCAAGGGCCTCCGATCCACTCTCGAACCCTTGACGGTCGTGGGCCGCCAACGGTTCGACGATTTATCCGGTCAACGGCTTTCGCGGATGATCGCGCGGTGCGCCGCAAAGGCGTGCGCGGCCCTCCGGCCCAATAGGAGGGCCAAGTAACGCCTGCAAACCTGGGTGCCTTCATGTCACAAATGCCTCCCCCATTTCGTCCTCGCTGCGAACCGCTACGGAGCCTTCATGAAACGCATTTTCGCCGCGATCCTCACCCTCGTCCTGGGGGTCAACGGCTTGGTCATGCTCTTGGCCGGCCAATGGTGGTATGGCGCCGTGCCGGGGGTGACCGCCACCGGTCCCTACAATCCGCATTTCGTGATGGACATCGGGGCCGCCTACCTGGTGGTCGCCGGCGCCCTGGCTTGGCGGGCGGCGCGGCCGGCGGCGGGGCAGGGGGCGGCGATCGCCGCGGCGGCCTATCTGATCCTCCATGCCCTCATCCATCTCGTCCACGCCACCCTGGGCGGCCACTTCACCGCCGAACTGGTCCGCGACTTTCCAGGTGTCTACCTCCCCGCCCTTCTCACCGCCTGGGTCGCCTGGCCGACCCGGCGCCAATCCTAGAAAAAGGACATTCCCCGATGCTTCGCGCCCTTCTCGCCCGCGGCCTCACCCGGTTCGAGCGCAACTTTCATTATGACGCCACCTACATGCGCGAGATCCTGGCGGTCAGCCCGTGGGCGTTTCTGAAGTTTTCCCTGGTCGGCTCCCTGGGTCACGGCCGGCGCGCCCCGCCGGGGGCGGTGGCGGCGGCCGGCGTCGTCGGCGCCCTCACCGAGGACTGCGGCCCGTGCACCCAGCTCGGTGTCGACATGGCCCGGCGCGGCGGCGTGCCGGCCGAGACCCTGCGCGGCATTCTGGCCGGCGACGCGGCGGCCATGGGTGAAGCCGCCGCCCTTGGCTGGCGCTTCGCCCGCGCGGTTCTCGCCCGCGACATGGAAGCCGCCGAACCCCTTCGCGACGAAATCCTCCGCCGTTGGGGCCAGGGCGCCCTGGTCGATATCGCCATGGCCCTCACCACGGCGCGGATGTACCCGACCCTGAAATACGCCCTGGGCCATGGCAAGGCCTGCTCGCGGGTGACGGTGGAAG
>JBPCMA010000075.1:0-5864 GCA_051002715.1 Caulobacteraceae bacterium
GGGAACATCGGCCGCGAGGGGGTGGGGGTCAATCCGCTGCGCGGCCAGAACAATGTCCAGGGCTCGTGCGACATGGGCTCCTTTCCCCATGAATTGTCGGGCTATCGGCACGTCGCCGACGACGCGACCCGGCAGATGTTCGAGGCCTTCTGGGGCGTTCCCATCGACCGGGAGCCGGGCCTGCGCATCCCCAACATGCTCGACGAGGCGGTGGAAGGCCGCTTCAAGGCCCTCTACATCCAAGGCGAGGACATCGCCCAGTCCGACCCCGACACCCAGCACGTCACCGCCGGCCTGGCGGCCATGGAATGCGTGGTGGTCCAGGACCTCTTCCTGTGCGAGACGGCCAAATACGCCCATGTGTTCCTGCCCGGCTCGTCGTTCCTGGAAAAGGACGGCACCTTCACCAACGCCGAGCGGCGCATCAACCGGGTGCGCAAGGTGATGGAACCCCTGGCCGGCCTCGCCGACTGGGAGGTGACCCTGCGCTTCGCCGCCGCCCTCGGCTCGCCGATGGCCTACGATCATCCGTCTCAGATCATGGACGAGATCGCCGCCCTGACCCCGACCTTCGCCGGGGTTTCGTTCGGACGGATCGACGAACTGGGCTCGATCCAGTGGCCGTGCAACGACGCGGCGCCGGCCGGCACGCCGGTCATGCACGTGGACCGCTTCGTGCGCGGCAAGGGCGCCTTCATGCTCACCGAGTTCGTGCCGACCAAGGAGCGGACGGGGCCGCGTTTCCCGTTGCTGCTGACCACTGGGCGGATACTCAGCCAATACAACGTCGGCCAGCAGACGCGGCGGACGGCCAACGTGATCTGGCACGAGGAGGACATGCTGGAAATCCACCCCTTCGACGCCGAGGCGCGGGGGGTGCGCGACGGCGACCTCGTGGCCCTGGCCAGCCGCTCGGGCGAAATCTCTCTGCGGGCGAAGATCACCGAGCGGGTACAGCCAGGGGTCGTCTACACCACCTTCCACCACGCGGCGACCGGGGCCAATGTGGTCACCACCGACTACAGCGACTGGGCGACCAACTGCCCGGAGTACAAGGTGACGGCGGTGCAGGTGCGGCGCACCAACCGCCTCTCCGACTGGCAGGAGAACGACCGCGAGACCGGCGTCGCCTGGCGGCGGGTCGGCGAAGCGGCGCCCCATGCGGCCGAATGAGGGCGGCAGCCCGGCCAAGCTCGTTCACATGGCCAACCAGATCGCCGACAACTTCCGCATCCAGCCGCCGGACGTGGCCGTCGCCGCAATCGCCGGCCATATCGAGCGCTACTGGACGCCGCGCATGCGCCGCGAGATTCTCGACCATGCCGCCGCCGGCGGGGCCGGCCTCGACCCCCTGACCCTCACCGCCCTGCGCGCCATGACCCCGCCTTGCCAACCGGCGGACCCTCTGCGATAAGCCGCGCTCGTTTTCGGCCGCCGCGCGCGGCCCGGACGCGGAGCGCGGGCGTAGCTCAGTGGTAGAGCACAACCTTGCCAAGGTTGGGGTCGAGAGTTCGAATCTCTTCGCCCGCTCCAGATTTTTCGTGAAATACCAAACGATTAAGGGCGGCCCCCGGAGGGGTGCCTTGCTTACACTGGGCCCTCAGGGCGGTAATGTAAGCGCCCTGTAAGCAGCGTAAAGTGTGAGGCCGGATACCGCAGCGCGCTTCGGACGCTCGGCAGGCCGCCGGAACCAGTGTAGCTGCGCCTCGTTGGGCCCAAGGGCGACAAGGCCTGAAAACCTATGTCGCGACCTACGGTCACCGCCTTGTTCGCCAACCGAGAACAAAAAGCCGCGAGATCACTCTTCGTCATAATCCCGCCGGAAGCGCTCTCCATGGGGCCGCCCCATGGTCAGTTTCGTCTCGATTTCCCAAGCGCTGCTGGTGGCGGAACACCTGAGTCTGAGCCGAGCGGCCGCCGTATTGGGCGTGAGTCAGTCGGCGGTAAGTCGCCGAGTGCGGGCTCTGGAAGACAGGCTCGGCGTCTCCCTCTTCGAGCGTGACGTGACGGGGGTGAGGCTGACGCAGGCCGGCCAGCGGTTCCTCACAGGGGCGCGCTCGGCGCTCGCCGAGATCGACCACGCCGTGAAGGCGGCCGCCGGCGCGGGCCGCGGCGCCGAGGGCGCGATTCGCATCGGGATCCTCTCCTCGGTGTCGGGCGGTCGCGTGCGAGAGGTGCTCGGCGCCTATCGCGAGACGCACCCGGCGGTCGCCATCGAGATCGTCGAGGGCTCGGCGAGCGAGCATCTGGCGAAAATCAGCGCCCGTCAGCTGGATGTGGCGGTCGTCACCGGGACGTTGCCGGCGTCGCACTGTGACGCGCTAATCCTTTGGGAGGCGCGAGTGTTTGTCGTTCTGCCGGCTAGCGATCCGCTCGCCGGCGAACAGGAAGTCGGTTGGGACGCGTTGCAGGATCAGCACTTCATCGTCAGCCGCTGCGCGCCTGGTCCGGAGATCCACGACTATATCGTCTGCCGGCTAGCGGCCCTGGGCCGCAGCCCGTCGGTGGAACGCCACGGCGTCTGCCGCGAGACCCTTATGCACCTGGTCGCCCTGAGATTTGGCGTAAGCCTCGTGAGCGAATCGGCGATCGCGACGCGGTATCCCGACGTCGTCTTTCGACCGCTGGCGACGTCGACCGACGTGCTGCCCTACAGCGCCGTCTGGTTGCCAACCAACGACAATCCGGCCCTACGACGGTTTCTCAGCTTGGCTCGGTCGATGTCCGCGGCGAGGAGCCCGCGCCAGCTGTCGTGACGCTCGGGGCCGATCGGCGCACCTTGGCGAACGCCCGGTCGGTGGCCATGAATCGGCCCAGCATCGGCGCGACCAGTTTGGCGGGCGGCACCGCGCCGCTTCCCGCTTCACGTCCCAGCGCTTCTCCATAGGCGACCAGATCACGGTGCACCGCGGCGGGAAGGTCGATGGTCAGCTTCACCGGCTTGTCGTCGTCGATCGCGCCGAGCTTGAGGTTCGCCATGGCTGTTCCCTCAGCCGCGGTAGGGTTCGAGGACGAGGTCGTGGGTGATCATCACGGCGACCGGATAGCCCGGCCGGATGGTGATGGTCGGCTGAACGTTGAGGGAGCGCTGCACGACCTGGCGGCCGGTCTGGCTGATGCTGTCGGACGCTCCTTGGCCCAGAGCCTGCACGAGGGAGTTGTTGTTGCTGTTGGTCCCCGCTTCCGCGCCCACGCTGAGGATGGTCGACAGGATCGCCGCCTTGAAGAGGGTTCCCCAATGGTTGTCGAGCTTGTCCTCGAGCCCGGCATACCCTTGCGGGTCGGCCCCGGGTTGGCGCTCAAGCACGATCGAGCGGCCGTTGGGCATGATCAGACGGTTCCATACCAACAGGGCGCGCGACTGCCCGAAAGAGACCTCGGCGTCGTATTGGCCGACGAGGCGCGCGCCCTGGGGGATCAGGAGCGTCCGGCCGGTCACGCTGTCGAAGACGTCCTCGGTAACCTGGGCGGTGACCTCACCTGGAAGGTCGGACCGGAGGCCCGTGATCAGGGCCGCGGCGATGATCCCGCCGGCCTGAAGCAGATAGGGACTGGCCGGCGCCTGGACGCGCTCGCCGGTGACGGTGCGGTGATCGGCCTCGCCGTCCAGGAAGGCGAGCTTGTGGTCTCCGGCCGGCGGCGTCTTGGCCGCTCCGGCCCCGGCGCCCGCCAGCTGTTTCGCCGATCAGGATATCGGCGACCCCGCGTCCGCGAGCGGTTCGCAGGCCGCGATATCGCGCGAGACCTCGTCGGCGAGGGTGTGGCCCTTGGCTAGCCGACGCCCCAAGGCTTCCACGAAACCCTCATAGCGCTCTCGCCCCCTGGCCTGGGCCGCCGGCTGGGCGGTGTCCGGCAAGGGCGGGGTGCTGGTTAGCCAGAAGCGCACGAAAAGCGCGATGGCTTCGTTGGAGATGGCAGCATGCCGCTCCAACCGCTCCATCTGTCGCGTCATGCGGTCGAGTCGCCTGGCCAGCGCCGCCTCCAGCCGGTCGGCGCCGTCCGGCGACAGGTGCGAGGCCAGCGCGGTCTCCACCACCAGCGCCTGCGGGACCCGCTTGCGCGCCGCGTAGTCGGCGAGCTTGCCGGCGAGATCGGGCGGCAAGCGGAAGGTGTGCTTGGTGCGCACGGGCTCAAAGACCCATGTCGTCGGCCGGATCGAGCGCAGCCTGGCGGGCGAGGGTGCGCATCTGGCGCTGCACGGCGCGTAACCGCGCCGCGTCGTCATCGGAGTCATCCTGCGCCAAATCAAACTCCTGGATAGGCCTGCGAACCTCGGGCGCGATCTCCTCTTGCTCGGGGAGTTCGGGTTCGCGGCGGATGCCGGCGTTGTCTGAATGGCCGGCCGCCTCGGCGCTCGGCGGCTCGACGATCACGGTCGTCCAATCGTGGACGTCGCGAGGCGTAGAGACGCCCGGTCCATTCACGGACGCGGCCGAGGGATCGGACTTCGGCGGCGGCAGGATGCGGGCCTGCAATTGCCGATCCTCGTAGTAGCGAGCCTTCTTGGCGCGGATCGGATGGCAGCCCGAAATCAGCACCAGTTCGTCGTCGGGCGGCAGCTGCATGACTTCGCCGGGCGTCAGCAGGGGTCGCGCGGTCTCCTGGCGCGAGACCATCAGATGGCCCAGCCACGGGCTGAGGCGATGGCCGGCATAGTTCTTCATCGCCCGCATCTCGGTGGCGGTCCCCAGCGCATCGGAGACGCGTTTGGCGGTCCGCTCATCGTTGGTAGCGAAGCTCACCCGCACATGGCAGTTGTCGAGGATGGAATTGTTCGCTCCGTAGGCCTTCTCGATCTGGTTCAGCGACTGGGCGATCAGAAACGACTTCAACCCGTACCCGGCCATGAACGCCAAGGCGCTCTCGAAGAAATCCAGCCGGCCCAGCGCGGGAAATTCGTCGAGCATCAAAAGCAGCCGATGACGCCGGCCCTTGGCCTCCAAGTCCTCGGTCAATCGCCGGCCGATCTGGTTGAGGATCAGGCGGACCAGCGGCTTGGTGCGGCTGATGTCGGAGGGTGGCACAACCAGATAGAGGGTCGCCGGGCGGGGGCCTTCCACGAGATCGCCGATGCGCCAGTCGCAGCGGCGGGTGACCCGCGCCACCACGGGGTCGCGATAGAGACCCAGAAACGACATAGCGGTGGAGAGCACGCCCGATCGCGCCCACCAGGAGCGAGTGGCTGGTCTTTTCCCAATGATTGCGGCGCTCCAGCGCCCCTTCCGGATCGACCAGCACATCGGCGATGTTCTGGGCGTCACGGACCTCCCATTCGCCGCGTCGGACCTCGAGCAGGGGATTGTAGGCCGCGCTCGCCGCATTGGTGGGATCGAAGAGCAGCACCCGCCCAAACCGCGCCCGCCAGCCGGCGGTCAGGGTCCAGTTCTCGCCCTTGATATCGTGGACGATGGCCGAACCGGGCCAGGTCAGCAGTGTGGGTACGACAAGCCCGACACCCTTGCCGCTGCGGGTCGGCGCGAAACAGAGGACGTGCTCGGGACCATCATGACGCAGATATTTGGATCGCCAGCGACCGAGCAGAACGCCATCGGCGCCTAGCAAGCCCGCTTGGCGCACTTCTCGGTCATCGGCCCAGCGCGCGGAGCCATAGGTCGATGCGCGCTTGGCCTCGCGGGCGCGCCAGACCGACATCGTGACCGCCACGACGATCGCGGCGAAGCCGCCGGAGGCGGCGATGTAGGCGCCCTGGACGAAAACATGCGGCGCATAAGCGTCATAGGCGAACCACCACCAGAAGAAGGCGGGTGGCTGATAGACGGGCCAGCCGAAGAGCTCGAACCAGGGGTGGCCGAGTCCGGGTTGGAAGGCCAGGCGCCACGCGGTCCATTGGGTCGCCGCCCATA
>JBPCMA010000076.1:0-9194 GCA_051002715.1 Caulobacteraceae bacterium
GTGCGAGGGGGCGGTGGCCAAGGCGCAGGCCGCCTGGCTCACCGCGCTGGCCGACGGCGGGCGCATGGGCGTGGTGGAGCGCGACGAGCCGGTGGGCCGCGCCATGCTCTATCTGCGTTCGGGGGCGAGCGTGGGCTCGCGGTCGCTGTTCGATTCCACCCCGCCGGTCCTGGCCGGCTTCGAGGCCGAGCGTGGTTTCGTCTTCTAGGGCGATCCGCCCGCCATTCCCGTCGCCAGGTGACGAAAGCTTAATCGGCGCCGGCCTATCGGCGCGGGGCGGCCGTGCCCTATAGCGGGGAGCGCCTTCGTCGCGAACGCGCGGGTCGGGGATGGTCGATGTCCAGATATCCGAGGGCCGGCTGGAGGACGGCGATGGGCGCCGCCGCCCTGGTGGGCGCGGGCGCCGCGCTGCTAGGCGCGCCCGCCGCGCGGGGCGAGACCTTGGGCGACGCCATCGCCCTGGCCTACCAGAGCAATCCGACCCTGCAGGCTCAGCGGGCCAGCCAGCGGGCCCTGGACGAGACCTATGTCCAGGCCGAGGCGGGCTATCGCCCCAGCGCCAACCTGCAGGCGACCTTGGGCTACACCAGCAACGACCTGTCGCAGTTTCAGAACGTCGTTCCCAGCCAGCAATTCCCCGGCCAGACCGAGACCTCCGGCGCGGTCGTCACCCTGACCCAGCCGATCTACACCGGCGGGCGGGTGTCGAGCCAGGTGAGCGCCGCCCAGGCCAGCGTCCTGGCCGGCCGCGAAGCCCTGCGCCAGTCCGAGCAGGACGTCCTGCGCAACGTCATCCAGGCCTATGTGGATGTGCGCCGCGACCAGGAAAACCAGGCGATCGCCCAGGAGAACGTCGGCCTGCTCAAGCGCCAGCTGGACGAAGCCCAGGCGCGATTCGAGGTGGGCGAGATCACCCGCACCGACGTCGCCCAGACCCAGGCCAGCGTGGCGGCGGCCCAGGCTCAGCTGTCCGCCGCCCAGGCCCAGCTCGCCGACAGCCGGGCCAGCTACGCCGCCGTGGTCGGGCGAAATCCCGGCTCCCTTGCCCCCGAACCCTCCCTGGCCAAGCTCCTGCCGGCCAGCGTCGAAAAGGCCTTCGACGCGGCCGAGCACGACAATCCGCAGATCCGCCAGGCGGATTACACCGAACAGGCCAGCGCGGCGCGGGTGGCCGCCGCGAAGGCCCAGACGCGGCCGACGCTCGCCTTTCAGGCCACCTTGGGCTACAGCGGTGGCTCGTTCGGGCCGGCCTCGCCCTTCGCCAACTACAGTCATGACGTGTCGGCCACGGCGGTGGCCAACTTCCCCCTGTTCACCGGCGGCATGACCTCCTCGCAGATCCGTCAGGCGGCCGAGAACAACAACATCGACCGCATCGGCATCGAGGGGACCCGCCGCCAGGTGCTGCTGCTGGTCTCCCAGGCCTGGAACCAGCTTCTGGGGGCGCGGGCCAGCCTGGCCGCCAACGAGGTGCAGGTGCGGGCCGCCAACATCGCCTTCGAGGGCACCCGCCAGGAGGCGCAGGTGGGCCTGCGCACCACCCTCGATGTCCTGATCACCGAACAGAACCTCAGCAACGCCCAGCTCGCCCTGGTCAACGCGCGCCACGACGAGTACGTGGCCGCCGCCGTCCTGCTGGCCGCCACCGGCGCGCTGATCGCCGAGAACCTGGTCACCGGCACGCCGATCTACGATCCCCGGGCCAATTTCGACAAGGTCACCCCCGCCTATTGCTGGGCCCCCTGGACGCCGGCGTTGGCCGCCATCGATCGTCTGGTCGCGCCGGCGATCGTCGAGCGCCCGGCCCCCGTCGCCGTCCCCGGCGACCGTTAGAAGCGCCGCCGGGGCGGAAAGGTCTGGCCTCGCGTCTCGGAGGAAATTGCCCGATCGGCGCGGGACGGCTATCAAAGGCGCTCAGCCTCGCTCAGGCCTTTCAAACCAGGGTTCGCCGCCATGCCCGAACAGACCGCCGCCGAACCCTCGATGGACGATATCCTCGCCTCCATCCGGCGCATCATCTCCGAGGACGAGGCCCCGGCCGCCGAAGCGCCAGCCGTCGCCGCCGCCTCCGGCGAGGGCGTTCCGGCGCCCGCCGAAGCGGCGCCGGCGCCGCCGACCGAGGACGGCGAGGCGCCGAAAGGCGACGCCCCACCCGCGCCGGAACCGGAAGCGCTGGTGGGGGAGGCCGCGGCCGGGGCGGCGGGCTCCGCCTTCGAGACCCTGAAGGTCTCCGCCGACGAGGCGGCCCGGGCGCGCGCCACCATGGATCTGCCCGCGCCGGGGCGCAGCCTGGAGGACGTCACCCGCGAACTGCTCCGCCCACTGCTCAAGACCTGGCTCGACGAGCACCTGCCGACCATCGTGCGGACCTGCGTGGAGGAGGAAGTGGCGCGCATCGCGCGGGGCCGCGTACGCTGACCCCTTAGCGCCCGCGTCAACGCGCGGGGCGAGAGTCGCCTTCCTCCGGCCGGACCCTGGTTTCCGGCCGGCCGCGCCGCATCGGATTCTTCATGCTCGACAAAGCCTTCGACCCAAAGACCGCCGAACCCCGCCTCTACCGCGAGTGGGAGGCGTCCGGCGCCTTCGCGCCGCGCGACGATCCCGCCGCGCCGCCCTTCTCCATGGCCATCCCGCCGCCCAACATCACCGGCGCCCTGCATATCGGCCACGCCCTCAACGCCACCCTGCAGGACGTGCTGGCGAGGTTCGCCCGCATGCGCGGCGCGGCGGTTCTGTGGCTGCCGGGGACCGACCACGCCGGCATCGCCACCCAGATGGTGGTCGAGCGCCAGCTGGCCGCCGAGGGCAATATCGGCCGGCGGGACCTCGGCCGCGACGCCTTCGTCGAGCGCATCTGGGCCTGGAAGGCCACGGCGGGCGGGACGATCGTCGACCAGCTTCGCCGGCTGGGCGCCTCCTGCGATTGGAACCGCCAGCGGTTCACCCTGGACGACGGCCTTTCCGCCGCCGTCCGCAAGGTGTTCGTCACCCTCTACAAGCAAAAGCTGATCTATCGCGACAAGCGCCTGGTCAACTGGGACCCGCACTTCCAGACCGCCATCTCCGACCTCGAGGTCGAACAACGCGAGGTGGACGGCCATTACTGGCATTTCGCCTATCCCTTGGAGGACGGTTCGGGGGAGATTGTCGTCGCCACCACGCGTCCGGAGACCATGCTGGGCGACACCGCCGTCGCGGTCCATCCGGGCGACACGCGATACAAATCCCTGATCGGCAAATGCGTCCGCCTGCCCATCGTCGGGCGGCCCATTCCCATCATCGCCGACGACTACGCCGACCCGGAGAAGGGCTCGGGCGCGGTGAAGATCACCCCGGCCCATGACTTCAACGACTTCAAGGTCGGCCAGCAGCACAACCTGCCGATGATAAACATCTTCGACCCCTTCGCGCGGGTGAACGACAGCGCGCCGGCGGCCTATCGCGGTCTCGACCGGTTGGCGGCGCGGACCAAGGTGGTGGCGGAGATCGAGGCCCTGGGCCTGCTGCGCGGCATCGAGCCCACCCGTCACGCCGTCCCCCACGGCGATCGCTCCGGCGTGGCGCTCGAGCCCTATCTCACCGACCAGTGGTGGGTCGACGCCAAGACATTGGCCGGCCCCGCCATCGCGGCGGTGGAGGACGGCCGCACGGTGTTCGAGCCGAGGAACTGGGAAAAGACCTATTTCGACTGGCTGCGCAACATCGAGCCCTGGTGCATATCGCGCCAGCTGTGGTGGGGGCACCGCATTCCGGCCTGGTACGGCCCCGACGGCCGCGTCTTCGTGGCCGAGACGGAGGCGGGCGCGACGGCCGCCGCGCTGGAACACTACGGGCGCGACGAGCCGCTGCGCCAGGACGAGGACGTGCTGGACACCTGGTTCTCCTCGGCCCTGTGGCCATTCTCCACCCTGGGCTGGCCCGAGCGGACCGACGACCTCCAGCGCTTCTACCCGACCGACACCCTGATCACCGGCTTCGACATCATCTTCTTCTGGGTCGCCCGGATGATGATGATGGGCCTGCATTTCACCGGCCGGCCGCCCTTCCGCCGGGTGTTCATCAACGCCCTGGTCCGCGACGCGCAAGGGGCCAAGATGTCCAAGTCCAAGGGCAATGTCATGGACCCCCTGGCCCTGGTGGACGCCTACGGGGCCGATGCCCTGCGCTTCACCCTGACCGCCATGAGCGGCCAGGCGCGGGACATCAAGCTTTCGACGGGGCGCATCGAGGGGTATCGCAATTTCGGCACCAAGCTGTGGAACGCGGCGCGCTTCTGCGAGATCAACGGCTGCGCCCAAGTCGAGGGTTTCGATCCGGGCTCGGTCGGCCAGACGATCAACCGCTGGATTCGCGGCGAGGCGGCCATGGCGGCCCGCGCCGTCACGGCCGCTCTGGAGGTCCGCGCCTTCGACGAAGCGGCCGGCGCCCTCTATCGGTTCGTGTGGAACACCTACTGCGACTGGTTCCTGGAACTGGCCAAACCGATTCTCGCCGGCGACGACGAGGCGGCCGGGGGCGAGACGCGGGCCATGGCGGCCTGGGTGCTGGAGGTGATCCTTCGCCTCCTGCACCCGGTCATGCCCTTCCTTACCGAGGAACTGTGGGACAAGACCGCCGCCACGCCGCGCGCGAGCCGGCTGATCGTCGCCGCGTGGCCCGACCTTCCCCAGTCCTATCTCGACCCGGCCGCCGACGCCGAGATCGGCTGGCTGGTGGCCCTCGTCACCGAGGTCCGCCAGCTCCGCGCCGAGGCGAACGTCCCGCCCGCCGCCCGCCCGTCGCTCGCCCTGGTCGGCGCGGGCGAGGCCACGCGGGCGCGGCTGGCGCGCCATCGCGGTCTGATCGCCAGTCTCGCCCGCCTGGGAAGCGTCGAAACGGCGCCGGCCGCGCCCGCCGGCTCGGCCCTCTTCGTTATCGGCGAGGCCACCGCCGCCCTGGCCATCGCCCAGCACATCGACCTCGCCGCCGAAGCGGCGCGCCTCGCGAAGGAAATCGCCGCCCATGCCGCCGACATCGAACGCACGGCGCGCAAACTGGACAATCCCGGCTTTCTCGCCCGCGCCCCCGAGGCGGTCATCGAAGAGACCCGCGAACGCTTGGCCGAGGCCCAGGACGCCAAGGCCCGTCTCGAAGCGGCGCGGGCCAGGATGGAAGCGTTGGCCTGACGCCAGGGTTTCTTTAGAGAATCCATGGCCGATCAAACGTGGTCAGGCGCGCGCCGTGGGGGATGGGATCATGATCGCGGAGCAATCGAGGACGGCCCTGGGCCGGCTCGTCTGGGGCTTGGGCGTGATGGCTCTGGCCCTGGTCTCGTTGGCATGGCGGGACTTCGACTTGGGACAACCCGTCCCCAAGGCCTTTCCGGGCCGCGCCGCCCTGGCCTATGCCGACGCCGCCTTCATGCTCGCCGCCGGCGCGGCCGTCTTGTGGCGACGGACCGCGGCCTGGGGCGCGGCGGCGCTCGCCGCCTACTACGCGCTCGTCGTCGTCGTCCTGATGAATGGCGCCGTGGCGCTCGCGCATCCGGGCGAGTATGGCGCCTACAGCGGCGGCGCCGAGCAACTGGCGATCGCGGCGGCCGGGCTGATCGTCTACGCCGCCAATGCCAGGATCGACGCGGCCCTGGCCGCGCGCCTCACTCGGCTTGGCCAGTTGGTATTCGGAGTTTGCGCCCTGCTCTTCGGCGGGGCGCACTTCGTCTATATGAACCTCACCGTTCCCCTGGTCCCCAAATGGCTACCGCCCGGCCAGGTTTTCTGGGCTTATGCGACGGGGGTCGGCCACATCGCCGCCGGCGTCTCGATCCTTATCGGCGTGCGGGCCCGCCTCGCCGCCATCCTGCTCACTGTCATGTACGCGGCCTTCACCCCGCTGGTGCACTTGCCCATGCTCCTGGCCGACCCATCCAGCCATGTGAACTGGTCAGAGAACGCCCTCAATCTGGCCTTGACCGGCGCCGCTTGGGTGGTGGCGGACTCGCTCGGGAAGCTCCGTCGCTGAAGCCTGTCCCAACGCGGGCCAATTGCGCCGCGCCGCGCCCCATGCTTTTTCGGCCGCGCCGGCCGAATTTCAAGGAAATGCCCCATGTCCGCCGCCGCGTGGCCCGCCATGACCATCGCCCAGGCGCACACTCGTCTCACCGCGCCCGGCTCGCCGTGCGAAATGGAGACGGTGAGCATCGACGGGCGGCCGACGCGGGTGTGGAAGAACGCGCCGCCGTCGCTGCGCGCGGTGATCGAGGCGTCGCGGGCGCATGGCGACAAGGTGTTTCTGGTTTACGAGAACGAGCGGGTCACCTTCGAGGCGTTCCATCGCGCCGTCACCGCCTTCGCCCATGAACTGGCCGCCCACGGGGTGGGGAAGGGCGACCGCGTGGCCATCGTCATGCGCAATCTCCCCGAATGGCCGGTCGCCTTCTACGCCGCCGCCGCCCTGGGGGCGATCGTCACCCCGCTCAACGCCTGGTGGACGGGGCCGGAACTGGAATACGGCCTGGTCGATTCGGGAGCCAAGATCGCGGTGGTCGACGCTGAAAGGCTGGAGCGACTGACCGAACATGTGCCCCATTGCCCCGACCTGAAACGCATCTACGTCAGCCGGGAAGCCGACGAGATCGCCAATCCTCTCATCGCCAAGCTGGAATCCATCATCGGCGAGCCGGCCGAGTGGCCGGCGCTGCCCGATCGCCCCCCGCCGCCGGCCGAGGTGAGCCCGGAGGACGACGCCACCATCTTCTACACCTCCGGCACCACCGGAAAGCCAAAGGGCGCCCTGGCCACCCACCGCAACATCAATTCCAATATCCTTGCCTCGGCCTGCTCGGCGGCCCGCGCCTTCCTGCGCCGGGGCGAAGCGCCCCCCGTCCCCGACCCGGATGGCCCGCAGCGGGCCACCCTGCTGTCGGTGCCCTTCTTCCACGCCACCGGCTGCTTCGCCATCCTCAACCCGAGCCTCTTCGCCGGGGCCAAGCTGGTGATGATGCGCAAGTGGGACCCGATCCGCGCCTTCGAGCTTATCGAGCGCGAAAGAGTCACCCTGGCCGGCGGCGTGCCGACCATCGCCTGGCAACTTATCGAGCATCCTTTGCGTGGAAACTACGACCTGTCTTCCCTCGAAAGCGTCGCATATGGCGGTGCGCCCTCCGCGCCCGAACTGGTGCGCAAGATCCGCGAGGCCTTTCCCAAGTCAGCGCCGGGCAACGGCTGGGGAATGACCGAGACCTCGGCGACGGCGACCACCCACGGCGGCGAGGACTACGAGCACCGCCCGGATTCGTGCGGGCCGGCGGTGCCGGTCACCGACCTGAAGATCATGACCGTCGAGGGGGACCGCGAATTGCCGGTGGGCGAGGTGGGGGAGCTGTGGTGCCGCGGGCCGCAGGTGGTGAAGGGCTACTGGAACAAGCCCGAGGCGACCGCCCAGACCTTCGTGGACGGTTGGGTGAAGACCGGCGACCTGGGCCGCCTGGACGAGGAGGGCTTCTGCTTCATCATCGACCGCGCCAAGGACATGCTGATCCGCGGCGGCGAGAACATCTATTGCATCGAGGTCGAGAACGCCCTCTTCGACCATCCGGCGGTGATGGACGCCGCACTGGTCGGCATTCCCCACAAGACCCTCGGCGAGGAGCCGGGGGCCGTGGTTACCTTGAAGCCCGGCGCCCACGCCAGCGAGGACGAACTGCGCGCCTTCGTCGCCGAACGCCTGGCCGCCTTCAAGGTCCCGGTCCGCATCGTCTTCTGGCCCGAGACCCTGCCCCGCAACGCCAATGGCAAGATCGTTAAGAGCGACCTGCGAGCGCTGTTCTTGGAAGGCGCGCACAAATCATAGTGCGAGGCAGGGCGGCAACGCGTCCTCTTTCCCCGCTGGGGGGGAAGTCCGGTCGAAGACCGGGATGGGGGCGCGGCGGCAACGCCTGCTCAGGCCCGGCCGCTTGGGCGCCACACGCCGTCGCCGCCGCGGCAGACTTCGAAATCGTGATCGCGGCCATAATAACGCTCCTGCACCCACCGGCAGTTGGGGCGGTGGTAGCTGATGCGCCGGGGGTAGGCGAGGCAGCGGATCGAACTCTTGGCGATCTGGTGGCCGGCCACCGCCCCCACCGTGCCGCCGACGATGGCCCCGCCCAGGCGCGAGCCCCGGCCGGCCACGGCGCTGCCCACCACCGCGCCCAGGACGCCGCCGGTCACCGTGCCGTTGTTGGCCACCCGCCGCTGCTCGGCGCGACAGGGATCATGGCCATAGCCGCGGTAGGCCTGGGCGGCGGCCAGTTGGGGGACCGCCAGGCTCGGCGAGGCGAGGGCCAGGACGGCGAGGAGGGCCGGGAAGGATTTCATGATAGGTTTGTCCTTATCGAGGATCGAAGGCCGAACTCCGTAGCCGGAATCCCTTGCGCCCATGGAAGTGAGCGAGACTTGAGCATGGCATTCATCCTGGCAAGTCCGTTGATCGCGAAATGACGAGAGTGGCGACGGCCAAAGGGAGCCTTGCAACCCAGGAAATCGCCATGCTCGCCATCGACGCCATGGGCGCCCAGGGCGACGGGATGGCGAGCGACGGGGCCGGCGGCTCGGTGTTCGCGCCTCTGACCCTGCCCGGCGAGCGGGTGCGGGCGCGGGTGGCCGGCGACCGCGCCGAAGTGGCCCAGATCATCGAAGCCAGCGCCGAGCGCGTCGCGCCGCCTTGCCCCCATTTCGGCGACTGCGGCGGCTGCGCCCTGCAGCACTGGGCGCCCGGGCCCTACCTGACCTGGAAGAACGAGCAGATCCGCCGGGCCCTGGGCCGGGTGGGGATCGAGACGGACATTCTCCCGCCCTTCGCCGCCCCGCCCGCCTCGCGCCGGCGGCTGGCCCTGCACGCCCGGCGCGAGGGCCGAATCGTGGTCCTCGGGTTCAAGACGCGGCGCTCCTGGCGCTTGGCGGCCATCGAGACCTGCGTGATCGCCGACCCGCGCCTGGTCGCGGCTTTTCCGGCCCTGCGGCGGCTGGCCGAACCCTTTCTCGAACATCTTAAGTCCGCGCCGACCCTGCATATCACCCTCACCGAGACGGGCCTCGACATCGACGTCAGCGGGGCCGAGCGGCGGGGCGGCGGCCTTTCCGCCGACGCCCGGATGTGGGCGGCGCGGATCGCAGGGGAGGCGGACATCGCCCGCGTCCCCCCCGCCGGGGAGGTCCTCTCCCCGACCCCCCCCC
>JBPCMA010000077.1:0-2810 GCA_051002715.1 Caulobacteraceae bacterium
CCTCGCGCCGACCATGGCCGCGAAGCGTTCCTCGAATTCTCGCACCTTGGAACCCATGGTGGTTCGGCCGCTGTCGATCACCGCCATGGCGGCGCGCCGCTCGGCCTTGTCCCAGGTGTCCGCGGCAAGGGGATGAAGGATTGGGACGCCGGTCATCGGGAACGCGAACGATCGGGCGCCCCGCCCGAGGCGGCGAGATCCTCGCGCACCATTTCGGCGACCAGGGCGTCGAAGCCGATCTCGTGGCGCCAGCCCAGAACGCGTCCGGCCTTGCCGGCGTCGCCCACCAGTTCGCCGACCTCGTTGGGCCGGAAGTAACGCCGGTCGACCTCGACCAGCACCCGGCCGCCGGCCGCATCGACGCCCACTTCCTCGGCCCCGGCGCCGCGCCACGCCAGGGTAACGCCGACCTGCGCGAACGCGTTTTCGGCGAAGGCGCGCACCGAATGGCCCTTTCCAGTGGCCAGAACATAGTCGTCCGGCCGATCCTGCTGGACCATGGCCCACATGCCCTTGACGTAGTCGCGGGCGTGGCCCCAGTCGCGGCGGGCGTCGAGGTTGCCGAGGAACAGCCGATCCTGCCGGCCCAGATGGATGGCCGCCACGGCGCGGGTGATCTTGCGGCTGACGAAGGTCTCGCCGCGGATTGGGCTTTCATGATTGAACAGGATGCCGTTGGAGGCATGCAGGCCGTAGGCGTCGCGGTAGTTGACCACCGTCCAAAACGCGTAGAGCTTGGCCGTCGCGTAGGGGCTGCGCGGGGCGAAAGGTGTCGCCTCGTCCTGCGGCGCGACCGGCGCGTTGCCGTAAAGCTCCGAGGTGGACGCCTGATAGAAGCGGCAGGTCTCGCCGAGGCCGAGCAACCGGATCGCCTCCAGGAGGCGGAGGGACCCCAGTCCGTCGGCGTTGGCGGTGTATTCGGCCGTCTCGAAACTCACCTGCACATGCGACTGGGCGGCCAGGTTGTAGATTTCGTCGGGCCGCACGGTCTGGACGATGCGGATCAGATTGGTGGCGTCGGTCATGTCGCCAAAGTGGAGTACGAAGCGCGGATCGTCCTCGTGGGGGTCCTGGTAGAGATGATCGACGCGGCCGGTGTTGAACGACGACGACCGGCGCTTGAGACCGTGGACCACATAGTCCTTGGCCAAGAGAAACTCGGCTAGATAGGCGCCGTCCTGACCGGTGACACCGGTGATCAGCGCGACTTTCTGGCCCCCCGGCGTCGGCATCGGCGCCTCAGACCCTGACCATCCGTTTGCCGACGTTTTTCCGGGCCAGCAGGCCGATCAGGGCGGCGGGAAGATTTTCCACGCCGTTGATGAGCCTGGCCTCGGGGCGTTCGCCAAGAACGATCTGGCGGTCAATCGGGCTCATCTCGCCTAGCCTTTGAAATACGGTACGCGTCGAGCCATCCTGCGCCGCGCGTTGGCCGGCGACAATGCGTGTTCTCACCCGCATCGGCCCCACGGAAGCAGCATCGGGGTGCGGGCGGCGTAGGCGCCGTAGGAGGCCGCGCCGAGCTCCTGCCTGAGAAACACTTCCTCGCCGCGCGTCTGCCCAATGAAACCCAGGGTGAACAAAGCCAACCCGATGAAAGCTCCCAGCGTCCCTTCCATCACCGCCAGGGCGAGGCCGGCGGCCAGAACCCCCGTATAGATCGGGTGGCGCACCAGACGATAGGGGCCGGTCTCGACAACGCGGTGATCGGCCTTGAGCGTCGTCGTGCCAGACCACAGCCGCCCCAGGTGAAGCCGCGCCCACCAGCAGAAGGCGAAGGCGACGGCCGTCGCGGCGACCAGCGCCCACGCCGCGGCGTCCGGCGTCCGCCAAACGATGCTCAATCTTAAGGGAGAGCGCGGATTCAGCGCGAAGAGGAAAACGGCGCCCAGCCCCGTCAACAGGTAATTGAAGGCTTGTGCTCCGACCCCCGCCCGCCGGGCCGCGGGCGCCGCCCACGCGGCCGCCGCCCACCAAGTCACATACCAGACGCCCCATAGGATACATTCGGCGATCAAGGGCTGCATGAACCGGCGCCTTCTGACAGTGCGGCGCCGACCATAACAGTCGCCGCCCGCTCGTCCAGCATCGCCGTTTTTCGTGGTCGCCGGCCCGGCGACACGCTAGAATGCCGGCAAGTCGCGTTCGCCGGAAGATTGCTCATGACCAGCGCCTGGACCGA
This sequence comes from Caulobacteraceae bacterium, assembly GCA_051002715.1. Classification (GTDB taxonomy): domain Bacteria; phylum Pseudomonadota; class Alphaproteobacteria; order Caulobacterales; family Caulobacteraceae; genus Acaudatibacter. The sequence continues at coordinate 2,183 of JBPCMA010000077.1, forward strand.
GAACGGCCCGGTCTCCCTGCCCCCACGGTCGCTCGCCTATGGCGCGGGCGCGCTGCTGGTGGCGCTGGCGATCGCTGGGGTGGCGCTGGGCCTGCGGGCCGCCTGGCGGGAAGCAGGGGCGCCGGACCTGGGTGCGCCAGCCGCAAGCGCGTCCGGCGACGACACTCTGATCGCCAAGCCGATCGTCGCACCCCCGCCGCCGGTGGCCGAGCCGGAGCCGACCCAGGAGGAAACCCAGTCCGATCAGGCCGCGGCCGACCAGACCAAGGCCGACGCCATCGCCGCCAAGACCGCCGCCGCCCAGGAGATCCAGGCTCAGCCTTCCAAGCCGGCCGGCGATATCGACGACATCCTGACCTCGGCCAGCGAGAAACCGCCCGCCCCGGCCAAGGCCGCCCCCGAAGAAGCGCCGCCCGGCGCGCCGGTGAAGACCGACGTGCCGTTCTAGCGATCAAGACGGAGCGCGGGCGTCGCGCCCGCTCTCAAGGGTCGCGGGACGGGGGCCCGCGCTCCGAGTGTCGCAGCAACTCCGCCAGATACACCTTCCAAGCCGCCGCCCAGGGGTGGGTGCCGTGGCCGTGGGTGGCCGCGCTGATCGGCAGCAGGACGAAGCGACCACGCGGTAACC
>JBPCMA010000078.1:0-4684 GCA_051002715.1 Caulobacteraceae bacterium
GAACCCGGCCTGTTCGACCAGGACATCGCCCACCGCCCTCACCTCGCCGGCGTAGGCCAGCCGCTCGCGCAGCAGCCGCGCGGCGGAATAGGGCCGGCCGTCGCGGAACTTGGAAAATTCGAGGGCCACCGCGGCGAGGCGCGGCAAATCGTAGGCCAGGGCTTCCACCGCCTCGTCGGCCCCCACCCGCACCCCCACCCGCCGGCCTTCGCCCAGCAGCCCCTCGCCGTCGGCCTGGAAGCGGGCCATGGAGACGATCACGTCGCCGGGCGGGACGGGCGCGTCATCGGCCAGGGTGATGAAAGGGTCGGCGGCGGGGGCGGCGGCGCCGTCCCGCCACCTAAGAAGCGTCGGCATAGACCGCCTCCTTGAACGGGGCGAGGCCGGCGCGGCGGAATGTGTCGAGGAAATGCTCGCCCTCCCGCCGCTGGCGCAGATAAACGCCGACCAGCTGGTCCACCGCCGGGGCGACGCGATCGGCCGGCAGGGCGGGGCCGAGGATCTGGCCGAGCGACGCCTCGCCCTCCTCTCCCCCACCCGAGCCGCCCAGGGTGAGCTGGTAGAACTCCTCGCCCTTCTTATCGACGCCGAGGATGCCGATGTGGCCGACGTGGTGGTGGCCGCAGGCATTGATGCACCCCGAAATCTTGATCTTCAGCGGCCCCACCTCGTCGGCGAGGTCCGGGTCGGCGAAGGCGCGGGCGACGGCCTGGGCGATGGGGATGGCGCGGGCGTTGGCCAGGGCGCAGTAGTCGAGGCCCGGGCAGGCGATGATGTCGCTGATCAGGCCGATGTTGGGGCTGGCCAGACCCGCCGCCGCAAGCGCCGCATGGACCTCCGGCACGTCGTCCAGCCTGACATGCGGCAGGATCAGGTTCTGCTCGTAGGCGACGCGGGCCTCGTCCAGGGAATAGCGGGCGGCCAGGTCGGCGACCACGTCCATCTGGTCGCTGGAGCAGTCGCCAGGCGTCTCGCCGGGGGTCTTCAGGGCGATGTTGACGATGGCGTAGCCGGCCTGCTTGTGGGCCAACACATTGTGGCGGACGAAGCGGGCCAAGGCGCGATCCTCGCTCTTGGCCGCCTCGAATCGGATGGAAACCGCCGGCAGGGCCTCGAAACCCACCGGCGCGAAGGCGGCGCGAAGACGGGCCAGTTCCGCGTCCGGCAGATCGACGGCGGCCTTGTCGGTCTTGCCCCATTCCTCCTCCACCTGGCGAGCGAATTCCTCGGCGCCCAGAGAGGCCACCAGCACCTTGATGCGCGCCTTCCAGGCGTTGTCCCGCCGCCCGTGCCGGTTGTAGACGCGCAGGATGGCCTGCAGATACGACAGCAGGTGGCGCGCCGGCAGGCCCTGGCGGATCGTCGAGCCCAGGTAAGGTGTGCGGCCAAGGCCGCCACCGACCACCACCTCGATGGCCAGTTCGCCGGCCTCGCCGCGGTGCAGGCGCAGGCCGATGTCGTAGATGCGGGTGGCGGCGCGGTCGGTGGGCGCGGCGATCACCGCGATCTTGAACTTGCGCGGCAGGAAGGAGAACTCGGGGTGGACGGTCGACCACTGGCGGATAGCCTCGGCCCAGATACGCGGATCGTCCGCCTCGTCGGCGCTCGCCCCGGCATGGGGATCGGCGGTGAGATTGCGGATGCAGTTGCCGGAGGTCTGGATGGCGTGCAGGCCAGCTTCAACCAATTCGTCCAGGATATCCGGCGCCTGCGCCAGTTTTATCCAGTGAAGCTGCAGGTTGGTGCGGGTGGTGAAGTGGCCGTAGCCCCGGTCATAACGCCGCGCCACGTCGGCCAGCTTGCGCAGTTGGGCGCTGGAAAGCGTCCCGTAGGGGATGGCGATGCGCAGCATGTAGGCGTGAAGCTGTAGGTAGAGGCCGTTCATCAGCCGGATGGGCTTGAACTGGTCCTCGCTGATCTCGCCGGCCAGGCGCCGGGCGCACTGCTCGCGGAACTCGGCGGCGCGGTCGGCCAGCATGGCCGTGTCGATGTCGTCGTAGCGGTACATGGCGCCGGCCCTCACTTGCGCTTGATCAGGTTGACCCGGCCGCTGGAGCGGGCCGCGCCGTGGGCGTGGAGCAGGCGCTCGATGGCCGCGCCGCCGGCCGCCTGCTTGCCGTGGCGCGGCTGGTTGGTCGGCCCCAGGGCGCGCAGGCGTTCGCGGTAGCTGACCGGGGCCACGCCCCCTTCCACGGGCTCGACCTCGATCAGGTAGGGATCGACCGCCACCGTGATCTCGCCCTTGGCGCGCGCCTCGGCGGCGCCGGCCATCTCGTCATCGCTGAACACCTGCGCGTCGGCGAACCGCTCCGCCCAGCCGCGCGTGTTCCAGAACATGACCTCGCCGTCGGCGAGACGATTGGCGGTGAGGGCTTTCATCGGGCCAAGAGGGATTGGCGTTGCCCGACGCCCCCTCCACCGCTTCGCGGTCCCCCTCCCCCGCAAGAGGACGGGGGAGGAGGAGAGGATAGGCTGAACCTTCCCTTCTCCTCCCTCGCGAAGCGGGGGAGGTGGCGCGGCGCTCTTTCTCGCGCCGTGACGGAGGGGGCGTCGGGCAACGCCACCGCCAACGCCATCGCTTCGCCAACGATCAGCAGGGCCGGGCCGGAAAGGCCCGCCGCCCCTTCGCCGAGTTCGCCAAGGGTGGTGACGACCCGCCGCTCGCCCGCCAGGCTGGCGTTCTCGACGATCAGGGCCGGGGTGGAAGGGGCGCGGCCGGCCTCGATCAGGCGGGCGGCGATCGCCCTGGCGGTGGAAAGGCCCATGTAGACGACCACGGTCTGGTTGGCCCGGGCCAGACTCGCCCAGTCGAGATCGGGCTCGCTCCCGGCGGCGGCGTGGCCGGTGACGAAGGTGACGGCCTGGGCCGCCCCTCGGTGGGTGAGCGGCGCGCCGGCCCCCGCCGCGGCGGCGAGGGCGCAGGTGACGCCCGGAACGATGTGACATTCCACCCCGGCGGCGCGGCACGCTTCCAGCTCCTCGCCGCCGCGCCCGAACATGAAGGGATCGCCGCCCTTGAGGCGCACCACGGTCAGCCCTTGAAGGGCGAGGGCGACCAGCAGGCGGTTGATGTCCTCTTGCGCGTGGGAAGGCCGGCCCTTGCGCTTGGCCACACAAATCCGCCGCGCCGCGCCGGGGGCCAGATCGACGATGGCGCCCGAGACCAGCCCGTCGTGGACCACCACGTCGGCCCCCGCCAACGCCTTCATCGCCTTGACGGTGAGCAGGTCCGGATCGCCAGGGCCGGCCCCCACCAGCCACACCGCCCCCCCGGCGCGCGGCCCGGCGAGGAGGACGAGGCGTCCGGCGGCCTTGGCTTTGGGCGGCGGCAGTGGCATAGTTTTCAATGTTCCACTTGCAGAAAGTCTAATGACAATCTATGGAGACATGGCGGGACGAACCGGGCTCGATCCGCCCCGCCTTCATCCGTCGGCGAAAGGGCCATGACGCCGCCGGACGATGCAAACCTAGGCGCGCGGGCCTTACCCGCAACCCGAAGAGTTCTACCGGGGGTATCAGGAAAACTATGGAGACTCGGCGCCGCCTTCCTCCTTTGAACGCCCTGCGGGCCTTCGAGGCGGCGGCGCGGCACCTGAATTTCAGCCGGGCGGCCGACGAGCTGTCGGTGACGCCCGGCGCCGTCTCGCAGCAGATTCAGAACCTGGAAGACTATGTCGGCGCCTCGCTCTTTCGCCGCACGCCCCGGGGCCTTCTGCTCACCGACGCCGCCCAGGCGGCCCTCCCGGCCCTGCGCGAGGCCTTCGACCGCCTGGCCGAGGCCGCCTCCCTGCTCACCGCCGCCGTGGACGGGCGGCGCCTCACCCTCACCGCCGCCCCCTCCTTCGCCGCCAAGTGGCTGGTGCCCCGCCTCGGCCGGTTCGAGCAGGCCCACCCGCTGGTGGACGTCTGGCTGTCGGCGGACATGGATCTGGTGGATTTCGCGGCCGGCGAGGTGGATCTGGCCATCCGTTACGGGGCCGGCCCCTATCCGGGACTGGAAGCGGTGCGGCTGATGAAGGAGACGGTGATCCCGGTGATGGCCCCGGACCTGATGGCGGCCAATCCGATCGCGGGGCCGGCCGACCTGGCGCGCCACGTCCTGCTGCACGACGGCTCGCCCGACGCCGACGACAGCTGTCCCGACTGGCTGATGTGGCTGGCGGCCCGCGGGGTGAAGGGCGTCGATGGCAACCGCGGCCCCCGCTTCAACCAGTCCAGCCTGGTCATCGAGGCGGCGGTCGGCGGCCGCGGCGTGGCGCTCGCCAAGCGCACCCTGGCCCAGGACGACCTGGACGCCGGCCGCCTCGTTTTGCCCATGCCGATCGCCACCTCGGTGGACTTCGCCTACTATGTCGTCCATCCCAAGGCCAAGGGGCGCCTGCCCCAGGTAAAGGCCTTCGTCGCCTGGATCGCCGCCGAAGCCGCCGCCCACGACGCCGCCCTGGCCACCATGGACAATGGCGCGGGGATTTAGGGGCGAGCCATCCCCTCCATAAGGAGGCGGGGAGGCGTGAACAGCGGCTGACCTTCCTCCTCTCCTCCCTCGCGAAGCGGGGGAGGTGGCGCGCGATGCCCGTTTGCATCGCGTGACGGAGGGGGCGTCGCGCGACCGCGCCGCGCCTTCTTGCCACAAGCCCGTTTTGAAGTATGGTCCGCGCCCCCGCGTGGGGGCCGCTCCGCCTCG
>JBPCMA010000079.1:0-4733 GCA_051002715.1 Caulobacteraceae bacterium
GCGCTGGACGGCCGGCTCGCCGGCCTTGAGGGCGAGTCTTCCCTCGTGACCCGGCGCTTGGCCTCCAACGTCGCCGACATGGGCCAAGCGCTCGCGGGGCGGCTGAAGTCGCTGGAGACCGGCCGCCCCGCGCCCGAGGCCGCCACGCCCGCCGCCGCTCCCACGGAAGCTGGCGCTCCGGAGGCAGCGCCGTTCGCCCCCGCCGCGAGGCCGCGCCCGGCCCGGGCGCCACGGGGGAAGGGGACGGGGCCGCTCGCTCTGGCCGTAATCATTCTCATCGCCCTTGTCCTGATCGGCCTGTGGGTGATCGGGCGGGGCCACTCCGGCGCCCAGCCGCCGGTGAAACCACCGATACCGGGCGCCGGCCCGGCGCGGGGGGTTTTGCCGAGTTGAGCTGGCGAGACGCGCCTCAGTCGCCGCCCAGCGACGCCCAACCGACGGCGTGGACATGCTGGGCGGCCAGGACGCCAGCGAGGGGCCGGCGGGCCCAAAGGCGGACGAAGGCCGGATCGCGGATGTTCAGCCCGCCGGCGAAGGCGCCGAAGGCCGGCAGAATCAGCCGCTCGCCATCGGTGACGAAGCAGCGGCGCCGGATGCTGGCCCCGCCGGCGCGCACCCGGGCGCACGGATGCAGGTGGCCGGCGACCTCGGCCGAGGCCGGCCCGTCGGCCGGCTGGTGAACGAAGGTCAGGGCGCCCAGGCTCAAACGGGCCACCGCTTCGCCGGGCAGGCCCCGCGGCCCGTCCGGGTCGTGATTGCCCAGCACCCAGACGAGGGTTCGCCCGGCGGCCAGTCCGCGGAGGCGCTGGACGTCGTCGGCCGCGAGGCGCGCTCGCGCTCCGCCATCGTGAAAGCTGTCTCCCAGGAAGATCAGGAGGCGCGGGGCGAGGGCGGCCGCTTCGTTCTCCAGCCGCGCCAGGGTGTCGCGGGTGTCGTAGGGCGGCAGCATCTGGCCGCGCGAGGCATAGGCCGAACCCTTTTCCAGGTGGAGGTCGGCGACGATCAGGGCCTTCCAGGCTTCCAGCCACAGGCTGCCGGCCGGCCGGCACAGGGCCTCCGCGCCGGCCAGCTCAAGCAGCAGGGCGCCGGTGGGATGGGCGCGCACGGCGTATCGGTAGGCGGCGGGCGCCGGGCTCACCCCGCCGCCTCGGCGATCAGGTTCTCGGCCGCCTCGGCCAGGATCATCTCGCCCGCTCCGCCCGGCGAGCGCTGGCGCCCGATCTCCAGGATCACCGAAACGGAGAAGGGCGACAGGCGATCCAGGGCGGCGTGGCGGATATGACCCTTGACGCGGGCCAGCATCTCGCCCAGTCGGGCGACATCGACGAGGCCATGGGCGGCGTCCTCGCGGGCGCAGCGCAGCAGCAGATGATCGCCCTGGTGGCGGCGCAGGACGTCGTAGATGAGATCGGTGGAGAAGGTGACTTGGCGGCCGGACTTGCGCTCGCCGCGAACCCGCCGCTCGATCAGACCGGCGATGAGGGCGCAGCCCTTGAAAGCCCCCTTCATCATCGAGCTTTCCGCCAGCCACGCCTCCAGATCGTCCCCCAGCATGTCCTCCCCGAACAGGTCGGCGTAGTCCAGGCCGGCCATGGATTTGAGGGACCATACGGCCAGGGCGTAGTCGTTGCAGACGAAGCCGAGCGGGCCGACGCCGGCCCGCTCCAGCCGCCTGGTCAGCAGCATGGCGAGGGTGGTGTGGGCCAGGCGCCCCTCGAAGGGATAGCAGACCAGGAAGTGGCGGTGGCCGCGCGGGAAGGTCTCCAGCAGCATTTCGCCTTGGGCCGGAATGGCCGAGCGGTCGCGCTGCAACTCCAGCCACTCGCGCACGTCGCCGGGCAGGACCTCCCAGCGGTGGGCGTCGCTCATCATCGCCCGCACCTTGGCGGCCAGAAAGGTGGAGAGGGCGAATTTCGAGCCGCCCCACGAGGGCATCTTGGCGTCCTCGCCGGGGGCGGGGGCGACGAGCACATCCAGGCCCGTCACGCCCATCAGCCGCCAGACGCGGCCGGCGAAGACGAAGGTGTCGCCCGCCTCCAGCACCTCGAGATAGCCCTCCTCGACCTCGCCGATCTTGCGGCCGGGTTGGTCGCGGCGGCCGGCGAGGCGCACCGAAAGCATGGCCGGCGAGACGATGGCCCCAATGTTGAGCCGATGGCGCAAGGCCATCTCGGCGTTGCGCGCCCGCCACAGGCCGTCGCGGCCTTTGACGATCCGCGCGAACCGATCGTAAACGCGCAACGCGTAGCCGCCGGTGGCCACGAAGTCGACCACCGTCTCGAAGTCTTCGTAAGGCAGGGCGCGGTAGGGGCCGGCGCCGCGCACTTCCGCGTAGAGCGCCGCCAGGTCGAACGGCTCGGAGCAGGCGCAGCCCATGACGTGCTGGGCCAGGACATCCAGGGCGCCGGCGTGTTCGGCCTCGAAATCCAGGGCGGACTCGGCGATCGCCTCGCGGGCGGCCTGGCACTCGAGCATTTCGAAGCGGTTGGCCGGCACGAAGAGGGCGCGGCTGGGCTCGTCCAACCGGTGATTGGCCCGGCCGATGCGCTGGACCATGCGCGAGGCGCCCTTGGGCGAGGCGAGTTGAACGACCAAGTCGACATCGCCCCAATCGACGCCCAGGTCCAAGGTCGAGGTGCAGACCACCGCGCGCAGATCCCCGCGCGCCATCGCCGCCTCCACCCTGCGCCGCTGTTCGGCGGCCAGCGAGCCGTGGTGCAGGGCGATGGGCAGGGAGTCCTCGTTGAGCCGCCACAGCTCCTGAAAGGCGAACTCGGCCTGGAAGCGGGTGTTGACGAAGACGAGGGCGGTGCGGGCGCCGCGGATGGCGTCATAGACCTCCGGCATGGCGTGACGGGCGGTGTGGCCAGCCCATGGAACCTGGCCTTCCGAGAGCAGCACATCGACGACGGGGGCCGCGCCGGCGGCGCCGCGCACAACGTCGACTTCCCCCGCTCCGCCGGGGCTCAGCCAGCGGCGGATGACATCCGGATCGTCCACCGTCGCCGACAGGCCGACCCGCCGGCACGTCGGCGCGAATGTGTGCAGCCGGGCCAGATCCAGGGCCAGAAGGTCGCCACGCTTGGACGGCCAGATGGCGTGGACCTCATCGACGATGACGCACCGCAGATCCTCGAAATACCGCCGCGCCCCCTCCCAGGCGCAGAACAGGGCGAGCTGCTCGGGGGTGGTGAGGAGGATGTCCGGCGGTTTGACTTTCTGGCGCTGACGCCGCGCCGCGCCGGTGTCGCCGGTGCGAGACTCGGCCTTCACCGTCAAACTCATCTGGGCGATGGGAGTCAGCAGGTTTCGCTCCACGTCCACCGCCAGGGCCTTCAGCGGCGAGATGTAGAGGGTGTGAAGGCCGGGCGGCGCATTCGGCGCCGCGCGCCGCGACAACTCGATCAGGGTGGGCAGGAAGCCGGCCAGGGTCTTGCCGCCGCCGGTGGGGGCGATGAGCAGGGCGTGGCGACCACGCCGGCCCTTCTCGATCATGGCCAGCTGGTGATCACGGGGCGCCCAGCCGCGCGACGCGAACCAGGCGGCGAACCTTGGCGTCAGGAGGTCAAGGGCGCCGGCGCCGTCCATGCCCGGCCTATAGCACGTTCGCGTTCCGTTTCATCCAAGCCCGCCGCGCCATCCGCCGCGATTCCGGCCGCTTGGTTGTCCGCGCCCCCCGTCGGCGGTTACTAGAGGCCCATGCCGCCGCCCTTCACGCCCGTCGAAGCCAATGCCGAGGCGCCGGTCCGCGTCATGCTGCTGTTAGGATCGTTGAGCGGCGGGGGCGCCGAGCGGGTCGCGGTCAACCTCATGAATCGCTGCGATCCCGGGGCGGTCGACATGAGGCTGGGGCTGCTTCGGCGCGTCGGCCCCTATCTCGATGAAGTCGATCCGCGCCGCGTCTCCGCGCCGCCCGATTCGCGGTTCGGCCGCGCCGGCGTCTTCGGCGCTCCCTCCGCCATCGCACGCATGATCGGCGCGGCGCCCCCTCGGGTGCTGATGAGCTTTGGCATGGGGGTCAACATGCTCGCCTGGCTGACGTTGCGCGGCCTCGGAGGTGATCGGCCGACATGGATCTGCCGAGAGGACAGCAACGCCGAGGCCGAGATCGCTAATCTGACCGCCAGCCCCATCGCCCGCGCCGCGGTGGGAGCCGCCATGCGCCGCGTCTACTGTTCCGCCGACGCGCTGTTGGCGGTGTCCCAGGACCTGGCTTCAAGGATGGAGCGCCGGCTGGGCATTTCCACCGGCGCCATGCGGGTAATCGACAATCCCATCGACGTGGCCCAGATCGCGCGGTTGGCGGCGCGCCCCCTGACCGAGGCGCCGGGGCGGTCCTTCATCGTCACCGCCGGTCGCCTCACCCGTCAAAAGGGCCACGATCTGCTCATCGAGGCCTTCGCGCGCGGCGGCGCGACGAACGATATGGATCTCGTCATTCTTGGCGAAGGCCCGCTGGAAGGCGCCTTGCGGGCGCAAGCGGGGGCCCTGGGGGTCGGCGACCGGGTGCGGTTCCTGGGCTTTCAGGCCAACCCCTGGGCCTGGATCGCGCGTGCGCGCCTGTTCGTGCTGCCGTCGCGATGGGAGGGGTTTGGCAATGTGGTCGCCGAGGCTCTGGCCTGCGGCGTTCCGGCCCTGGTCACCGATTGCGACTTCGGGCCGCGCGAACAGGTGGTCCATGGGGCCAGCGGGTGGGTGGTCGCGGCCGGTGACGCCGGCGCGCTCGCCGGCGG
>JBPCMA010000080.1:0-6508 GCA_051002715.1 Caulobacteraceae bacterium
GTCTCCTGCATCTACGGCATTGGCTCGGTGGAGACCTACACCGCCATGACCTTCACCCTGACCGTCGGCGACGCGGTGGACGAGAAGCGGCTGATGGGCGACCTGGTGGCCCAGCAATACAAGCGCAACGACCAGGCCTTCGAGCGCGGGACCTTCCGTCGGCGCGGCGACACCCTCGAGATCTTCCCGGCCCACTACGAGGACCGCGCTTGGCGCATCGCCATGTTCGGCGACCAAGTCGAGGCCATCGCCGAGTTCGACCCCCTGACCGGCAAGAAGACCGCCGACCTGGAAAGTGTGAAAATCTACGCCAACAGCCACTATGTGACGCCCCGCCCGACCCTTCGCCAGGCCGTCGCCGCCATCAAGGCCGAGCTGAAGCCGCGCCTGGACTGGTTGATCGCCCAGGGCAAGCTCTTGGAGGCCCAGCGGCTGGAGCAGCGCACCACCTTCGATCTCGAGATGATCGACGCCACCGGCAGTTGCGCGGGAATAGAAAACTATTCCCGCTATCTCACTGGGCGCAGACCGGGCGAGCCGCCGCCGACCTTCTTCGAATACATCCCCGACAACGCCCTCCTCTTTATCGACGAGAGCCACCAGACCATCCCCCAGCTCGGGGCCATGTATCGCGGCGACTACAGCCGCAAGTTCACCCTGGCCGAATATGGCTTCCGCCTGCCCTCCTGCCTGGATAACCGCCCGCTGAAGTTCGAGGAGTGGGAGGCCATGCGGCCCGACTCCCTGTTCGTCTCGGCCACCCCGGCCAAGTGGGAGCTGGAGAAGGCCGGCGGCGTGTTCGTTGAGCAGGTGATCCGCCCCACCGGCCTGATCGACCCGCCCGTCGAGGTCCGCCCCGTCGCCAAGGGGGGCGCGAGCCAAGTGGACGACGTGATCGCCGAATGCCGCGACGCCGCGGCCAAGGGCTATCGCGCCCTGGTCACGGTGCTGACCAAGAAGATGGCCGAGGACCTTTCCGAATACATGCACGAGCAGGGCCTTCGGGTCCGCTACATGCACAGCGACATCGACACCCTTGAGCGCATCGAGATCATCCGCGACCTGCGCCTGGGGGCCTTCGACGTGCTGGTGGGGATCAACCTGCTGCGCGAGGGCCTGGACATCCCCGAATGCGGCCTGGTGGCCATATTGGACGCCGACAAGGAGGGGTTCCTCAGATCGGAGACCTCTCTGATACAGACCATCGGCCGGGCGGCCCGCAACGTCGACGGCAAGGTGATCCTCTACGCCGACGCCATGACCGGCTCCATGGAGCGGGCCATGGCCGAGACCAGCCGCCGCCGCGACAAGCAGGCCGCCTGGAACGCCGAGCAGGGGATCACGCCGGAAAGCATCAAGAGCCAGATCAAGGATCTGCTGGCGTCGCCCTACGAGCGCGGCGACCGGGTGACGGTGGACGTGGGCGTCGCCGAGGACGCTCGGCCATTCCTGGGCAGCAATTTCCAGGCGACATTGCGCGACCTGGAAGGCAAGATGCGCGCCGCCGCCGCCAATCTGGAGTTCGAGGACGCCGCCCGTCTGCGCGACGAGATCAAGCGGCTGAAGCTGCTCGACCTGGAGTTCGCCAACGAAGCCATGACCCCGCTCGGCGAAACGGTGGATCGGCGGGCCCCGGCCCGCGTCAGGGCGGAATCCCGCGCCGAAGCCGCCGCTCGGTTCAGGAAGAAGGGGGGGAAGCGGTAAGGAACTTGAGATTGGTCTTGGGGTTCGCCCGGACCCTACGCCGCCGCCTTGGGTTTGACGCTCAGGCTGACGTTCAACGCATTCAGCACCGAGAAGAGCGTGGCGAGGGTCGGGTTCGCGCCTTCGCCGATCGCCTTGTAGAGTGAGCCGCGCGCCAGTCCGGCGCTCTTGGCCATCTCCGTCATGCCGCGCGCCCGCGCGATGGTGGCGAGCGCGTGGGTCACGTCCTCCAGTTCACCGGTCTCGAACGCCGCGGCGAGGTACTCGACGACGTCCTTTTCCGTTTCGAGGTAGACCGCCGCGTCCCAGGGCGTCGTCTTGGTTGTCATGACCGTCACTCTGTTTCCTTCGTCAGTTGGATCGCGGCGCGAATATCGCGCCGCTGGCCGCCCTTTTCGCCGCCGCATAGCAGGATCACCAACTCACGCCCGCGCCGCCTGAAATAGAGCCTGTACCCCGGCCCATGGGCGATGCGAAGTTCGCCGACGCCTTCGCCAACTGGCTTCGCATCGCCAAAATTTCCACGCTCCAGCCGCCCGATCCGAACCAGAATGCGTTTTTGCGCCAGACCATCCCGCAGGCCTTCAAACCAAGCCTGGAAGTCAGTCGTCTGGCGCACGATCATGATTGTCCCTTATATGGAACACCCGGGCCGGTGTCAATCCTAGGCAAGTGAGCGGCCCTATCGTCCGGAAAATGAAAAATACACCGGTATGTGGATCCTGCCACCCGGCACAGGTTCGCCATCCAGCATCTTTGGACGCAATTTGAACAGGGGGACCAATTTCAAAACGGCGTCTCCGAAGCCGTAGCCGATCGGCGCTTCGTCGATGGCCTTGCAGGCACTCAGCCCGCCATCGCTCCCGACGGTGCAATCGAGAACGGCCATGCCACCGACACCCCGACGCTCAGCCCGGATCGGATAAACCCGCTGGATCGCATCGCCGGCAGGCTTTTCCATCCAGTCGGGGTTCGTAAAAACGTGAGCTGGGAGGAGAAGGTTGGGAAAGATGTAAGGGGGGTTCAAGCTGAAGGTGATTTTTATCCGCGCCATTCCGGAAAGAGCGGTCATCGAAACCTTGGGATTGTCCTTCGCCTGCTTCGAGAGGGTCAGCGCGGCCTCGCCAAATCCGTACCCGGCCGGAGCTTCGGAAATCACGGTGCAATCGCTGAGTCGTACATGTTCGTTGCGCCAGCACTCCAGGATTGCGGCGCCACCGACGCGGGCCGCCCGCGCCGCCGCCGGATAATAAGCCATAATCGCCACCGCCGCCCGCGCGTCAGACATCGAGCCGGGCTGGGCCCGGGCCAAGCGCCGAGACGCTTATCGCCGAGACCAGACCAGCCATTAACAACGCCGGCGTGTTCCTCATGGAAGCGCCCCCCTCGAATCCGTTCCGCGCGCCAAACGCGCAACGGGCCATGTCTACTTCACTCCGCCGCCATCACCGAATTATACGCATACGTCTTCCACGTCGGCGCATAGCCATCGTCCGCCTGGTTGCCCCACACCTTCCATCCCCGCCGCTCGCCGCGCGCGAACATTTCCAGATACGGCCCCGGCGAACAGGCCTCGATCAGTTCGAACTGCTCGTCCGGCTTGCGGCTATGTTCCCGTTTGCGAGTCTCGATCATGTTCACCTGACGGCGGCCGGCGTCGCGCGTGCGGGCGTTCTTGCCGCGCACCCCGAACAGAATGATCTCGGTCACGTTGCGGAAATAGAAGCCGACGCCTCGGCCGTCGGAGCCGCCGTCCTTGCGGACCTTGTGCCAGATCAGGTTGGATTTGTAGCCGAAACCCCAGGCTTCCATGACGCTCAGGGCTTCCGGCAACATGGCGTTGGGGGTCCACAGGTAGAGGTGGGCGGTCTCGGCGGCGACGCCCTCCACCGGCAGGGCGCGGATGTCGTCCAAGGTCATGGTCTCGTAGCGCGACAGGCGGCGATGCTCGGGCGCCATCTTGCCGGTACGGTTCTGGAACCGCCACGGCGGATCGGCCAGAATGGTTGCAAACCTGCGCCCCCGCGCGAAGCCGGCAAGGTCCTTGGCGGCCTCCAAGCCGATCTCAGACATCGACGGCTCCTTCGGTAGGTGCGGGGAGAACAGGTCTATCATCGACATAGGTCGCTCTCCGAATTCCGAACGCCACGACGGGGCAACCGCCTCCGCCGCCCCCTTCGAGGCGCGGCACCAACTTGTCCATATGCGTGGTCGAAGAACCGTAACTCTGCTTGTCGCGGCCGACCTCGACGAACAGCGAATGGAGTTCGCTGCAGCGAGTGACGATGATCCCCACGTCGATGACGCGTAGATCGAACAGGAGGCGAAAATTGTTGAGGTCTCGGTCGTAGAACGGGTCCTTGTTGTTCCACTCGACCTCCAGGGCGACGCGATTCTTGAGCACATCGACTTCGTGGGTCGGAGACTTGTGCTCCACACCGTCGATGAGGATGCGCGTATCGAACCGCTTCTCTTTCCAGCCAAGCTTCTTGAACGCGCCATCGAGGCGATCGGCGATCAGGGACTTGCGCCCACCCGGCGTGGCGATCTCCGTATGGTGCAGGCGAAACGAGCCAAGCACAGCTTGCACGTCCGACCATTCTTCGGGACACGCCGCCGATAGCACCGCCAAGCCGTTGCGCCACTCGTAGACCTCGTAGAGCGTGAGCAGTTCGACCGGGACGAATCGTTCGACGGACATTCATTGAGCGTAGATCCGATGCGCTTCGAGCCAAAGCGGCGGCGGACGGTCAAATCCATGGAAGTAGTGTCATATGTTCGTGGTTTGTTCAAGCGCGGGGCCTTTCGCTCGAACCGAGCGATCCCTACCCCTCGATCATCACCCTGATCTTCGCCGCCAGCGTCTCCAGGGCGAAGGGTTTGGTGATCATGGCCATGCCGGGCTCCAGGAAGCCGGCGGCGACGGCGGCGTTCTCGGCGTAGCCGGTAATGAAGAGGACCTTCAGATCCGGGCGCCAGGCGCGGGCCTGGTCGGCGACCTGCCGGCCGTTGAGGCCGGGCAGGCCGATGTCGGTGACCAGCAGGTCGATGCGCTGGCCCGAGCGCAGGATGTCGAGGCCCGCCGGCCCCTCGGCGGCTTCCAGGGCGCGGTAGCCGAGGTCGTGGAGAACCTCGACGATGAGCAGGCGGACCACCGCCTCGTCCTCGATCACCAGCACGCTCTCGCCCCGTTCGGCGCGCGCCTGGGCGGCGGGCGCGGGGGCGGCGGGGTCGGGCCGCGGCGCCTCGCCGCGATGGCGCGGCAGGAAGAGCTTGAACGTCGTGCCGGCCCCCACCTCGCTGTAGAGCCGCGCATAGCCCTCCGACTGGAGGGCGAAACCGTAGATCATGGAAAGCCCCAGCCCGGTGCCCTGGCCGATCGGCTTGGTGGTGAAGAAGGGGTCGAAGGCCCGCTGGAGCACCTGAGGGCTCATCCCGACCCCGGTGTCGCTGACGCACAGGCAGACGTAGTCGCCCGGCGCGACGTCGCGGTGAGCCGCCACCCCGGCGTCGGTGAGATGGGCGTCGCCGGTCTCGATGGTGAGGACGCCGCCGTCCGGCATGGCGTCGCGGGCGTTTATGGCCAGGTTCAGCAGCGCGGTCTCCAGCTGGTTGCGGTCGCACAAGGTGAGCCAGGGATCGTCCGCCAAGCCCAGGCGGATTTCGATGGCCTCGCCCATGGTGCGCCGCAGCAGCTCCTCCATGGAGAGAACCAGGGCGTTCACCTCCAGGACCGTGGGATCGAGAGGCTGGCGGCGGGAAAAGGCCAGCAGGCGGTGGGTCAGGGCGGCGGCGCGCTGGGCCGAGTCCATGGCCGCCGCGATGAACCGCTCGAGCCCGGCGGCGCGCCCCTCGCCCACCCGCGCGGCCAGCAGGTCCAAGGCCCCGACGATGCCCTGCAGCAGATTGTTGAAATCGTGGGCGATACCGCCGGTGAGCTGGCCCACCGCCTCCATCTTGTGGGCCTGGCGCAGCGCCTCTTCCGCCTTGGCCCGTTCGGCCACCTCGCGCGCCACCCGCTCTTCGAGGGTGGCGTTGATCTCCTGAAGGGCGGCTTCGGCCGCCTTGCGCTCGGTGATGTCGAAAGCCACGCCGACGAAGCGCCGGCCGACCGCCGCGTCGGTGGCGATCATCTGGCCGCGGCGGGCGAGCCAATGTTTTTCGCCGGTGTCGGGCCGGGTGATGCGATATTCGGTGTAGTCCAGGGCGGTGGCCGGGTCGGCGAGGCGGGATGGGCCGGCGCGTTGCCGCAACTCGGGATCGATCAGTCCGACCAGAAGCGCCTCGGTGACCGGCGTGTCCGGGTCGAGACCCCAGATGCGGCGATATTCGTCCGATACGTCGAGCGTCCCGGTGTCGGGATACCATTCGAAGGCGCCGATGCGCCCGGCCGCCTGGGCGATGCGCAGGCGCTCGTCGGCGCGCACCCGCGCCGTGGTCTCGGCGATAATGGCCAGAACCCCGGCCGGCCGGCCGGCGTCATCGCACACCGCGCTGAAATCCAGATCGATCCATACCTCCTCGGCCGGCCCATTACGGTAGAGAACGAGGCGCTCGTCGCGGAAGGACTGGGTGCCGCCGGCCAGTCCCGCCTCCAACACCTTGCGATTGAAGTCGGCCATCTCGGGCCAGCCTTCCAGCACCGGCGCGCCGAGCAGGCGGGGGTGGCGGCCGCCGGCGAACACCGAATAGGCGTCGTTGTAGATCATCACCCCAGCGGCGCCCCACAGCATGACGATGGCCACCGGCGAGCGCACGATGGTGTCGACATTGGTCCTCAGGCTCCGCGGCCATCGCGCCTTCG
>JBPCMA010000081.1:0-10484 GCA_051002715.1 Caulobacteraceae bacterium
GGGTTCCCGAGGCGATCAGCCTGATGAAACGCAACAACTGCGGCAAGGCGTTGGAAATCGCCCGCGTCGCGCGCGACATGCACGGCGGCAACGGCATCGCCGGCGAATACCACGTCATGCGCCACGCCGCGAACCTGGAGACCGTCAACACCTACGAAGGCGCCCATGACGTCCACGCCCTGATCCTCGGCCGGGCAATCACGGGGGAGAGCGCGTTCTAAGGGGGGAGAGCCGCCGAAGAACGCGGGCGCTTCAACGGGGGCGGTTTCGGCGCGGAAGGCTCCGCGGCGGCGCCCCGCGTCTCCCGCCCCACGCGGCCGGAGAGCAGGCAAAAGGGTGGGCTTTTGACGACCCACCCCTCGCCGCCCTCGATAGCCCATCGCGGATCGAGGCCGAGCGCCTGGCACAGCCTGGCCACCGTCTCGCCCACGGGCCTTTGCAGATAGTCGGAAAAATCGTCCGCTTCGCAGAGCAGCTCCTCCATGTCGCAGGTCAGCTCGTCGATGGACTCGTCGGGCTCGTCAGCGGCAAAGGTGTCGATGATGGCGTCCTCCACCGCGGCCCGGATGGCGCGGTCCTTCGCCTCGTGATGCGCCGCGCCCGCCGCGGCCCGCCGGCTCGCCCGTTCGGCGATGAGCCCGGTGCGCCGGGCGCCGACGCCTTCGCCCAGATGGGCCTCCAGGGCGATCGTCCGACGCACCGCCTGGGCGATCTTGGCGAAAGCCCCCGCCACATCGGCGATGTCCGCCTCCTTCTCCGCCCTGGCCCGTTCGGCGAGGTCCTCGGCCAATTCCATGCCGATCTCGGCCAGCCGCGCCAGCATCCGCCCATGCCGCTCCCCCCGCTCCACCGCCCGCGCCGCCTCGATCATGTCGGGCGTATCGGCGGGCGGCTGGGGAGGCTCGGTGAGGTCGGGGCAGGGGCGGTAGTCCATGAACATAACAAGAACATGGATATTGCAGTTTGTCAAGTTAAATTGTTAGGGCGATGGATATCGGGGTTGATGCCTGGGTTCCCGAAGGGATCAACGCGATGAAGCGTGACAACTGCGGCAAGGCGTTGGAAATCGCCCGCGCCGCGCGCGACATCCACGGCGGCGACCGCATCAGCGGCGAATACCACGTCATGCGCTATGCGGCGAACATGGAAACCGTCAACACCTACGAAGGCGCCCACGACGTTCACGCCCTGATCCTGGGGCGCGCCATCACCGGGGTGAGCGCGTTTGAAGGGAAAGGGATTGAGGGCAGTTGTTGACTGATTGTGTTGAAAAACTCCGAAATCGGAGCGCTCGAAAAATCGGCAAAAACGCCATTCGAGCCAGAATCGGCGTTCGATGGCCCCGCGCTCAAGCTTGGGGGCGCGCCCAGGGCTTTATCGCATTGTTGTGTGGCCCTCCGCGTCCTCTTTTGATCCTCCCGCCCATGGCCCGAAATTTCTCGGGGCAACGAAGAAAATGGAGTTTTTCAACACAATCGACTCAAGACGGACCTTGACGATGTCCGCTTTTCGGCCATGCCCCTCAATGAGCGCCGGGGCTAACATTCGCCGCAACACCTGAACGACGTCGGGATCTACGCTGCTCACTGGCGCGTGAGCCCCGCTCCCCGTTTTATGACCTTCAACTACGATGCCCTGATTGCGCAAGCTGCTGTCCGTCAGCCTCGGACTCGGCCCGCTTTGACCGCCGTCCCAGACTAATGGCGGCGATCAGCCGTCGGCCGGATGGCTCGCACGGAGAATGCGCGGCAAGAGATTTGCACCCTGTTCAGTGCGGTCCCACGCCCTGATTACTTCGGCCGATAGCGTGGCTTCGATCGACCAGCCTGTCACCGCCGGGACGGGAGCGATCTGCCCCCGGGCGCAATGTCTAGCGCATCAGATTTTCAGTACGCTGGCATTCAGAGTCTTGAGCTCGCCGCGGTCTAGTAGGCCAGCCAGGTAAACACCCGCAGGGTGTTGTTGTCCGAGGCGGCGCGGCCGAACCCGTCGTAGTTCTGACCAGCGCCGTTGAAGCGCAGATAGGCAGTGTACTGAACGCCCACCCGCATGTTGAAGCGCGGCCCCAGGGGGGAACCGCCATCGCCCCACGGCGTGCCGTCGATCTGGAAGGTGGCGCCCGAGCTGTCGGGGCGCGCGGTGCTGTTGGCGGCATAGAGCAAATCGTCGCGGCTTCCCCAGGTGTCAAAGGCCCCGACGGTCAGGCCGATCTTATCGCGAAAATAGTAGGAGATATCGAAGCGAAGATCCTCCAGACGATCACCGACGTTGCTCGAAAGGCCTAAGGCCTCGGATGCATAAAGTCTTTGGCGCTCGTAGGTGTAGCGCCCATTCAGGGTCAGAACGTCCTTGTTCTTGGCGAAGAGTTGATAGGAGCCGTCGAGCCCGACATCATCATAGTGGTCGGTGAGCTCCACGCTCTGGTCGTGCCCCGGGTAGATGTTGGCGGCCATGGCGAAGGCGCCGAGCTCGAAATTCCGGTCGCCGTAGTTCTTCTGGTAGGCGACCCGTCCATAGGGGGCGATCCCGTCGATGTTGCCCGGCGCGGCCGGATCGATGCCCGCGTGGATCAGGAATTGCGCGCTGGGGGAGCGGTACCCGCCCAGCTCGGCGTAGAATTGCGAGTTGATCCATGTGTATGCCGTGACGCCAAGCGTGTTCTGCGCCAGGTTGCCGACCAGGGGCGCCGCGCCTGGATGGGGCGCGAGACTAGAGCTGGTGTATGGAAAGCCCCAGGCCGGCAAGGTGTTGAAGGCGTCCTGAACGGTGGGGGCGTTGTTCAGGCTGAGGCCAAACACCATCGCCACCTTCCTCACCGTGGTGGTGGTCACGGCGCGGACGTCGAGGTTGTCCCAATGAAAAGCGCGAGCGACCCCGTCATAGGTATTCTGGATGAAGGCGCCGAAGTGCGAACCCAGGCCACCGGCGACAAAGAGGCCGATCTGATCGATGGCGGCGTTGTCATTGACGGCGAAGGTCGGCGGCGGGGGGGCGGGCTGATCCTTGTTGGTGCGGACGTATGAGAGGATCGCCATGGCCGAAACCGGCGCGTTGAAGACGTTCGTTCTCAGCGTGTAGCCGTTCATCTTGAACTCGCGCCCGAACGGCGTGAGTTGAGGGCCGAAGCCGCCGATGTGGCAGCCGCTGCACGGCTGACCCGTCTGAACCGCGAAGCTGGGGACGGCGAGGGCCGCGGTGGCCGTCAGCAAGCTCGCCGCCAAGCCCAGCGCGCCCAGGCGCGTCAGCCCCCTGAAACAGCGGATACCCAGCGCCCGGCCCACCCGAAGCGCGGCTAGGCTTTGGGTTTGTAGATCGTGCACCAGCCGGCCGGGCTGATGACCCCCGCCACCGTCTTACAGGCGTTCGGCGGCTCCCACTGATTGCAGTTGTCGCAGCGGAGCTTTCCCTTCGGAGTGGGCTGATAAGCGACCGCCTGCTGAGGGAGCTTGTGGGCGGCGGCCGTCGCCGCCGCGGCCGTCAACACGCCTCCGACAACCGCGCCACCGGCGGCCGCGAAGACCGCGCCGCGAAGAACTCGCCTCCTCGAGAGGAGGAGCGTATTGTAGTTTCCCGATGTTCCCACGGCGAAATCCCCAGTTTTCCAGCGTCATCATATTCGCCTTCTTCTGGCCTCGGTCAAGCCCTTGACTGGCCTCTAGGTTGTCGCCGGATGGTACCGGCCGACAGTGACATCGACCACAAGAGAGAAAAACACGAACTTTTCTCTCAATTTATTTAGATCGCGCGCTGTCTGGTTTGGGGGCGGCGACCGGTTCGGCTTGCCCGAGCGCGCTTCTGAGGGCTTTTACTTGGGCGGCCGAAACAGCGGGCGCGTGATTTCCCCAGTTCGAGCGGACATGGGTCAGCAGGCTGGCGACCTCTTCGTCGGTCAAGCTGTCGCCGAAGGGCGGCATGGCGAGCTTGGGCGCCCCGGCGCGGCCGCCAACCCCCGCGTCGCCGGCCAGAACAAGATGGATCAGGGACGTCGGGTCATCGGTGTTGACCACGGGGTTACCGGCTAGCGCGGGGAAGCCAGAGGCGAGGCCGCCGCCGTCATCCTGGTGGCAAGCCGCGCAGTTGTCGCCGTAGATTCGAGCGCCAAGCGCGACGGCCCCGACCGCGTGCGCCGGCGGCAAGGTGTGCAGGAAGCTCGCGATGGCGGCGCGGTCGGCGGGGGTCATGAACTGAGTGCTGTGCAGGACCACCTCGCTCATCTCGCCAAATGCGGTGAACTTGCCCGTTCTGCCGGTCGCGAGGAATTCCTCTATGTCCGCGCCGGCCCAACGCCCTAGCCCCGCTGCGGCCTCGCCGCGCAGGCTGGGCGCGAACCAGCCGTTGAATTGCGAGCCAGCGAGAAACCGCGGACCATCGCTGGACGTGAGGGCGACCTCCTGCAGGGTGATGGCCCGCGGCGTGTGACAGGCCCCGCAGTGCCCCAGTCCTTCGACGAGGTAGGCGCCGCGGGTGACGACAGGGTCTTGGCCGCGGGCGGGAGTGAAGGCTCGCACCTTGGGCGTGAAGAGCCATCGCCAGTAGGTCAGGGGCCAGCGGACCGACAACGGCCAGGCGACGCTTTCGGGGCGATTGCGACCGGATACCGGCGCCACGCCGTGCAGGAAATAGGCGTAGAGCGCCGCCAAGTCACCGTCAGTGATCCGCGAATAGGAGGGGTAGGGCATCGCGGGGTACATCGTGCGGTCGGATCTCAGCAGCCCCCGCCGGACCGCCCGTTCGAAATCGCCGTAGGTGTACCGCCCGATGCCGGTTGCGGGATCCGGGGTGATGTTGGTGGAATAGATCACGCCGATCGGCGAGGCGATCGCGAGCCCGCCGGCGAATTGGCGGCCGCCCGGCCGAGTGTGGCAAGCCGTACAATCGCCGACCTCCGCCAGATAGGCCCCGCGCGCCAGCAGTTCGGGCGTAATCGGAACTCTGAGCGCCGCCGCCCTGTCGGCGCTTCGCCCGCCGAACGCCACCGCGGCCAGCCAAGCGAGCAGGAGGGCGGCAATGGCGGCCAGAAGGACCCCGCCCATCGCCACGAGAGTCGTTCTTCCAGCTTGGGATCGCGAAACCATCACTATCATTGTCCCACGCGAAACGGATAGCTCGTACCCCGCTCATTATCCAGCCGGGACGTCACAACCTGGAACCTCTCCGCGAAAAGCCGAAGGACGATCAGCGAAAAAAATGTAGCAGGAGGGTCGTGAAGGTGAACGGCGAGCGCTGCTACCCCTGGCCGTCGACCATGCGACCGCTTTCAATTTTGCCGGTCCAGGGCATTCTGCGAACATGGCTGACGACCTCATCGCCTTCACCAGTGAGATGGACCGCTGCTGGATGGAGCAAAGGTTTGCCGACCTCTCGGCTTACATCGCCGACGACGTGGTCATGGTGGCGCCCGGCGGGAAGCAGCGCATGGAAGGGCTCAAAGCGGCTGTTGAGAGCTACCGCGAGTTCATGAGCCGCTGCGAGGTGAGCCGATTTTGAACCTACGACCACGTTGTTACCCAGCGCGGAGCCGCCGCGATCCTGGAATACGATTGGGACATGGCGTGGAGTGATCAGGGCGCGCATCAGGAGGCGAAGGGCCGCGAGGTTCTCGCCCTTGTCCGGCGCGGTGATGGGTGGCAGGTGGTATGGCGGACGCAGCTACCGGCTTGAGTCCTTCAGGGTCGCTTCTCCCCCGCTGGCTCACGGTCTGGAAGCCGAAATTCCCAAGCGGCGATACGTCGCCGCCCTGCAACCCGACCTTTAAAATCGCCGGATTAGGTAGAACACAGTCGCCCGCGACAAGGCGGAAAGCGGACTTTCCAGACGACTTGCCCCTTGGCTCCCGACAGCGGGCATGGGCAACCGCCGTTCAGGGTCGGACTCGGTCGCGGAAGCGGTGCCGGTAAGCCGACCTTCGGCGCTCGCCCGCGAAGGTCCACTTTCTGGAGCCGAGCCAACTTCCACTTCTGGCGCACTCCGGCAGCATGGTGCCGGGCGGCCGAAACGCTGATCAGCGCGCCTTCCGAACGGCTGGAGGGGGAAAGCCGACTTAGGCTTGCGGCCGAGAAGCGGAGGTGGTGAACGGCAGCGTTGTTCAACAGCCGTAATCAGCACATCCGGAAAGCTGACGTGACTGGAACCGCCATAGCCTCGCGGCCCCCCGCCAAGCTCGACACCCGCCCCACGCCGTGTGATGCATTCGACGGCCTTGCCGGCCCCGGAGGATGCAGTTGAACGCCCAGGCCAGCATCATCCCGGAAAACGAGGCTGTGCGCATGGATGCCGTGCGCCGCTACGACATCCTCGATACGCCAGCCGACGGCATGTTTGATCGAATCACCGCGCTCGCGGCGCGCCGGTTCAATGTTCCGATCTCGATCATCAGCATCGTCGACGAGGACCGGATTTGGTTCAAATCGCACCACGGCGTCCCGGTAACGCAGATCGGCCGTGACCCTGGCCTCTGCGCCTCAGCCATCCTGAAGTCCGACCCATACATCCTGCTCGATGCGAAAACCGACCCGCGCTCTCTGGCCAACCCCTTGGTGGCGGGCGAGTTCGGGCTGCGCTTCTATGCCGGCGTGCCGCTCCAGACTTCGGACGGGCACAACCTTGGCACCTTGTGCATCATCGACAAGGCGCCACGCCCAATTGATCAGACCCAGATCGATGACCTGAAAGACCTCGCTTTTGTGGTGATGGACCAGATGGAGTTGCGGCTGTCTGCCAGGCGCGCGGTTGGTCAGGCCCAGCTTATGACCCGCGAGATCGACCATCGCGTCATGAACAGCTTGCAGTTCGTGTCGGCATTGCTGACCATGCATAGCCGCCAGCCAGATGCGGCTGCCGCAGCGGAGCATTTGGTGCTGGCCGCCAGCAGGGTGGCCGCAGTCGCGAGGGTGCACCGCCACTTTTACACCGAAGCGGCGGAGGCGGTCTCCTGCCTCGACTTCATTCGCCGGCTGTGCGCCGATCTGTCCACGATCCTAGAGCGGCCGGTCGACGTGCACGGTGATGACGTCACGGTGGCGACCACAAGCATTCAGCCTATCGGCCTCATCTTGAACGAACTGGTGACCAACGCGGCGAAGCATGGCGCCGGCCGGATCGACGTCACGTTGAACGCCAACCCCGGGGGCCTAGAGATCGTTGTTTGCGACCAGGGCAAGGGACTTCCTGCCGATTTCGATCCGGATCGGAGCACCAAGAGCCTTGGAATGAAGGTGGTGTCGGCCCTGGCGAGACAGCTAGGCGGCGGGCTGGCCGCTGGGGCCAACCCCCTTGGCTCGGGGGCATGCTTCAAAGTCAGCTTTTCAGCGTAGCGCCTGCCACGCGAAAGCGAACCGTTCCGACATTCCCTATGGTCGCTGATCGCCGTTGGAGCGCCGACGCCAAAGTCCAGTATAGGGCGGGAGGCCAAGTTCCGCAGTTGGCGCTAAGCGGTCCTTACCGGTCCTGGGCGCTTCCTGCCCGGATGAAGCGTTTCGCCGCGCGCGAGTTTTCGCCGCGCGCGAGTTTGGCAACCAGTTCGGCGATCCTGGCCCCGCGCCTCTCCGGCCTCCTGGCCTGGTGGACACGGTAGAGGATGGCGTAGCGGTTGGCGGAATCGAGCGCGGCGAAGAGCGCTCGGGCGGCCGGTCGGCGTCGAGGGCGGCGCGTCCGGCTCGGCGCGCGATTGCGGGGCATGGGCGGCGGCCCACCTTCCGTCCGCCTTGGCCCGGTCGACCTCAGCCTGGCCGCGCGGCGTCATGCGCCCCGAGGCGATCAGCCGCTCCACCCGCTCGCGGCTCACTTGCGACCTGGCGCTCGCGGGCCGGCGTGGCGCGATCGGCGGTAGGTTGTTGCTATCCTCCACGCGATCCCCGCGCCGGCCGTCGACCGCGGACTTGGAGCGGCGCGGTCTGTGGGATACTCCCGGACGCAAGGAGACCATCATGAAGCCACCCCTTTTCGCAGCCCTCGTCCTGGTTCTTCTATCGGCCGGCGTGGCGTCGGCGGTTGTGGCGCCCTACGTCGCAAGCGCGGTCGCCGACCCGGCGCGGCCGAAGGCCGACGTGGCCACCGACGCCTCGCGCGATCCGGCCGATACGCTGGCCTTGGCCGGGGTGAAGCCGGGCATGGTCGTCGGCGAGCTCTTTCCGGGCGGCGGTTACTACACCCGCATGCTGAGCGACGTGGTGGGGCCTAAGGGCAGGATCTTGGCGGTGGAGAACGCCGGCTGGAAAGGGGCGGTCAAGGCCGACCAGGCGATGGTCGCCGAGCCGGGCCGGGCCAACGTCACCCTCGATGTCGAACCGTTCGGCCAGATGAAGCTGCCGGCAAAGATCGACCTCTTCTGGATCACCCAGAACTATCACGATCTGAAGATCGCCAAGTTCGGCGTCGTGGACACCGCGGCGTTCAACCGCGCCGTGTTCCAGGCTCTGAAGCCGGGCGGCGTCTATTTCATCCTGGATCATCAGGCCAACCGCGGCACGACGTTGGCCCAGATCGCGGTGCTCCACCGGATCGAAAAGGCCCAGGTGATCGACGAGGTGACGGCGGCCGGTTTCAGGCTGGTGGCGGAAGGCAAATTCCTGAATCGGCCGGGCGACGATCACACCTTGACGATTTTCGATCCCGCCATCCGCGGCAAGACCGATCAATACGCGCTGAAGTTCGTCAAGCCGCGCGCATAGCGGGCCGCTGGGCGTGGGCGATCTGGCGACAAAGCCTCCTTCCATGCGCACCATCGTCGCCGCTTCCGCCCTGGGGACGACCTTCGAGTGGTACGATTTCTTCGTGTTCGGCACGTTGACGCCGGTCATCGCCCGCAACTTCTTCACCGCCCTGGATTCCACCGCCGGCCTGTTGGCCGCTCTGGCCCTGTTCGGGACCGGCTTCTGCTTTCGGCCCATCGGGGCCCTGATCTTCGGGCGGGTCGGCGACCGGGTGGGGCGCAAGGGGGCGTTCCTGATCACCGTGACCCTGATGGGCGCCGCGACGGTCGCCATCGGCCTGCTGCCCACCTACGCCCAGGCCGGGCCGCTCGCCCCCATCCTGCTGATCGCCATGCGGATCGTGCAGGGGACGGCGCTGGGCGGCGAATACGGCGGGGCGGCGATCTTCGTGGCCGAACACGCCCCGCCCGGCCGGCGCGGCGCGATGACCGCCTGGATCCAGACCTCGGCGGCGCTGGGCCTGATCGGGGCGCTGGCGGTGATCTTCGCTCTGCGCACGAGCCTGGGCGAAGCGAGATTCGAGGGCGCCGGCTGGCTGGGCGGCTGGCGCGTCCCGTTCCTGGTCTCGGCCGGTCTCCTGGCCGTCTCCATCTGGATGCGCCTGAAACTTACCGAAAGCCCGGCCTTCGCCGCTCTGAAGGCGGCCGGCGCCCAGACCCGCGCGCCCTACGCCGAGGCTTTCGGCCAGTGGAAGAACCTGAAGGTCGTCCTCATCGCCCTGATCGCGGTGATGAGCGCCCAGGGGGCGGCCTGGTACGCCGCCTTCTTCTATGTCGAGCAGGTGTTTCTCGAGCGGTTCCTGAAGATCGCCCCATCCACGGGGACCCTGCTGCTGCTGGCCGTCAGCGTGGCCAGCGCCCCGCTCTACGTCTTCTTTGGTTGGCTGTCCGACAAGGTCGGCCGCAAATGGGTGATGTGGGGCGGCATGACCCTCGCCCTCGTCGCCTTCTTCCCCGCCTCCCACGTCATGACGACCCTGGCCAATCCGGCCCTGGCCGCCGCCCAGGCGCGGACCCCGGTGGTGGTGGTCGCCGACCCGGCCCGCTGCTCGTTGCAGTTCGACGTTCTCGGCAAGCGGACCTTCGCCACCGCCTGCGACCTGGCCAAGACGGCCCTGGCCAACGCCGGGGTGTCCTATGTGAATGAGGCCGCGCCGCCCGGTTCGGTGGCGCGGGTCAGGATCGGGGAGCGGACCATCCTCTCGCGCGAGGGAACGGGTCTGGCCGCCCCGGCGCTGAAGGCGGCGGCCGAGGACGTGAAGGCGCGGGTCGCCGCCGGCCTGTTGGCGGCGGGCTATCCCAGGACGGCCAATCCGGCGCGGGTGAACGTCTGGGGTCTCATCGGCGTGCTGATGATCTTCGTGGTCGCCGCCACCGCCCTCTATGGGCCGCAGGCCGCCGCCCTGGTGGAGCTCTTTCCCACCCGCATCCGCTACACCGCCCTTTCCCTGCCCTATCACGTCGGCACCGGCTGGGTCGGCGGCCTGCTGCCGGTGACCGCGTTCGCCATCGTCACCGCGACCGGCAACATCTATTCGGGGCTGTGGTACCCGGTGATCTTCACGGCCTTAAGCGTCGCGACCCTGCCCTTCCTCCTGCCGGAAACGCGGCGGCGGTCGATCGAGGGATAAGCCAGCGCCTCGCCCAAATATCTACTGTACGATAATTTTCATGTCCTGAAAATCAAAGGTGACCGCGTAGGGCTTGAAGAATTCGTGGCCGACCATGCCGGCCAGGTGGAAGCCGAACAGGTTTTCCCACGGGAAGGGCCCAT
>JBPCMA010000082.1:0-4541 GCA_051002715.1 Caulobacteraceae bacterium
CGGCGCCCCACAGCATGACGATGGCCACCGGCGAGCGCACGATGGTGTCGACATTGGTCCTCAGGCTCCGCGGCCATCGCGCCTTCGACCCCAGCGCCGTCGACGACCAGTCGAAGGCGCGGATCAAGGCGCCCATCCGGCCGCCGGCGGCCGGCCAGTCGGCGCCGTCGGCGACCGCCCTTATCCCCTCTTCCCGGAGCCCGCGAACCGTCACGGGTTCGACCTTGCTCCGCCGCCCGAGGTTTTTCAATCGCCCCGTCGGACGAAGACGTCCGCCCCGTAGCCCTGGAAATACAGCAGGGCGGTAAGATCGCCGTGGTCGACCCGCGCGTCGGCCCGCGCCGCCAGGATCGGCCTCGCCCGCCAGGCCACCCCCAGGCCGGCCGCCTCGATCATTTCGACATCGTTGGCCCCGTCGCCGACCGCCATTGTCTCCGAAAGATCGAGGCCAAGGCCGGCGGCCTCTTCGCGCAGCGCGGCCAGCTTGGCGGCGCGGCCGAGGATCGGCTCGGCCACCTGGCCGGTCAGGCGGGCGCCGTCGTCGACGAGGCGGTTGGCGCGGTGGGCGGCGAAGCCGGCCGCCTCGGCCACCCGGCTGGTGAAATAGTCGAAGCCGCCGGAGACCAGCACGCAGCGGGCGCCGTGCGCGGCCATGGTCGCGGCCAGGGTGGCCGCCCCGGGGTTGAGACGCACCCGCTCGTCGTAGACCCGTTGCAGCGCGGTCAATTCCAGGCCGCGCAGCATCGCCACCCGGTCGCGCAGGGCGCCTTCGAACGCGATCTCGCCGGCCATGGCGCGGGCGGTGATGGCGGCGATCTCGGGCCCGATCCCCGCGAGGTCAGCCAACTCGTCCAGGCATTCGCAGCCAATGACGGTGGAATCCATGTCGGCCACCAGCAGCCGCTTGCGCCTTGCGACCGACGGCTGGACGCAGAAATCCACCGCCTCGCGCGAGAGAGCTTGGCCAACTAGGCCGCGCAGGGCGGCCGGCCCGCCGCCCTCGACGAAGATGTCCGCCGCCCCGTCCCCCAGGATGGCCGTCCCGCCGACCGGCCGTCCCGCCGACGCCACCGCCTCCAGGGCGGCCGGCAGGGCCCGCGCCAGGGCTTCCGAACCGGCGGCGACCAGGGTGATGGCGAGGCGCATGGGCGCATCTGGCCGATCGCCGATCTCTCGGCAAGGGCAATGAACGCGTCCCGACCCCTGGTTTCAGATTTCCTTCAGTTTCCGGCGCGCAGAGTGCGCGGCGCGGTCGTCGATTCCGGCGGCCGGCGATCTTCAGGACAACCGCCATGAGCGACAGGGCGCGCGACATCGAATGGCAGTATCTGGACAGCCCGGTGAACGGCGCGGTCAAGGTCGGTGAGCTGGTCTCGGCGGCGGCCGGCGGACTGCCGATCTACAAGGTGATGGCGCTGGGCGACGGCCGGGCCTGGCTGCACGACCCGCGCTCCGGCGCCGACCGCGTGGCGCCTATCACCCACTTCCACTGGAAGGCCCGCGCCGCGCGGTGACGGGCGATCGGCGCGGCGGCTCCATGGCGGGGGCGAGCGAAAAGATCGAAGGCCCTCACGCCTTCCTGAAATAGTCGTGGATGCGCTGGGCCAGGGGGGCGCTCAGCCCCTCGACCTTGGCGATGTCGTCCACCGAGGCGCGGCTCACCCCGCGCGCCGAGCCGAAGGCGTGCAGGAGGGCGCGCTTGCGGCCCGGTCCCACCCCGTCGATGTCGTCCAGCGGGTTTTTCCGCATCTCCATGGACCGTCGGGCGCGGTGGGTCCCGATGGCGAAGCGGTGCGCCTCATCGCGCAGCCGCTGGAGGTAATAGAGCACCGGGCTCTTGGGCTCGAGCATGAAGGGCGCCTTGCCGGGCAGGAAGAAGCGCTCCAGGCCGGCGTCGCGGTCGGGTCCCTTGGCCACGCCCACCACGGCGATGTCATCCACCCCCAGGTCGGCCATGACCTCGGAGGCCGCCGCCAGTTGCCCGGCCCCGCCGTCGATCAGCACCAGGTCGGGGCGCGGCGGATTGTCGCCGGCCGCCTCCTCCTTGGCTAGGCGGGCGAAGCGGCGGGAGAGCACCTCGCGCATCATGCCCAGGTCGTCGCCCGGGACGAAGTCGGCGCTTCGGATGTTGAACTTGCGGTAGTGGTTCTTCTGGAAACCGTCGGGGCCGGCGACGATCATCGCGCCGACCTGGTTGGTCCCCATGATGTGGGAGTTGTCGTACACCTCGATCCGTTCGGGGCTCGCCTCCAGGGCGAAGGTTTCGCACAAGGCGGCCAGCAGCTTCGACTGGGCCGAACTTTCGGCCAGCTTGCGGCCCAGGGCCTCGCGGGCGTTGGCCAGGGCGTGGTCGGTAAGGGCGCGCTTCTCGCCGCGCCGGGGGCGGGAGATCGTCACCTTGCGCGCGGCCTTGAGGGCGAACGCCTCGGCCAGAAGCGCCGCGTCGGCCGGCTCGGCGCCCACCAGGATGAGGCGCGGGATCGGCCGGTCCTCGTAAAATTGGCCCAGAAAGGCCGCCATGATCTCGGCATCGCCGTCGCTCTTGTCGACGCGCGGGAAATAGGCCCGGTTGCCCCAGTTCTGGCCGGCCCGGAAGAAGAACACCTGGACGCACGCCTGACCACCCTCGGCGTGGAGGGCGAAGACATCGGCCTCGTCCACCGTCTCGGCATTGACCTGGGTTTCCTGGGCGATCGAGGAGAGGGCGCGGATGCGGTCGCGCAAGCGGGCGGCGCGCTCGAATTCCAGGGCGTCGGAGGCGGCCTGCATGTCGGCGCTCATCCGACCCATCACCACACGGTTCTTGCCGCGCAGAAAGGCCTCGGCCTGGCCCACCAGATCGCCGTAATCCTCCAGCGAAATCAAGCTGGTGCACGGCGCGCTGCAGCGGCGGATCTGATGGAGCATGCACGGCCGGGTGCGGCTCTCGTATACGCTGTCCGAGCAGGAGCGCAGCAGAAAGGCCTTCTGCAGGGTGTTCAGGGTGCGGTTCACCGCCCAGGCGCTGGCGA
Source organism: Caulobacteraceae bacterium (assembly GCA_051002715.1). Classification (GTDB taxonomy): domain Bacteria; phylum Pseudomonadota; class Alphaproteobacteria; order Caulobacterales; family Caulobacteraceae; genus Acaudatibacter. The sequence goes on from JBPCMA010000082.1 coordinate 3,012, forward strand.
AGGGGCCGAAGTAATCCCCCTTGATCGAGTGCGCCCCGCGGTGCTTGCGAAGCTGGGCGGCCGGATGTTCGCGGCGGATGACGATCTCGGGGAAACTTTTGTCGTCGCGCAGCAGGACGTTGAACCGGGGCTTGAGCTGCTTGATCAGGTTGATCTCCAGCAGCAGGGCGTCGGTCTCGGTCTTGGTGGTGGTGAATTCCATGGACCTTGTCAGGTCGACCATCAGAGCGATGCGCTGGGTGTGGAAGCGGCCCTGGGCGTACTGGGCCACCCGCTTCTTGAGGCTCCTGGCCTTGCCGACATAGAGCGCCTCCCCCCCCTCGCCGAACATGCGATAGACCCCCGGCGCGTCGGGCAGGCGGCGAGCCTCGGCCTTGATCAGGGCGGCGGCGGCGAGCGGCGGGGCAGGGGCTTGGGGCATCCCCGCTGATATAGGCGCGTCGCCGTGCAAGCTCACCCGCCCTTAGGCTATAGGACGCCATGACCGCCCTGCCCCGCGCCATCCTGTTCGATCTCGACGACACCCTGATCCACGCCTATGCGCGCCCGGCGGACGCTTGGCTGGCGGTCGCGGAAGAGCTTTACGAGGTCATCGCGCCCCTATCGCCCGCCGAGGCGGCGGCGGCCGTCACAGCTCATGCCCGCTCGTTCTGGGGCGACGCAGAACGCCATCGGCTGTGGCGCCAGCGGATCGGCGCGGCGCGGCGCGAGATCGTGGCGGGCGCCCTGCCCGCCCTCACCGCCGCCGCCGCCCATCGCTTGGCCGACCGCTTCAGCGCGTATCGCGAGGAACAAATGCGCCTCTTCGAGGGGGCGCACGACACCCTCGACGCCCTCAAGGAACGCGGCGTCCTGCTCGCCCTGGTGACCAACGGCGCGGCGGAGAGCCAGCGGCCCAAGGTCGAGCGCTTCGATCTGGCCCGCCGCTTCGATCACATCCAGATCGAGGGCGAGCACGGTTTCGGCAAGCCCGAAGAGGCCGCCTATCGCCACGCCATGGCGGCGCTCGGCGTCGAGGCCGGCGATACCTGGATGGTCGGCGACCATCTGGAATGGGAGATCGCCGCGCCGCAGCGCCTGGGCATCTTCGCCATCTGGCACGACGCCCTCGGCGAGGGCCTGCCGGCGGGCTCCGCGGTGAAGCCCGACCGGATCATTCGGTGGTTGAAGGAGCTGCTGGAGTGAGCGATTGGTGCCCTTCCCGCTAAAATATCTTGACTTCAACAGCCGTATATTGCATAATGCAATCTTTCCCTCGCGCTGAAGATCTATCGATTGGCTGAGATCCCGACCCGGGAAAGGAAGAGCGAGCGCGCCGCCTTCATGGAGTTCCGCCTTCCGGCCTTTTTGCCCCCGATCCCCGCCATTTCCCGCCCAAAACCGCCAAATTCCGCCCGCGCCTCGGCCCATCCTCCCGGGCCCAGCTCTTTGAAATCGTTTGAATTTGTATGATTTCCCGGCCCTGGGGGGGGGGGGGGGGTGGAGCCGTGGACGCCGCAGAGGGGCATTGGCGATGTCACTCGCCGGCCG
>JBPCMA010000083.1:0-23867 GCA_051002715.1 Caulobacteraceae bacterium
ACAACAAGCCGCCCCCCAGCCTCCACGCGACATCCGCACGGCTCCCAGGATCGCCGCACGGCAAACGCCAGAACGCGAAACGACCCTATCAAACCCATCCCGAGAAAGAATAACCTCCCGCGTGAGAATTCTTCCTCAGCCTGTTAGTGATGGTGCGGTAGGGCCGGACGCGCAGCGTGAAGCTCATGGCCGCGTCGGAAAGGGTCACCTGACGCTCGACCATGCTCAGTTCGCCAAGCGCCGTCTTCACGTCCTCGCGAAGCTGGGAATAATCCAGTTGGCTGACGATTTCGGTGATCGGGCGACCGATTTCGGAGTCGCGCAGGTGAAAGATATCGGTGACGCCGCGGGTGAAACTTCGGACCCGCAGCCGCTCGTCGAGGAACAGGGTGGCGATCTCGGTGCTCTCCAGGAGATTCCTGACGTCGCTGTTCAGGCGGATGAGCTGTTCGTTCTTGCCGGCCAGCTCCGCATTGATGGTCTGAACCTCCTCATTGACCGATTGCATCTCCTCCTTGGCGGTCTCCAGTTCTTCGTTGGTGGATTGGAATTCCTCGTTGACCGACTGATATTCCTCATTGGAGGATTTCAATTCCTGGTTCGCGGTCTCCAGTTCGTCGATGGTCGACTGGAGCTGGGCGCGGGTCGTGTCCAACTCGTGCTGGATCGCTATCGTCTCTTTGCCCGCTCCCCGGTCGGACGGCGCGGCGCCACGGGTCGCGGCGAGCGTCCCGCCCTCCTGGAAGGCAAGCACGATGAGCCCGGCTTTCGCTTCCGGGTCGGTCATCGGTTCGGCGATCAGGGTCACCAGGCGCGGGCGACCGCCCAGCCGAAAGGCGATGCTCTCGCGCCGAACCGGTTCGCCCGTCGCCTTGACCTCGGCGAGCGCCGTCCGCACCGGCGCCCGCAAAGATTTGCGCAGGATGTCGTAGAGGGCGAAGGTCGGCGGACCGGGCGAGGGCTCGAGGTAGGTTCCCATGGCGGCGCCGGAAAAGCGCACGATCTCGCCGTGATCGTCGACGATCACATGCGGCGGGTAGTATTTCTCCATCACCCGGCGGGCGGCCTTTTCGATCCGCTCGTCGGGAAGGGCGGCCGCGGCGCCCGTGGCCGGCGCGCTCCCCGATCGTCCGCTGCCGGCCGTCAGGGCAGGCAATGGCGCCACCTCGACCTCGCGCCGCAGAAAGATCCGGTGCTTCTTGTCCTGATTGGCGAACAACCGGGTGGCCCGGGTCACCGATTCCGACGAACCCAAGAACAGCCGCCCGCCCGGCTTGAGCGCGTAGTGGAAAGTGCGCATCAACCGATCCTGCAAGTCGGCGGTGAAATAGATCAGCAGGTTGCGGCAGGAGATCAGATCGAGCCTGGAAAACGGCGGGTGCTTGATGAGGTTGTGGGCCGAGAACACGCACATCTGGCGGATATCGGGGACCACGCACAGGCTGTCGCCATCCTGGGTGAACCAGCGTTCGACGCGCTCGGGCGAGAGGCCCGCCACGGGTTTGCGATAGCGGCCGGCCCGAGCCGTCGCGATGGCCCGCTCGTCGATATCGGTGCCGAAGATCTGCACCGTGGGCCGGGGCCGACGGCCGTCCATGGCCTCGCGCAGCAGCATGGCGATGGTGAAGGCTTCCTGGCCGGTGGCGCAGCCGGGGACCCAGATGCGGATCTCGTCGTCCGCCCCCTTGCCGGCCGCCAGAGGATTCAACACTCTCGAGGCCAGGGCTTCGAACGCCGCCGGATCGCGAAAGAACTGCGTCACCCCGATCAGGAGTTCGCGAAACAGCAGGTCCAGTTCCTCGGGCTGCTCGCGCAGCCGCGTCACATAGGCCGCCGGGGTGTCCAGTTGCAGCACCTGCATCCGCCGCTGGAGACGGCGGACCAGGGTTTTTTCCTTGTACTGGCCGAAATCGTGGCCGCTGCGCGCCCGCAGAGCCGTCATGATGGCGGCGAGATGCGAAGCCGTATCCTGCCGGGTCCCCTCGCCGTCCTTGCTGCCGGCCACGCCGGCCAGATGCCGCGCGTGGGCCACGATCCTGGCGGGCATGGCCTCGACCGACAGCACCTCGTCGACCTGGCCGGTGGCCGTGGCGCTCAGCGGCATCCCGGGCAGGGCGTGATGGTCGAACTCGGCCTGGGCGAGGGTCAGGCCGCCCTTTTCCTTGATCGCCGCCACGCCCAGCGAGCCGTCGCTCCCCGTTCCCGACAGGATGACACCGACGGCGTTCTCCCCCTGGTCCTCGGCGAGCGAGAGGAAGAAGGTGTCGATCGGCCGGCGTCGATCGCGCGGCGGGGCGGGGCGCAAGATTTCGAGGCGGCCGCCGACGATCGTCATGGTGGCGTCGGGGGGAATGACGAACACCGTGTCGGTCTCGACCTTCGTCCCGTCGGACGCCTCGATTACGGTCATCGATGTCGCCTCGCCCAGCAGTTCGGCCAGCAGGCTCTTGTGGGCGGGCGACAGGTGTTGGACCAGCACGAAAGCCACGCCGCCGCCGGGCGTCGCGTTGGCGAGAAAGCTCTTGAAGGCGTCCAGGCCGCCGGCCGAGGCGCCGATGCCGACGATCAGGGGCGCGGGGGCCTTTCGCGATCGGGAACGGCGGGCGCGCGGGGCCGCCCTCCCCATCGCCGGGTCTCGCGGTGTGTCTCTTGTCGCCGATTTCGAAGCCATGCGCGCCCACCTTGGCTGCGGAACGTTCATCCGGTCAATGACCAACCATTGGGGCTCGCCCGCAGGGCGGCAGCGAAGCGATCGAGGTGGCGGCGGCCGCGAACGGCGGACGGATGAAAGCCCATGCGCCGTGTCATCCCGGCCATTTGGGAAAACCGCGCCCGGCGCCTTATAGCCCCGCTCCATGGCCCGCGTCCTGATCACCTCCGCCCTGCCATATATCAACGGCGTCAAGCACCTGGGCACCCTGGCCGGGTCGATGCTGCCGGCCGATATCCACGCCCGCTTCCAGCGCGCGCGGGGCCACACGGTGCTCTACGTCTGCGCGACCGATGAGCACGGCACCCCGGCGGAGTTGGCGGCCGCCGAGGCGGGTCAGGACGTCTTCACCTATTGCGAGGAACAGCACCGATCGCAGCACGACATCGGGCGGGGCTTCGGCCTTTCCTGGGACTGGTTCGGGCGCTCCTCCTCGCCCCAGAACGCCCGCCTGACCCAGCATTTCGCCGACGTGCTGGAAGATGGCGACCTGATCGAGGAGCGCCTGGACAGGCTCATTTATTCGATCGACGACAAACGATTCCTTCCCGACCGCTACATCGAGGGAACGTGCCCGGTGTGCGGCTACGAGAAGGCGCGGGGCGACCAGTGCGACAACTGCAATTCCCTGCTCGACCCGGTCGACCTGATCGATCCCTATTCGGTCGTTTCCGGCTCCCGCAACCTGGAGGTTCGCGAAACCCGCCACCTCTACCTGCTGCAAAGCCGGCTGGAGGGGCGGATTCGCGCGTGGGTCGACAGCAAGGCGGAGTGGTCGACCCTCGCTCGCTCCATCGCCTACAAGCATCTGGACGAGGGCCTGATCGACCGCGGGATCACCCGCGATCTGGCCTGGGGCGTGCCGGTGCTGCGCCGGAGTCAACCGCGCGCCGGCTTCGAGACCAAGGTGTTCTACGTGTGGTTCGACGCGCCCATCGAATACATCGCCGCCACCCAGGAATGGGCCGACGCCACGGGCGGCGACTGGCGCGGCTGGTGGCGGACCGACGAGGGGGCGGCCGATGTCCGCTACGTGCAGTTCATGGGCAAGGACAATGTCGCCTTCCATTCCGTCAACTTCCCGGCCACCCTGCTGGGCTCGGGCGAGCCGTGGAAGAGCGTGGACGTGCTCAAGGCCTTCAACCACCTCAACTGGTACGGCGAAAAGTTCTCGACCTCCCAGCGGCGCGGCGTCTTTCTCGACGCGGCCCTGGAGATTTTGCCGCCCGACTGCTGGCGCTGGCACCTGACCGCCAACGCGCCCGAACACGCCGACAGCGCCTTCGCCTGGGACCAACTCGTCTCCTCGGTCAACCGCGACCTCGCCGACGTGCTCGGCAACTTCGTCAACCGGGTGATGAAATTCTGCGAGGCGCGGTTCGAGGGGGTGATCCCGGCCGGGGGCGAACCCGGTCCCCTGGAGGTGGCCCTCTACGCCGACGTTTCGACCCGCCTCGCCGACCTCACCGCCCAGTTCGAGGCTATCGAGGTCCGGAAAAGCGCTCAGGCCCTGCGGGGCCTTTGGGTGGTCGGCAACGAATACCTGCAGACCGCCGCGCCGTGGACCGCGATCAAGACCGATCCGGCCAGAGCCGCCGCCATCGTGCGCACCGCGATCAACCTGGTCGCCCTCTACGCCGCCGTCGGCGCGCCGGTCATTCCCTTCGCCGCCGAAAAGATCGCCGCCGCGGTGGGCGAGGCCTATCCCGCCCCGTGGCCGTCGCTTGACGGGCGAGCGGAATTGAACCGGCTGGAGGCCGGGCGCGCGATCGCCGTTCCGGATGTACTGTTCAGGAAGATCGAGGCCACCGACATCGAGACCTGGGCCAAGCGCTTCGGCGGCGCGCCCTGAAGGCTAAAACCGCCCCGCCACCTGCCACGCGCCCTGCCAGATCATGTGGCCGGCCACATAGAGCACCATGGCGAGGCCCAGGTAGCCCAGCCAGGGAACCTTGTGGAGGAACCGGGCGATCCAGCCGGCGGCGAAACCGGTCAGTGTGATGGAGAGAACCAGGCCGAACACCAGAACCTGGGGGTGATCCTTCGCCGCCCCCGCCACGGCCAGCACATTGTCCAGCGACATGGAGACATCGGCGATCAGGATCTGGATCAGGGCGCGCAGCAGGGTGGTCGGCGGCCCGGTCGCCGGCAGGGGGTGGCCTTCCAGGGCCGCCTCGCTGATCGCCTCCCGCTCCCGCCCCTGCGCCCGCAGGTCGCGCCACATGCGCCAGCACACCCACAGCAGCACCAGGCCGCCGGCCAGCAGCAGGCCGACCTGCCTCAACAGCCATACCGCGATCAGGGCGAAGCCGCACAGCATCACCACCGCCGCGGCCAGGCCCAGCACGATGGCGCGGCGCTGTTGCTCGCGCCTCAGTCCCGCCGCCGCCATGCCCACCGCGATCGCATTGTCGCCGGCGAGGGTGAGATCGATCAGCACCACCTGGAAGAAGACGGTCGCCGGTCCGATCCAATGGGAAACGAGGCCGGCCATGGCGGGTGCGGCCGGGATGCTCAACGCCGCCGCCCTCCGGCCTCGTAGAGCGCCACCGCCGCCGCCGCGGCCACGTTCAGGCTCTCGAAGCCGCCCGGCATGGGGATGCGCGCCAGAACCTCGCAGTGTTCGCGCACCAGGCGGCGCAGGCCCTCGCCTTCGGAGCCCACGACCAGCACCGTGGGGGCGCCGTCCAGCACCTCGGCGAGGTCGCGCTCGGCCGCGCCGTCCAGGCCCACGCAGCGCCAGCCGAGGGTCCCCAGACGCTCCAGCGCCCGAGACAGATTGGTCTCCCGCGCATGGGGGATCTTGTCCACCGCCCCGGCCGCCGCCTTGGCCAGGGCGCCGGTGAGGGCGGGGGCGTGGCGGTCCTGGACGATCACGCCGCGAACGCCGAAGGCCGCTGCGCTGCGGAAGATGGCGCCGAGGTTTTGCGGGTCGGTGACCTGATCGAGCATCAGGATGAGGCCCCGCGCCGGCGCCGCCAGATCGGTCAGAGCGACCGGCTCGATGAGCGGCGCGCGCAGGGCCACGCCCTGGTGGACCGCGCCGGCGGGCAGGGCCTGGCCGATGGCGGCCGGGTCGGCGATCTCCACGGCCAGGTCCGGGCCGAACAGCCCGGTCAGCGCGCGGCCGCGCTCGGCGCTGGCCAGCAGACGCGTCGCCGGACCCCGCGCCGGATTCTCCAGGGCGGCGACGACGGCGTGCCAGCCCCACAGCCATTGCGACTGGCCCTCGTCGGGACGGCGGCGTCGGCGCGGCCCGGCGCGAGGCGGCGGCGATGGCGACCACCGGCCGGCGGGCTCGGAGCGGTCGTTGCGCCGGCGATGCGAGGCCACTATAAGACGCCCTCCGTTTTTGGGCCCTCGCGAGGGCGCCCGACGCGGGTCTTTATTGAAGAACACGCGCTGGGGGAATGTCCCGAGCGGCAAAGGGGGCGGACTGTAAATCCGCTGGCGTACGCCTTCGCAGGTTCGAGTCCTGCTTCCCCCACCACGCGGTTCTTTAAGAGAAGCGGCCCCAGACCGCCGCGCGGGTATAGCACAATGGTAGTGCAGCAGCCTTCCAAGCTGAATATGCGGGTTCGATTCCCGCTACCCGCTCCAGCCCGCGGAACGTGACCGCGAATTAAGCTGCCGCGCGCCGCGCGCCGCGTTAGCTTCGCCCCTTCGATTGGGAGGAATGGCGATGCGAACAATCTTGGCCCTGGCGGTGATGGCGAGCGCGGTGGTCGCTGCGGGTGCGGTTGCGGCCGCGCCGTCGGTGGAGATCCGCCACGCCGTGGCGCGGGTGACGATCATCCCGGAGAACCGGCCGGACGTCGCGATCACGGTGATCAGGACCAATCCGCGCCTGCCGCTTCGGATCAGCCGGATCGGCGGCGACCTGGTGGTGGAAGGCGATGTCGGAATGCGCCTGCGCGGCTGTGGCTCGCGGCTGGGCCGGCCGCATGTCAGTGTGTGGGGCGTTGGCGACGTGGGCTACGGCGACATGCCGCAACTGGTGATCCATACGCCGATGGACGTCCGAGCCGGCGCCTCGGGAGCGGTGTTCGGGGTGGTGGGCCGGGCCGCCAGCGTCGATCTGGGCAACGCCGGCTGCGGCGACTGGACGGTGGCGGACGTGACCGGCCCTCTGCGGGTGCGCATCTCCGGGTCGGGCGACACCCGCGCCGGGGCGGCCGGCTCCGGCGACCTGAGGCTTTCCGGTTCGGGAGACATTTCGGCGCGGGGGTTTGCCAACGGCCTTTCCACCGGAACGTCCGGATCGGGTGACATCCAGGCGGGCCAGGTGAACGGCTCCCTGCGGATCCGGGTGGCCGGCTCGGGCAATGTACGCGCCCGCGGCGGCCAAGTCACCGACATGGACGTCTCTGTGGCCGGCTCGGGCGATGTGAGCTTCGGCGGCGTGGCCCAGAGCCTTTCCGCCAGCATCGCCGGCTCGGGCGATGTCACCGTGGCGCGGGTGACCGGCCCGGTCGTCAAGCACGTGGCCGGCTCGGGGGATGTGCGCGTCGGAAGTTGAATTGGCTTCGCGCCGCCGTTGTTGACGGCGGGCGGCTCGGCGCGTATCACCCGCGCTCCTTATCCAGGCCGCGCCGACGGCCCGATGAATCCTGACGCCCCCTTGGCGGGCGAACGCGCCGAGCTCGCGACGGGCGGTTCGGCGCGGTTTGGTGTTTATCGGGCGCCGTCGAAACGTGGCGCGAGACATTTGAACGACGAACGAAAGAGGCGATGCCCACCGTCAACCAACTGATCCGCAAGCCGCGCGTGAGCAAGGCTCCGCGCAACAAGGTCCCGGCGCTCAAGGGCTCGCCACAGCGGCGCGGCGTGTGCACCCGCGTCTATACGGTGACGCCCAAGAAGCCGAACTCGGCGCTGCGCAAGGTCGCCAAGGTGCGCCTGACCTCCGGCATCGAGGCGGTGTGCTACATTCCCGGCGAAGGCCACAACCTGCAGGAGCACTCGGTGGTCCTGATCCGCGGCGGCCGGGTGAAGGACCTTCCCGGCGTCCGCTACCACATCCTGCGCGGCGTGCTCGACACCCAGGGGGTCAAGGACCGCCGGCAGCGCCGTTCGCTCTATGGTGCCAAGCGGCCCAAATAAGGAACTAGCCCACAATGTCCCGCCGCCGCCGCGCCGAGAAGCGCGATGTCCTCCCCGACCCGAAATTCGGCGACCTCGTGCTCACCAAGTTCATGAATTACGTGATGTACGAGGGCAAGAAAGCCGTCGCCGAGAACATCATCTACGGCGCCTTCGATCTCATCGAGGCCAAGCGCCGCGACCAGGGGCCGCTCGAGACCTTTCACTCGGCGCTCGAGAACGTTTCGCCGTCGGTGGAGGTCCGTTCCCGCCGGGTCGGCGGCGCCACCTATCAGGTGCCGGTGGAGGTCCGCCCCGACCGCCGCCGCGCCCTGGCCATCCGCTGGCTGGTCACCGCGGCGCGCAAGCGCGGCGAGAACACCATGACCGAAAAGCTGGCGGGCGAACTGCTCGACGCCTCCAACAACCGCGGCTCGGCGGTGAAAAAGCGCGAAGACACCCATAAGATGGCCGAAGCCAACCGCGCCTTCTCGCATTACCGCTGGTAGGCGCCCATATAGGCCTTCCGCTTCCTAAACACCCTTCTCGCCGCGAGCGGTTTGAGTTAGACCGCGCCCGCTTCATCGTCGGCCCGCCGACGCAAGCACACTTGCAAGAACGCCACCATGCCTCGCACCACCGACATCAAGGACTATCGAAACTTCGGCATCATGGCGCACATCGACGCCGGCAAGACCACGACCACCGAGCGGATCCTCTACTACACCGGCAAGAGCCACAAGATCGGCGAAGTCCACGACGGCGCGGCGACCATGGACTGGATGGAGCAGGAACAGGAACGGGGGATCACCATCACCTCCGCCGCCACCACCGCCATGTGGAACGGCAAGCGCCTCAACATCATCGACACCCCGGGCCACGTGGATTTCACCATCGAGGTCGAGCGGTCCCTGCGCGTGCTGGACGGCTGCGTCGCGGTGCTGGACGGCAATCAGGGCGTCGAGCCGCAGACCGAGACGGTGTGGCGCCAGGCCGACCGCTACGACGTGCCGCGCATCGTGTTCGTCAATAAGATGGACAAGATCGGGGCCGACTTCGAAAAGTGCGTCGAGTCGATCCGCGACCGCCTGGGGGTCAAGGCGGTGCCGATCCAGCTGCCGATCGGTTCGGAGGCCACCTTCAAGGGGATCATCGACTTGGTCCGCATGAAGGCGGTGGTCTGGGAGAGCGAGGGCCTGGGGGCCAACTATCACGACGAGGACATTCCTGCCGACCTGAAGGCCGCCGCCAACGAGGCTCGCCACTTCATGGTCGAAAACTCGGTCGAACTCGACGACGAGGCGATGGAATCCTACCTGAACGGCGAGGAGCCGCCGGCCGAGGTGCTCAACAAGTGCCTGCGCAAGGCGGTGCTCACCGGCGCCTTCTATCCGGTGCTGTGCGGCTCGGCGTTCAAGAACAAGGGCGTCCAGCCATTGTTGGACGCGGTGGTGGAATATCTGCCCTCGCCGGTGGATATTCCGCCCACCCCCGGACTCGACTACAAGACCGGCGAGCCGGTGGCGCGCCGGGCCGCCGACGACGAACCCCTCTCGGTGCTGGCGTTCAAGATCATGGACGACCCGTTCGTCGGCTCGCTCACCTTCTGCCGCATCTATTCGGGCAAGCTCGAAAGCGGCATGGCCCTCTTGAATTCCTCGCGCGAAAAGAAGGAGCGGGTGGGTCGGATGCTGCTGATGCACTCCAACAACCGCGAAGACATCAAGGAGGCCTTCGCCGGCGACATCGTCGCCCTGGCCGGCCTCAAGGACACGCGCACCGGCGACACTCTGTGTGATCCTTCCCGCTCGCCGATCCTGCTCGACAAGATGGATTTTCCCGATCCGGTCATCGAGATCGCCATCGAGCCGCGCTCCAAGGCCGACCAGGAGAAACTGGGCGTGGCCCTGCAGAAACTGGCCGCCGAGGACCCGACCTTCCGCGTCTCCACCGACCAGGAAAGCGGGCAGACCATCCTCAAGGGAATGGGCGAGCTGCACCTGGACATCAAAGTCGATATCCTGAAGCGCACCTACAAGGTCGAGGCCAACATCGGCCAGCCACAGGTCGCCTATCGCGAGACCCTCGGGCGGCGGGCCGACATCGACTACACCCACAAGAAACAGACCGGCGGTTCGGGCCAGTTCGCGCGCATCAAGCTGACCTTCGAGCCGAGCGAGGCGGGCGCGGGTTATGAGTTCGAATCCAAGGTGGTCGGCGGCGATGTGCCGCGCGAATTCGTGCCCGGGGTCGAGAAGGGGCTGGCGTCGGCCAAGGAAAACGGCCTGCTGGCCGGCTTTCCGGTGATCGACTTCAAGGCCACCTTGACCGGCGGCGACTATCACGATGTGGACTCCAGCGTTCTGGCCTTCGAGATCGCCGCCCGCGCCGCCTTCCGCGAGCTTCGCGAGAAGGGGGGGCCGAAACTTCTCGAACCGATCATGAAGGTTGAAGTGACAACTCCGGAGGACTACGTCGGCGACGTTATCGGCGACCTGAACTCGCGGCGCGGCATGATCCAGGGCACCGATCAGCGGGGCAACGCCCAGGTGATCATCGCCATGGTGCCCCTGGCCAATATGTTCGGCTATGTGAACACGCTAAGGTCCATGAGTCAGGGCCGCGCCAACTTCCACATGGACTACGACCACTACGAGGCCGTGCCGCAAGTGGTGGCCGACGAGGTGGTCAAGAAATACGCATAAGACAAACCCGAAACCCGCAGAAAAGCCCGCTTCGGGCTGGAGCTAGAGAGACATGGCCAAGGCAAAGTTCGAACGCAACAAGCCGCATTGCAATATCGGCACCATCGGTCACGTCGACCATGGCAAGACGACTCTGACGGCGGCGATCACCACGGTGTTGGCCAAGACGGGCGGCGCCACGATCATGAAATACGCCGACATCGACGCCGCGCCCGAAGAGAAGGCGCGCGGCATCACCATCAACACCGCGCACGTGGAATATGAGACCAAGAACCGCCACTACGCGCACGTCGACTGCCCCGGCCACGCCGACTATGTGAAGAACATGATCACCGGCGCGGCCCAGATGGACGGCGCCATCCTGGTGGTGTCCGCCGCCGACGGCCCCATGCCGCAGACCCGCGAACACATCCTGCTAGCCCGCCAGGTCGGCGTGCCGGCCCTGGTGGTCTATATGAACAAGGTCGACATGGTCGACGACGAGGAGCTGCTTGAACTGGTCGAGATGGAGGTGCGCGAGCTGCTCTCCAGCTACGAATTCCCCGGGGACGACATTCCGATCGTCAAGGGTTCGGCCCTGGCCGCCCTGGAAGGCAAGACTCCCGAGATTGGTGAAAACACCGTGGTCGAACTGATGGCGGCGGTGGATTCCTACATTCCCCAGCCCGACCGCCCGGTGGACCTGCCCTTCCTGATGCCGGTGGAGGACGTGTTCTCCATCTCTGGCCGCGGCACCGTGGTCACCGGCCGGGTCGAGCGGGGCGTCGTCAAGGTCGGCGAGGAAGTCGAGATCGTCGGCATCCGCCCGGTCCAGAAGACCATCTGCACCGGCGTCGAGATGTTCCGCAAGCTGCTTGATCAGGGCCAGGCCGGCGACAATGTCGGGGTCCTGTTGCGCGGCACCAAGCGCGAGGACGTCGAGCGCGGCCAGGTGGTGTGCAAGCCCGGCTCGATCACCCCGCACACCAAGTTCACCGCCGAGGCCTATATCCTCACCAAGGACGAGGGCGGCCGTCACACGCCGTTCTTCACCAACTACCGCCCGCAGTTCTATTTCCGCACCACCGACGTGACCGGCATCATCAAGCTCAAGGAAGGCGTCGAGATGATCATGCCCGGCGACAACGCCGAGCTGGACATCGAGCTGATCACGCCGATCGCCATGGAGGAAAAGCTGCGCTTCGCCATCCGCGAGGGCGGTCGCACCGTCGGATCGGGCGTGGTGGTCAAGATCGTCGAATAGGCGATCGGCCCGGCGTCCAACAAAGATGACGGGCGGCGGCGCCGCTTTGTGCTATGGAGCGGGCCGCATCGAAGGAGTGTAGCTCAGCTGGTAGAGCATCGGTCTCCAAAACCGAGGGTCGTGGGTTCGAGTCCCCCCACTCCTGCCACACGCCCGTTCCAGGCTTCCACGCCGCAACCGGGCGCGGCCGGCTGAACCAAGAAAGAGAGTTGAAGGGCCGACATGGCCAAGGATCAAGGCATCGTTCAGACCACGCTGCGCCGCCGCACCCCTCTGGCGGCGGCGGCCGGCGGCGCGCCTTCGGCCCCGGCGAAGAAGCGCGTGGGGCCGATCCAGTTCCTGCGCGAGGTGCGCGCCGAAGCGCGCAAGGTTACATGGACGAGCTGGAAGGAGACCTGGATCACCTCGGTGATGGTCGGCATCATGGTCATCATGACCGCCCTGTTCTTTTTCGGCGTCGACGCGGTCATGAACCTGATGATCGGCGCCGTCCTCAAACTGGCCGGCGCATAGCAGGCGGGACCGCGAGATGACCGACGCCCAGCCCCACGCCGTCAACCCCGACCACAAGTGGTACATCGTCCACGCCTACTCGAATTTCGAGAAGAAGGTGGCCGAGAGCATCCGCGAGCAGGCCCACAGCCAGGGGTTGGACGACAGCTTTTCGGAGATCCTGGTTCCCACCGAGGACGTGATCGAGATCCGCCGCGGCCGCAAGATCAACGCCGAACGCAAGTTCTTTCCCGGCTATGTCCTGGTGAAGATGGACCTCTCCGACGAGGCCTATCACCTGGTCAAGAATACTCCCAAGGTGACGGGTTTTCTGGGGTCGGGCTCCAAGCCCATGCCGGTCACCGAGCGCGAGGTCGCCCGCATCATCGGGGCCATCGAGGAGGGGGTCGAGCGGCCCAAGCCCACCATCACCTTCGAGATCGGCGAGGCCGTCCGCGTCACCGATGGCCCGTTCGCCAGCTTCAACGGCTCGGTCGAGCAGGTCGACGAAGACCGCGCCCGCCTGCGCGTCACCGTCTCGATCTTCGGCCGCGCCACGCCGGTCGAACTGGAATATTCGCAGGTGGAGAAGACGAGTTAGGAGCGCGGGCTTCCAGCCCGCATGTTTTTCGTGGGTGCGGACAGGATGTCCGCGCTCCGCTTTTCAAATCCGTGGGAGAGGCGCCACCCCGCACCACGGCCCCAACCGCCGGATAGCCGGCGATGAGAGGAGATCATGGCCAAGAAGATTCTGGGTTACATCAAGCTGCAGGTGGCCGCCGGGACCGCCACGCCTTCCCCGCCGATCGGGCCGGCGCTCGGCCAGCGGGGTGTGAACATCATGGGTTTCTGCAAGGAATTCAATGCTAGAACCGAAAATGTTCAGAAGGGGACGCCCCTGCCGACGGTGATAACCGTCTATCAGGACAAGAGCTTCACCTTCGTCACCAAGACGCCGCCGGCCACCCATTTCCTCAAACAGGCCGTTGGCCTGAAATCCGGCTCGGGCAAGACCGGCCGCGAGACGGTGGGCAGCGTGACCAGAGCTCAACTGCGCGAAATCGCCCAGGCTAAAATGAAGGATCTCAACGCCAACGACATCGAGGCGGCGGCCCGGATCATCGAAGGTTCGGCCCGCGCCATGGGCCTTCGCGTGGTGGAGGCCTGACCGTGACCAATCAAACCAAGAGAGTTCAGGCCCACACCGGCGATCGCCACGCCACCCACGGTCTTGCCGAGGCCGTCAAACTGGTCAAGGCCAATGCCACCGCCAAGTTCGACGAAAGCGTGGAAATCGCGGTCAATCTGGGGGTCGATCCGCGCCACGCCGACCAGCAGGTGCGCGGCGTCGTCTCCCTGCCGTCGGGCACCGGGCGCGACGTGCGCGTGGCCGTCATCGCCAAGGACGCCAAGGCGGAGGAAGCCAAGGCGGCCGGCGCGGAAGTCGTCGGGGCCGAGGATTTGGTGGAGCGCATCCAGGGCGGCTTCATGGAGTTCGACCGGGTGATCGCCACCCCCGACATGATGGCCCTGGTCGGGCGACTGGGTAAGATCCTGGGGCCGCGCGGCCTGATGCCCAATCCGCGCGTCGGCACCGTCACGCCCAATGTCGGCCAGGCGGTCAAGGACGCCAAGGGCGGCGCCATCGAGTTTCGGACCGAAAAGTCGGGCATCATCCACGCCGGGGTCGGCAAGGCCAGCTTCACCGACGAGGCCATCGCCGCCAACGTCAAGGCCCTGATGGACGCCCTGGCCCGCGCCAAGCCTTCCGGGGCCAAGGGAACCTATGTCAAGCGCGTCAGCCTATCCTCGACAATGGGGCCTGGCTTCAAGGTCGATACGGCGAGCATCGCCGGCTAAGGCGCGCCTTCGTTAATTCACCCATGATGATCGGGGGGATGAGCGGCTTCGACTTGACGGCCATATTCCTCACCCTGGTCGGCGCGGCGGGCTGGCTGAACGTCAAGTTCCTGCGCCTGCCGAGCGCCACCGTCATGGTCCTGGCTGGCGCGATAGGCGCGGGCGGCCTTCTCCTTATGCGCGCCGCCTGGCCGGGCGAGCCCCGGGTCAACGAGGTCGTCCGCGTTCTCGGCGGCATCGATTTTCCGCGCACCGTCCTGGGCTACATGCTGGCCTTCCTGCTGTTCGCCGGCGCGATGCAGGTCGACCTCGCCGAATTGCGGCGGCGGCGGCTTTCGGTATGGACCCTGGCGACGCTCGGCGTATTGGCCTCGACCTTCATCGTGGGGGGCGGCCTTTGGCTGACCGCCCGGTGGCTTGGCTTAGGATTGCCGGCGCCGTGGGCGTTTGTCTTCGGCGCCTTGATCAGCCCGACCGATCCCATCGCGGTGCTCGCCACGGTGCGGCACGGCAAACTGTCGAAGACATTGGAGACCGTCCTGCAGGCCGAGGCGCTGTTCAACGACGGCGTCGGCATCGTGGTTTTCACCGCGGCGTTGAGCGTCGCAACCGGGGGCGGCGCCGTCCATCCGTTGACGGTGTTGGGGAACGTCGCCGTCGCGGCCGCGGGGGGAGGGGCGGTGGGGCTTGCCCTGGGCTTGGTGGCGATCGGCGCGATGCGCGCGATCGATGACTATGCGGTCGAAGTCTGTCTTACCCTGGCTCTCGCCACCGGGGCCTACGCCCTGGCCCAGAACCTGCGTCTCAGCGGCCCGATCGCCGCGGTGGTCGCCGGACTCCTCATCGGGGCCGCCGCCTCTCATACCGCGACGAGCGACACCACCCGCCGGTATATCAGGGCCTTCTGGACGCTGATCGACGAGATTCTGAACGCCCTTCTTTTCCTTCTCCTGGGCCTGGAACTCCTGGTGATCCCCTTCAACGCCAGCCTCGCCGGCCTGTGGGCCTGCGCCGTGGCCCTGGTGTTGGCCACCCGCCTCGGCGTGGTCTTTCCGTGGGGCGCGTTTTTGGCCCGAAGGCAAGGGGAACGCGGGGCGAGCCCGATCCTTGCCTGGGGCGGCCTGCACGGAGCGCTGTCGCTCGCCCTGGCCTTGAGCGTACCGCCGGGACCCGCCCGTGAACTGATCCTCTCGACCACCTTCGCCGTGGTGATCTTTTCAGTCGTGGTCCAGGCCACCACCTTCGCCCCCCTGGCCGCCCGGTTCAGCCGGCCGGCGTGAGCGCCAGCCGGTGGCCGTCGGGGTCGCGCAGAGCGCTTTCCGCAAGAGCGGGGACCGCTTTTGCGGTTTGAAAGCGCTCGAATGTTTGAGTCAGAGCCTGTTTATCCCGATCGGGTTGATAGGACCCGATCGGGACAGGCTCGGGGCCGCCGCGTCCGCCTTCGAAGATCAGGCGCGTGGCGGCGATGTCGCTGTCCTGGCCGCCGGCGGGCATCGGGCGACCGCCGGCCGGTTCGCGATAGCGGAGGAGTTCGACGTGCGGGCTGGCCGCCTCGGCGGGGGAGAGGGCGGTGACTTCGACGACGGCGCCCGGCGCGTCGTCCAGGCGCTCCTGTTCGATGCCCCGGTTCAGCGAGCGGGCGGTGACGGTCAGGCCGAGGCGTTCCTCGTAAAAGGCGACGCTCGCCGCCGTGTCGGCCACGGTGATCGCCGAATGATCTATGCCGAGGAAGAGGGCGCCGGGCGGCGGCCCACGCCATCGCGGCGGCGCGGTCGCCGGCGGAAAATACAACAGTTCCAGGGGATGGCCTTCGGGGTCGCGGAATTTGAAAGCCCCCACCGATCCGCTGGCCGGCGGCAAGGCTTGCGGGCCGCCCTCGGTGATGGCGGTAAAATCGCCGAACGCGCGAAGCTGGGCGTAGGCCGCGCCCATGTCGGCGACCACGATGGCGAGATGCTGGAACCACAGGTCGATGCACCGGCTGTCGGCCGGATAGGGCGCCCCCGGCGGCTGGTGGGCGACGAGTTCGATGATTTGCGCGCCCAGGCGCAGGGTCGCGGACGAGGCGGCGGCCGTTTCTGCATTCGCCAACGCCGCGAAGGACAAGGCCTGGCGATAGAAGCGCTCGGTCCGCGCCAGATCGGCGACGGGCAATAGGACGCGCGAAAGGCGAAGGGCCGTCACGTCGCCCGCGCGCCCCGGCGATTGAGATAGATGGCGTAGAGGGTGTGCGAAGCGCAGATGAAGAGGCGGCTTTCGGCGCGCCCGCCGAAGGTGAGGTTGGAGACCAGGGAAGGGACGAGAATTTTGCCCATCAATTCGCCGGACGGCGCGATGCAATGGACGCCGTCGGCCGCGCTGCTCCAGATATTGCCGTCCTCGTCGCATCGGACGCCGTCCGCCGCGCCCGGATCGATCTTGTGGAAGACCCGGCCCCGCGCGAGGCGGGCGCCGTCGGCGGAAAGATCGAAAACCCGGATGTGTTGCAGCGGCTCGGGATCGAACATCCCCCCGGTCTCGGTCACGTAGAGTCGCGTCTCGTCGGGCGAGAAGCACAGCCCGTTGGGGCCTTGAAAATCGCCCGCCACGACGGTCAGCTCGCCCGACCTGGGATCGGGGCGATAGACGTTGGCGGGCAGTTCCGCCTCCGCCTTGAAACCCTGATAGTCGGTCATGATCCCGTAGGGGGGGTCGGTGAACCAGACGGTGTCGTCGGACTTGACCACCACGTCGTTGGGCGAATTGAGCCGCTTGCCGTCGAAACGAGCGGCCAGCACGGTCAGGTTTCCATCGTACTCGGTGCGATAGAGGCAGCGGTCCTGGTGCGAACAGGAGATCAGGCGCCCCTGACGGTCGCGCGTCTGGCCGTTGGCGAAGCGGGACGGCTGGCGAAATGTCTCGACCGCGCCGGCCTCGCTCCAGCGCATAACCCGATTGTTGGGGATATCGCTGAAGAGGAGCGCTCCCTGGTCGGCGAACCACACCGGCCCTTCCAGCCAGGCGAACCCTTCGGCCAGCTTTTGGAGCGGCGCGTTGCTCATCACATAGGCGAAGAAACGCGGATCGATGATTTCAGCGTCGTTCATGGCCACGGCGCGGTCAGGGTTTCCGAGGCCTGGAAAGCTGCACGATCATCAGCCTCACCGGCGTCTCGCCGAGCACACCCGAAAGGTGGCCCTTGCGGCCTTCCGGGTCGGCTTGGGTTCCCTGATCTTCCCCAAGGGAAAGCTCGCCCGCCCCCATCTCCACGCGCTGGCCATCCATGGTCTCGACGAACCAGCGGCCGGTCAGCGGCAGAATCCACTGCGGCTTGGGGTTTTCGTGCCAGTCGGCGGTCCATCCCACCGGAAGGACGCTGAAGTTGATCGCCGCGACCGCCGTTTCTTCCTTATGTTGCCACTGCGGCGCCGCGCCCTGGGCTATGGCGCCCAAGTCGAACGGTTCGATCCGGCGCCGCGTCTGACGGCTTACCCCACCCTCGTCCGTCCAGACGTGCCAATAGAAGAGCTCAGGCGGATTCATGGTTGGGATCCTTGGACATAGACTGGGGTCGAGGAGAGCGGGTGTGCGATCACCCAGGCCAGCGGCGCGGGACGCGCCGCGATGACCACCAGCAAAAGGCCGCCGACCAGCCCGAAGTTCTTCAGGAAATCCCAGAACTCGCTCCGCGCGCGGCTGTCGCCGGGCGCCCAGAAGTCGGCGTAGCGCCAGAACTCGTGGTAGAGCAGGGCGGTTATCGCGCAAAAGCCCGCCAGGACGAAGGCGGCCAAGCGGTCATGCCAGGCCAGGACGATGCAGATCGGCGCGACGACCTCGACCACGATGGCGGCGACCAGCAGCGCCGGGCCGCCGGGCACGAAGCTTGAATTGGCCTGGGCCAGCGCGCCTTTCCAGCCGAGAATCTTGTCCAGGGCGCTGAACGGAAACAGCACGACCAGGAGAATGCGGGCCAGCCAGGGTAGCGCGATGCTCAAGATTGCCATTTCGTGGGCGCCTTTCCCCCGACTGGTAACAAATTGGCCGTCGCCGCGTTCCATGGCTCAACCGCCGCGAGACAGTCAGCCGTGCCCGACGCCACCCCCGACACCGCCTACGACATCATCATCATCGGCTCGGGGCCGGGCGGCGGGGCGTTGGCCCATCGACTGGCGGGTGGCGGCAAGAAGATACTGCTCCTCGAGCGGGGCGGCTATCTGCCCCGCTCGCGCCTGAACTGGGACGCCAAGGCGGTATTCGTCGACGGCCTCTATGAGGCCGACGAGACCTGGTACGACCGCGATGGCAAGGCCTTCCAGCCCGGCCTGCACTACTTCGTCGGCGGCAACAGTAAGGTCTTTGGCGCGGCCCTGTTCCGCCTGCGCCGCGAGGACTTCGGCGAGGTCGCCCACGCCAGCGGCGTTTCGCCGGCGTGGCCCCTGAGCTACGACGACTTCGAGCCCTACTACACCGCCGCCGAGGCGCTATTCCACGTCCACGGCGAGCGGGGGATCGACCCCACCGAGCCGCCGGCCAGCGGGCCCTACCCTTATCCGCCGGTGGCCAACGAGGTTTGTGTCCAAAAGCTCCACGATGCCTTGGTCCGCGAGGGCCATCATCCCTTCCCCTTGCCGCTGGGCGTCTTGCTGGACGAAACCGACGGCAGGGTCGCGCCGCACAGCCCCTGTATCCGCTGCGACGCCTTCGACGGTTTTCCGTGCGTTACCAACGGCAAGGCCGACGCCCAGATCGTCTGCGTCGATCCCGCTCTGAAGGCCCACCCCAATCTCACCCTGCTGACCGGCGCCTACGTGGAGCGTCTGGAGACCGATCCCACCGGCCGGAACGTCACCGGCGTGCATGTCCAGCGTGGCGCGGCGCGGGAGGTCTACAAGGCCGATATCGTGGTGGTGGCCTGCGGGGCGCTAAGCTCGGCCCTGCTGCTGCTGCGCTCGGCCAGCGAAGCCCATCCCAACGGCCTGGCCAACGGCTCGGGCGTGGTGGGCCGCCATTACATGCGGCACAACAACTCCGCCTTCATGGCCCTGTCGCGCCAGGTCAACGACACGGTGTTCCAAAAGACCCTGGGCCTGAACGACTTCTATTTCGGCGACGCCGACTGGCCCTGGCCGATGGGCCACATCCAGCTGCTCGGCAAATCCCACCCAGATCAGATCAAGGCCGAGGCCCTGCCGGCATGGCTGGAGTGGCTGCCGGAAATGCCCTTCGAGGTCATGGCCCGCCACGCCATGGGATTTTGGCTGATGAGCGAGGATCTTCCCTATCCGGACAACCGCGTCACCTTGGGCGCCGACGGGCGGGTGACCCTCGATCTGACCGAGCGCAACATGGAGGGTCACCGGCGCCTGAAAGCCAAGCTGGAGGGGCTGCTGGACGCCCTGGACCTCTACCCGCACCTGCTCCCACGCTCGCTCTATCTGGGCAAGAACATCCCCATCGGCGGCACCGCCCATCAGGCCGGCACCATCCGCTTCGGCCCCGATCCCGTCTCGTCGGCGCTGGACCTGAACTGCAAGGCGCACGAGGTGGACAACCTCTACGTCGCCGACGCCAGTTTCTTCCCCTCGATCGGCGCGGTGAACCCCACCCTCACCATCATCGCCAACGCGCTCAGGGTGGGGGATCATCTGGAAGACCGGATGGGCTGACACGGCGGTCGCCACGGGCTTTCGGATTCCCCCTTGATTGTGGAACAAAACAAGAACATAAAACCTTCAAGCATAAACTTGGAGGACTATCCCCATGATTCGTTTCGCGCGTGAGTCGCTAGCCCTTGCTTCGGTGGCCGGGTTCGTCTGGATGGTCTGCCAGGTCGCCCAGTTCGCCGGCTGAGTCGGGCTGAAGCCAAGGAGCGCGGCATGACGGTCGAGGCGGGGGGGTTTGTCCATCTGCGGGTTCGCTCGGCCTATTCGCTGCTGGAGGGGGCGATCAAGGCCAAGGCCATCGGCGCCTTGGCGGCGGCGGGCGGCATGCCGGCGGTGGCGCTGACCGATCGGGCCAACCTCTTCGGCGCCCTGGAGTTTTCGGTCCTCACCCGTGAGACGGGGGTCCAGCCGATTGTCGGCTGCGCCCTGCCGGTGACCGGCATCGGGGAGGGTGCGCCTCAGCGCTGGGCGCGGACGCCGACGGTGGTTCTGCTGGCCCAGAACGAGACCGGCTATCACAATCTCTGCGTTCTGTCGTCCTGCGCCTTTTTGGAAATCGACGCGGTCGAACCCCCCCATGTCGCCTGGGCCAAGCTCGCCGAGCATGCCGAGGGTCTGATTCTGCTCTCCGGCGGGGCGGACGGGCCGGTGGATCCTCTCTTTGCGGCCGGCCGGGACGAGGGTGGCGCGGCGACCTTGGCGGAGATGAAGCGCGTGTTCGCCGACCGCTTCTACGTCGAGTTGCAACGCCACGGCTTGGCCAGCCAGGCGATCGCCGAGGCTGGGCTGGTGGCCTGGGCCTACGCCAACGACGCGCCGCTGGTGGCGACAAACGACGTCCTTTTCGCCGAGGCGCGAACCTGGCGGGCGCACGACGCGCTGCTCTGCATTGCCGATGGCGCGTTCGTGGACCAGGAGGATCGCCGCCGGGTGACGCCGGAACATTGGTTCAAGACGGCGCCCGACATGCGGCGGCTGTTCGCCGACCTGCCGGAGGCTTGCGACAACACCCTGGAAATCGCCCGTCGCTGCGCCTTCATGGTCAAGAAGCGCGAGCCGATCCTGCCCCGTTTCGCCACCGTCGCCGGCCGCTCCGAGGAGGAGGAGTTGGCGCGGCAGGCCCGCGAAGGCCTGCGCGCCCGCCTCGCCGCGACGCCGCCGCCCGATGGCGACGAACCGGCCTACTGGGAGCGTCTGGAGCGGGAGATCGGCGTCATCCAGTCGATGGGCTTTTCCGGCTACTTCCTGATCGTCTCGGACTTCATGAAGTGGGCCGTGGCGCACGACATTCCAGTGGGACCGGGACGAGGGTCGGGGGCCGGCTCGGCGGTGGCTTGGTCGCTCCTCATCACCGGCATCGATCCCCTGCGGTTCGGCCTGCTGTTCGAGCGGTTTTTGAACCCCGAGCGGGTGTCCATGCCAGACTTCGACATCGACTTTTGCCAGGAGCGGCGGGAAGAGGTGATCGCTTATGTGCAGGATCGCTACGGGCGCGACCGGGTGGCCCAGATCATTACCTTCGGCAGCCTCCAGGCGCGCGCGGCCCTGCGCGACGTCGGCCGGGTAATGCAACTGCCGCTCGGCCAGGTCGACCGGCTGGCCAAGATGATCCCCAACAACCCGGCTCATCCCGTGACCCTGGCGCGGGCCATCGAAATCGAACCTCGGCTGCAAGCGGCGCGGCGCGACGACGAGGCGGTCGCCCAGGTGCTGGAAATCGCCCTGCAGCTCGAGGGCCTTTATCGCAACGCCTCGACCCACGCCGCCGGCTTGGTCATCGCCGACCGTCCGCTCATCGAACTCGCGCCGCTCTATCGCGAACCCCGCGCCGCGCTGCCGGCGACGCAGTTCAACATGAAGTGGGTGGAGAGCGCCGGGCTGGTGAAGTTCGACTTTCTGGGCCTCAAGACCCTGACCATCATTCATCGCGCCGTGAAGCACCTGGAGCGGCGCGGCGCGGGCGTGACCCTGGAGCGGCTGCCCTTGGACGACGCGGTCACCTATCGCCTTATCGCCGCGGGCCACACCGTTGGGGTCTTCCAGATGGAAGGCCAGGGCATGCGCGACACGCTGCACAAGCTGCGCCCCGCGTCGGTGGAGGAGATCACCGCCCTGATCTCGCTCTATCGCCCGGGGCCGATGGATTCCATCGACGAATATGTGGACTGCAAGATGGGCCGCCGCCCGGTCGTCATCCTTCCCGGCCTCGAGGCGGCCCTGGCCGAGACGTTCGGGGTGATCGTCTATCAGGAGCAGGTAATGCAAATCGCCCAGATCCTGGCCGGCTATTCCCTGGGTGAGGCCGATCTTCTTCGCCGCGCCATGGGCAAGAAAGATCAGGAGGAAATGGGCCGGCAGCGGGTCAGGTTCCTCTCCGGCGCGGCCGACCACGGGGTGTCGCCCGCCGCCGCCGCCGACATGTTCGAACGGATGGCCAAGTTCGCCGGCTATGGTTTCAACAAAAGCCACGCCGCGCCTTACGCCTTGATCGCCTACCAGACCGCCTGGCTCAAGGCCAACGCGCCGGTGGAGTTCTTTGCCGCCTCCATGAACCTGGAACTCTCCAATACCGACAAGCTGGCGGTTTTCTACCAGGACGCCAGACGCCAGGGCGTCGCCGTCCTGCCCCCGGACGTAAACCGTTCCGGCGCGGATTTCGAGGTCTCGGACGGCCAGGTGATCTATGCGCTCGGCGCGGTGCGAAACGTCGGGGCGCAGGCCATGGCGCACGTCGTCGAAGTGCGCGAGGCCGGCGGGCGTTTCGCCGACCTGTTCGATTTCCTCGAGCGGATCGATCCTCGGCATGTCAACAAGCGGGCTCTCGAGAGTCTGGCGCGCGCCGGCGCCTTCGACGCCATTCACCCCAACCGCGCGCAGATCGTGGCCGGCGCCGAATCGTTGATCGCCTACGCCCAGAGCGAGGCCGCCGACCGTTTCTCGGCGCAGGAGAGCCTGTTTGGCGAACAGGCGGAGGCGGCCCGTCCGCGCCTGCCGAGGGCCGAGCCGTGGGACCCGGTCCAGAAGCTGGATGAGGAGCTGGCCGCCGTCGGCTTCTACCTGAGCGGTCACCCGCTGGAAGACATGGTGGGGGTGCTGCGACGCAACCGCATCACCTTTCTGATCGACGCCCTGGCCGGTACGATGGCCGGAGCCGGGGCTTTTCGCATGGCGGGCGTGGTCCGTCGCCGGCAGGAGCGCAGTTCGACCGGAAGCGGCGAGAAATTCGCCTTCGTCTCCCTCTCCGACCCCACCGGCGAATACGAGGTGCTTTTTCCGCCCGACGCCCTTCGCCGACGCCGCGATCTCCTGGAGCCCGGCAACGCGATCGTTCTGACCGTTCGCACCAAGGCCAGTGATGGCGAGGTTCGCTTCTTCGGTGACGACGCCCAGCCGCTGGAACGGGCCATCGACCAGGTCGCCGGCGGTCTGCGCATCCATATCTCGCCCGCGGTGGCCAAACTGGATGTTCTCAGCGCGCGCCTTAGGCCGGCGCCGAGCGGTGGTGGCGAGGTAATCTTCGTCGCCGCCTTCGCCGGAGGGCGCGAGGTGGAGATGAAACTCCCCGGTCGCTATCAGCTCGACCCAGCCGCCCGCGGAGCTCTGAAGGTCGCTCCGGGCGTGGCGGCGCTGGAAGACGTGTGAGGGATTTGGCGCTCGGATCCGAGCTGCCGGCGCCCTAAGCGGCCCTGTGGGGAAAAGACGCGCCGCAACGACCTCGGCGAAATTGAGCTCCGCGGATTTCTGCATCCTTTGTTTCGGCGCCTTGCCTTGCCGGGCGATCACCTCTATTGCCGGCTCATCACGCACGCGGACGTTCGGCGAGGCGCGAGTCAAGGCCCGCGTTTTTCCGTTCCGGTCCCCTCCTTCGGGAGGGGTTGGTTTCGCGGAGGCACGAACCGGAAGAAGGACAACAGGTTCATGGCGCTACCCGATTTCACCATGCGGCAGCTCCTGGAAGCGGGCGCTCACTTCGGCCACCAGACTCATCGCTGGAATCCGAAGATGGAACGCTACATCTTCGGCGCCCGCGCCAACATCCATATCATCGACCTCTCCCAGACCATGCCTCTTCTCCATCAGGCCCTGGTGAAGGTGCGCGAGGTCGCCGCCTCCGGTGGCCGGGTGCTGTTCGT